>JAJBUB010000054.1 GCA_020860575.1 Clostridiales bacterium | reverse complement strand
CGACTGCTACATTGCCTGCAGCTCCGTGGCCTCCGGCTCCTCCAGCACCAGCAACACCGGCTCCAGCTCCAGCAGTTCCGGCTCCAGCAGCAGTTCCAGCTCCAGCAGCAGCTCTGCCGAAACCGGCGACAGCAGCAACCTGTTCCTCTTCGTTGTGGCTATGCTCGCCTGCCTGGCCGCAGCGGGCTGGCTGGTGCTCCGCCTCCGCTTTGACGGCAAAAAGTAAGCGACCTTCCCCGGGACAGGGCGGCGACGTCTGACCCTGTCCCGGGCCTGAAAAGACCACCCCCCCCGGCGCAGTCTGAAGAATCGGATCCGACTCTGCGCTGGGGGCTTTCTCTGTTTGCTTTTTTGCGGGCTGTGTGATATAATGTCCCAGCAAAAACTGTCTCCGACGCGGTCGCCGGAGCAGTAGAGAGGAGGTCAATATGGAGCGTATTCAAAAGAAATTCGGGTTCGGCTGTATGCGTCTGCCCATGCAGGGGGACGAGGTGGATCTGGAGGAGTTTTCCCGAATGGTGGACACCTTCCTGGAAAACGGCTTCAACTATTTTGACACCGCCCATGGCTATCTGGACGGCAAAAGCGAGACGGCTCTTCGCACCTGCCTGACCAGCCGCTACCCCCGGGAGAGCTACATCCTGACAGACAAGCTCACAGACGAATATTTCAAAAAGCAGGAGGATATCCGGCCCTTCTTCCAGAGCCAGCTGGACGCCTGCGGCGTGGACTATTTCGATTTCTACCTGATGCACGCCCAGAACGCCCGGAACTTCCAGCATTTCAAGGCATGCAGGGCCTACGAGACGGCGCTGGAGCTGAAGGAGGAGGGAAAGCTCCGCCACTTCGGCATTTCCTTCCACGATTCCGCCGCCGTCTTGGACGGGATCCTCACGGAGTATCCCCAGATCGAGGTGGTCCAGCTCCAGTTCAACTATGTGGACTACGACGATCCCTCGGTGCAGAGCCGGGCCTGTTACGAGGTCTGCCGGAAGCACGGCAAGCCGGTCATCGTCATGGAGCCGTGCAAGGGAGGTAAGCTCACCGACCTGCCGGACCAGGCCCTGGAGGCTCTGGCTGCTCACGGGACGGGCAAGCCTGCCAGCTATGCCATCCGGTTCGCAGCCGGGTTCGAGGGGATGTTGGTGGTCCTCTCCGGCATGAGCAATATGGTCCAGATGGAGGAGAATGTGGGCTTTATGAAGGACTTCCAGCCCCTCTCCCCGGAGGAGCGGGAGGCCGTCAATGAGGTCTGCGCCATTCTCAAGGAGATGAACACCATCCCCTGCACTGCCTGCCGGTATTGCGTCGCGGGCTGCCCTATGCACATTCCCATCCCCAGCCTGTTTGCCTGCATGAACAACAAGCAGATCTATCGCAACTGGAACGCCGATTTCTACTACAGGGTCTATACCGCCCAGCGGGGAAAGGCCTCCGACTGTATCAAGTGCGGCAAGTGTGAGGCGGCCTGCCCTCAGCACCTGCCCATCCGTCAGCTGCTGGAAACGGTAGCCCGGGAATTCGAATAACCACCATTCGACCGTGTGAAAGGAGAAACACCATGCAAAACGCAGCTTCTCAGACCCTGACCAAGCCCCGTCTGTCCGTCAAGGCCCAGACTCTGGCCACCGTGGCCGCCATCGTGGGCGCAGTGGTCGTCCCCCAAATCTTCCACGTCCTTGGCGCCGTCTCCGGCGTGGGCACCTCTCTGGGCGAGACCTTCCTGCCCATGCACCTGCCCATCCTGCTGGTGGGCCTGCTGGCAGGTCCCTACGCCGGGGCGATCTCCGGCCTGCTGGGGCCGGTGGTGAGCTTAGCCCTCACCGGCATGCCCGGCGCAGTCATGCTGCCCTTTATGATGATCGAGCTGTTCACCTATGGCCTGGTGGCAGGCCTGCTCCGGGAGAGCCGTATGCCCACCATCGCCAAGGTGCTCATCGCTCAGGTCTCCGGCCGGGCCGTCCGGGCAGTGGCTATCCTGCTGGCGGTCAACGCCTTTGGCTATGAGGGGGTCAACATCGCCACCATCTGGACCAGCATCTCTGCGGGCGTCTTCGGTCTAGTACTCCAGTGGACGCTGCTCCCCCTGACCGTCTACCGGGTGGAGCGCCTGGACGGGAATGAAAACTGATCTGGAAAATGCCCGACTGACGCTGGAGCAGGGGGGATATACCTGCGTCCTGTGCCGGGGAGGGGAGACCTTCTCCCGGACAGAGCGGGGCGTCTATCCCCTGATGGACTGGCTCCGCCAGGGCACCGACCTCCGGGGCTGTTCAGCGGCGGACCGGGTGGTGGGCCGTGCGGCGGCATTCCTCTATGTTTTGATGGGGGTAAGGGCCGTCTACGGCGCACTCATGAGCGAGGGCGGCCGTCAGGTGCTGGAGGAGCACGGCATCCGGGCCTCCTGGAATGCCCTGACCCCGGGAATCCGAAACCGAACGAATACCGGCTCCTGCCCAATGGAACAGGCGGTACAGACGGCCCAGACGCCGGAGACGGCCTACCAGGCCATCGATGCGGCCCTTGCCAGGTTGCAGTCAAACGGTCCCACAGCTTAGAAAAATGCCCTTCTGTCATCGCTGACAGAAGGGCAAGCTGTTATGTAGGGTTTCTCGTTAGCCCGGGAAGAACAGGGCCTTCAGCTCCAGCCACGCGTCCTCGTTGGTGGCGTAGTAGTAAGGACAGAGCTTTCCGGTGACATCGTAGTGGCGGATGACCCCGTCCTCGTCCAGGCCGTAGCAGTCCACTAAATACTGCACCAGCTTCACCAGAGAATCGATGGTCTCCTGGGTGAACTCCCCGGTGGAGTCCAGGTGACAGCACTCGATGGAGATGGTGTCATGGTTGCGGTCGTTGCTACAATAGGATTTTTCGTCCAGAGGGATGCATTGAATGATCTCCCCGTCGGTGCCGATGACGAAGTGACTGCTTACCGAATCCTCCCCCGTCTCCGCCAGAGAGGCGAAGTAGTTCCGGTTCTGCTGGGCGGTGGTGCCGGGGTTGCCGGTATAGTGGATGACAATGGCGTTGACGCCATCCAGAGCGTCGCCGGGGCGGGAGTACTCGTTGACCGGGATCAGATCCACCGTCACCCAGCCCAGATCGTCCAGAACAGTGGGGACGTTGGCCTCGGCAGCGGTCTCGGCGGCAGATTCTGCCAGAGCGGCGGTCAGGCTGTCCTGGGCGGCGGCGTTAGCCAGAAGCTGGTCATCGGAGCCAACGTCTTCCGCGGCATCGCTGTCCGCAGCGGCGGCAGGCAGCTGAGCATATTCTGTAAAGAGCCAGACCAGGCCGACCAGAAGCACTGCAATGGCGACAATGAGCAGGATACGGACGCCCCGCAGGAAAACGCCGCCCACAGAGGGGGACTCTTCAGGGGCCAGATGGGAAGGCTTTTCTCTCTCCAAAGGATCACCGGCTTTGCTGTGTGATGTCATTTCCGTTCAAAATATTACCACAGTTTTTGCCAAAAGAAAAGAGCCTTTGCCGAATTTTGTCGAAATCGGGAGGAAAATACGGCAGAAAAAGGAGCGCGGGCGGGAAAATCTTTTTGAAACCCCTATGCAAAATGGATAAAATGGATTAAAATAGCTTTTAGTACAGTGGGGCGGGCTGTGTCCGAGCCTCCGTACAGTGATGAACAAATCAAGGAGGAGCATTTCATGGACAAGCCAAAGTATCAGCGCATCCTGCTGAAGATCAGCGGAGAGGCCCTTGCCGGAGACGCATCCAGAGGGCTGGATTTCAACGTGATCGGACAGGTCTGTGACGTGATCAAGGAATGTGTGGACATGGGCGTCCAAGTGGGCGTGGTCGTCGGCGGCGGCAATGTCTGGAGAGGGAAGAAGGACGGCGGCGAGTCCATGGTCCGTGTGCGGGCGGATCATATGGGCATGCTGGCCACCGCTATCAACGCCCTGGCGCTGGCGGATGTGCTGGAGCAGAAGCAGGTGGAGGTCCGTGTACAGACCGCCATTGAGATGAAGCAGATCGCTGAGCCGTATATCCGCTCCCGGGCCATCCGGCATCTGGAGAAGGGAAGAGTGGTCATCTTTGGTTGCGGCACCGGCAATCCCTTCTTTTCCACCGATACGGCGGCGGTCCTCCGCGCGGCGGAGATCGACGCGGACATCATTCTGTTGGCCAAGAATATCGACGGTGTATACAACGCAGACCCCCACATCGATCCCAAGGCGGTCAAGTACGACTCCATCTCCTATGATCAGGTCCTGGCCCAGCATCTGGAGGTCATGGACTTCACTGCCACATCTCTCTCCATGGATAACAAAATTCCTGTGCTGCTCTTCGCTCTGAAGGACCCCCAGAACATCAAGCGGGCGGTCCTGGGCGAGAAGATCGGCACCGTCGTCAACTAACATACCCCAAAACAAAGGAGGAACCTGCATGAACGAGATCACAAAAACCGCAGAGGAGCGCATGAAAAAGACCGTCTCCTCCGTCCAGTCGGACTTCGCCTCTGTCCGGGCCGGCCGAGCCAACGCCGCCGTCCTGGACCGCATCACGGTGGAGTATTACGGCACTCCCACCCCTTTGAGCCAGGTGGCGACCATCGCTTCTCCTGACCCCCGTCAGCTGACCATCCAGCCCTGGGACAGGACCCTGCTCAAAGCCATCGAGAAGGCCATCAACACCTCTGATTTGGGCATCAATCCCCAGAACGACGGGCGCATTATCCGCCTGACCTTCCCACAGCTGACGGAGGAGCGACGGAGGGACCTGACCAAGCAGGTGCGCAAGTACGGCGAGGCGGGCAAGGTGGCCATCCGCAATATCCGCCGGGACACCATGGACAAGGTGAAGAGCCAGAAGAAGAAGGGCGAACTCACTGAGGACGACGTGAAGGATCTGGAGAAGGATGTCCAGAAGCTCACCGACGACTACTGCAAGAAGATCGATGGTCTGACTGCCGAGAAGGAAAAGGAACTGATGAGCGTGTGATCGCCCTGCCGCCAGACGACAGCAGGAGGAGCTTGCGTCCCTGAATAACGAATTACGATTGGATTGGTACACACTATGCCATTGTTCTGGAAATCGCCCCAGGGGGCGGATACGGTGGACTTTGACGCTCTGCCCCGGCACGTCGCTATCATAATGGACGGTAACGGCAGGTGGGCAAAGCAACGGGGCCTGCCCCGCACCGCCGGACACGCCGCAGGTGCGGAGACCTTTCGCACCATTGCCACCTATGCCAAGGAGATCGGGCTGGACTACCTGACGGTCTACGCCTTCTCCACGGAGAACTGGAAGCGCCCCGCCAACGAGGTGGAGGCCATTATGGACCTGTTGAAAAAATACCTCCTGGAGGCCATTGACCAGATGGAGCGGGACAGGGTAAAGATGGCCTTCTTCGGAGACTTGACCCCTCTGACCCCGGAGTTGCGGGAGCTGTGCCAGCGCACCCGGGAGATCTCCACCCATTACGAAGGGTGCCAGGTGAATATCTGCCTGAACTACGGCGGCCGGGACGAGATCACCCGGGCGGCCCGCGCCCTTGCGGCGGAATGTGTCCGGGAGGGGAGGGACCCTGATACCATCACCGAGGCGGACATCTCCGACCGGCTGTACTCCGCCGGTGTGCCTGACCCTGACCTCATCATCCGTCCCAGTGGCGAGATACGCACGTCCAACTTCCTGTTGTGGCAGTCCGCCTATTCCGAGTACTATTTTACCGACGTGCTCTGGCCTGATTTTACCAAAGAGGAGCTTTTGAAAGCCATTTCCGCCTATCAGAAGCGATCCAGACGATTTGGAGGTGTATGAAATGGCAAGCCGATTACTGGTCGCCTGGGTGGGTGTGCCGCTGATCGTGGTCATTATTCTGGCCTGCCCGGTGATTTGGCTGGCGGTCGCGCTGAGCATCCTCTCTGCCCTCGGAGCCTATGAGCTGCTGGGGGCGACAGGCTATATTAAATACCGCTCCATGCTGTACGCCTCCATGGTAATGGCCTTTCTGGTGCCCCTCTGGTTCTATTTTGACTGCAACAGCGCCGCCGGGATGGGCGGACTGCTGGTCTATCTCATCATCCTGTTCTCGGTGGCCTTCAAGACCCACGAGACGGTGACGCTGGGGCACATCGGCGCGTGTCTCATGGGAGCAGTGGCCCTGCCTGCCATGCTCTCCGCACTGCTGCTGCTGACGGATCTGGAGCATTACCGCTACTATATCCTCCTGCCCTTCGTCTCCGCCTTTTGCAGCGATGGGGCTGCCCTGTTTGTGGGGATGTTCTTCGGCAAGCGGAAGCTGGCCCCGGTGCTTTCCCCGAAAAAAACGGTGGAAGGTGCCATTGGCGGTGTGCTGGGCTCGGTGCTGGCCTGTATGATCGACGGCATCGTGGTACGGGTGGCGACGGGCGTGATGCCCAACCTGTGGGTGTTCGTCCTGTACGGCTTGCTGGGCAGCGTGGTGAGCCAGTTCGGCGACCTGGCCTTCTCCTATATCAAGCGGCAGTTTGCCATCAAGGACTATGGAAAGCTGTTTTTGGCCCATGGCGGTGTACTGGACCGGTTCGACAGCGTCATCTTTTGCGCACCGCTGACGGCGGTGATGGTGCAGATTTTGCCCTTTTTCCAGTTCGGATGACCGAACGTTCACCAAAGATTTACAGAAAACCGGTTGACAGGGAAGGAGTTTTCTGTCATTGTAGAAAATAACTTAAGGCGTCACCGTATAAATCGGCAAGAGCAGATGGAGAGATATTTTGCGCCAGAAAAAGGTGCAAAAGCGCAGGCGTACTGGATGTACGTCAAGCTTTTGCAAACGCATTTCTGGCGCAAAATAGCCGCCAGATGTCGCAGACGCATTTATGCGGTAATGCCTCGAAATAAGGAAGTGGAAACCAATGCCGACAATTTCTCTGCTGGGTTCCACAGGCTCCATCGGGCGGCAGTCTCTGGATGTGATTGCCGCCTGTGGAATGTCTGTAGGGGCAATCACGGCCAACTCCAGCGTGGCTCTGCTGGAGGAGCAGGCGAGAAAATTTCACCCTCAACTGGCGGTGGCCTACGATGAGGCGGCGGCGAAGGATTTGAAGGTTCGTCTGGCCGACACTCCGGTTCGGGTGGCCTCCGGTATGGAGGGACTCATCGAAGCGGCCACGTTGCCGGAGGCGGACACCGTCATTACCTCGGTGGTGGGGATGATCGGCCTGCGGCCCACCCTGGCCGCCATCGGGGAGAAAAAGCGCATCGCTCTGGCCAACAAGGAGACCCTGGTCTGCGCCGGTGAGCTGGTCATGCGTTCCGCCCGGGAGAGCGGGGCAGAGATCGTCCCGGTGGACTCGGAGCACTCCGCCCTGTTCCAGTGCCTGGAGTGCAACCGGGACCGGGGCGAGGTGAAGCGGCTCATCCTGACCGCCTCCGGTGGGCCATTCTTTGGCAAGAGTAGGGCGGAGCTGGAACACGTCACCCGGGCGGACGCCCTGAAGCATCCCAACTGGTCCATGGGGGCAAAGATCACCACCGACTCCGCCACGCTGATGAACAAGGGACTGGAATTTATCGAAGCCATGCGGCTGTACGATATGCCCCCGGAAAAGATCGCCATCACCGTCCACCGGCAGAGCATTATCCACTCCATGGTGGAATACTGTGATAATGCAGTGCTGGCTCAGATGGGGGTGCCGGATATGCGTCTGCCCATCGAGTACGCATTGACCTATCCCCGGCGCTGCGCCGCCGTGGCGGGGGAGCTTGACCTGCTGCACTGCCCGCCACTGACCTTTGCCGAGCTGGACTATGACACCTTCCGCTGTCTTCCCCTGGCGCTGCGGGCCGCCCGTCAGCCGGGAAGCGCCTGCGCCATCCTCAACGGCGCCAACGAGGCGGCGGTAGCTCTGTTCCTCCAGGACCGCATCCGGTTCCTGGAGATCGCCGACCTGGTGGAGTACGCCATGGACAGCGTCCCCGTGGGTCCGGCGGACACCTTGGAACAGATTCTGGATGCGGATGCTGCCGCCCGGAACGCGGTGGCGGAGGGCTTCTCCCGGAGAAGGACCCTGTAACAGAAGCACATACCCATTTGGAGGAGCTCAGCGCGTATGTATATCGTCTATGTCATTATCTGTATCATTCTGTTCGGACTGCTCATTGCCGTACACGAGTTTGGACACTTCATCGTCGCCAAGGCCTGCAACGTGAAGGTGAACGAGTTCTCCATCGGCATGGGGCCGCTCATCTGGAAACGGCAGGGAAAAGAGACCCAGTACAGCCTGCGTCTGCTCCCCATCGGCGGCTTCTGCGCCATGGAGGGGGAGGACGGAGACAGCGACGACGAACGGGCGTTCAGCCGTGCGGCGGGCTGGAAAAAATTCCTCATCTTGGTGGCGGGAGCGGCATTCAACTTTCTCACGGGGCTGATCATCGTGGTCTGTCTCTATGCGTCTGTGACTGCCTACACCGCCCCGGTACTCTCCGACTTTGTGGATGGTTTCCCCCTGGAGGGGGAGGACGGCCTGATGGTAGGAGACGAGATCGTGGCCATCAACGGACGGCAGGTGCTGCTCACCAGCGATATCTCCACCATCCTGACCCTGGAAGACGCCGACACGGTGGACGTCACCGTCCGACGGGACGGGGAGATTCTCGTCCAGGAGGACTTGGCCCTGGTGCCCCGGGAGTATGTGGTGGACGGAGAGACGGTGACGATGTACGGCCTGTACTTCACCGTTCAGGAGGCGGGGATAGGCGACCGGCTCCAACTGGCCTGGTATACCACGGTGGACTTTGTCCGCAACGTGTTCTGGAGCCTGGAGATGCTGATAACCGGACAGGCGGGATTCAGCGACCTGTCCGGGCCGGTGGGCATTGTCCAGACCATGAGCGAGGTGGGAGAGGCCTCCGCCACCATGGCGGCGGCCATGGAGAATATCCTCTACTTCTCCGCTTTTATCGCCGTCAACCTGGCGGTGATGAACCTGCTCCCTCTGCCAGCTCTGGACGGGGGCCGGGTGTTCTTCCTGCTGCTCAACGGACTGTGTACCCTTCTGTTCCGGCGGCAGATCCCAGAGCGGTTTGAGGGCGCGGTCCACTTTGTGGGCCTGGTGCTGCTGCTGATTTTGGCGGGGGCCGTGGCCATCAACGACGTGTATAAAATCATCACATAAGCCTTAGACGCTTAGACGAGAAGGGGCGAGAGAAAATGACAAAACAGATCATGGTGGGCAATGTCCCGGTCGGCGGCGGAGCGCCGGTGTCGATTCAGTCCATGTGCTCCACCCACACCGATGACGTGGAGGCCACGGTGGATCAGATCCACCGCCTGGAGGCCGCAGGCTGCGAGATCGTCCGGGTGGCGGTCCCCGACATGGCGGCGGCCCATGCCATCGGCGCCATCAAGGAGCGTATCTCCATTCCCTTGGTGGTGGACATCCACTTCAACTACCGCCTGGCCCTGGAGTGCATCGCCGCCGGAGCGGACAAGGTGCGCATCAATCCGGGGAACATCGGCGACAAGGAACGGGTGAAAGCGGTGGCGGACGCCTGCCGTCAGAAGGGCATCCCTATCCGCATCGGGGTCAACGGGGGCAGTCTGGAAAAGCCGCTGCTGGCCAAGTACGGAAAGGTCTGCCCGGAGGCCCTGGTGGAGTCCGCCTTTGGACACATCCGTCTGCTCAACGAGTGCGACTTTGACGACATCTGCGTCTCCCTGAAATCCTCCAGCGTACCCGTCACCATGGCCGCCTACCGGCTGATGAGCGAGCGGAGCGACTATCCTCTCCACCTGGGCGTCACCGAGGCGGGGACTCCTACCATGGGAGTTATCAAGTCTGCCATGGGCATTGGTGGTCTGCTGGCTATGGGCATCGGCGACACCCTACGGGTGACGCTGACCGCGGACCCCTGTGAGGAGGTGGTGGCCGCCAAGCGCATTTTGCAGGCCGCCGGACTCCGGCAGGATGGCCCCAACCTGATCTCCTGCCCCACCTGTGGACGCACCCGCATCGACCTGATTCCCCTGGCAAACCAGGTGGAGGAGCGTCTGAAAACGGTGAACAAGCCCATCACCGTAGCGGTCATGGGCTGTGTGGTCAACGGACCGGGGGAGGCCTCCGCCGCCGACGTGGGCATCGCCGGGGGCGACGGCATGGGCTTCCTCTTCCGTCATGGGGAGATCATCGGCAAGCAGATCCCCGAGGACCGGCTTGTAGACGAGCTGTTCCGGGTGATCGACGAGCTGTAAAACAGTACATATAGGGACGGCGGCTCATCGATTGAGCCGCTGTCTCTTTTGCCCTATGGCGTCTGAGAAGACGTGCTGTCGTCTTTCTTCAGCGCCTCCATCCCCACAGACAGCAGAACCGGCCCCAAAATCAGACCCGTTGCCCCGAACAGTTTGAACCCGGCGTAGAGGGCCAGCAGGGAGAACAGGGGAGAGACGCCGGACTGCCGCCCCAGCAGGCGCGGCTCCAGCACCGACCGGCATAGGGAGGAGATGCCCCACAGAGCGACCAGGCCAAGCCCCGTCCTCACGTCTCCCTGCAACAGGGCAAATCCCGCCCAGGGCAGGAGAAACAGTCCGGTCCCCAGCACCGGAAGGGCGTCGGCCAGGGCGACGGCCAGAGCCACCAGCCAGGCGCCGGACACCCCCAGCAGCCAAAGCCCTGCCGTCAGTACCAGCCAGGTGATTCCCATGAGCCGCCCCTGCACCCGGAGCCAGCCTGCAACGCCCTCTTTGCCCCGCCTGACAAGCCGCCGGACGGCGGGTAACCGTCTTTGAGGGAGCAGTAGTATCAAGGCTCGTCTGACCCGTTTCCAGTCGGCGGCGGCGTAGAAGGCGGCCAGGAGGGTGATACCCAGGGCAAAGAGCCACCCGGGCAATCTGGCGGCCCAGCCGGCAGCGGCCTCTGCCAGGGTGGCGGTCATCTGCTCCCCCAGGGCGCTCCCCTGCGTCCGAAGCTGCCGGACAAGCCAGGTCGAAACGTCTCCCAGAAAGAAGGGGAGCCGTGCCGACAGCGATTCCAGCTTGTCCCAGAGGTCATCTGTTTCGGTGAACTGTCCCAGAGCGGCAGGGATATCCCGCCACAGACGGACGGCGACCAAGCTGAGCAGACAGAGGCCCAGCAGGCCGCTGACAGTCAGGACGATCAGGGCGGCGAGCCAACGGGGGAGATGCTCCTCCAGACGGGAGACAGGACGGTTTGACCAGGCAGCCAGCAGCAGTCCGGCCCCGAAGGGCAGCAGGATGCCCCGCACGGTACCGCTCAAGAGCAGGAGCAGTCCCAGCAGCAGGAGCAGCCCGGTTTTGGGTAAGTCCCACATGGAATTCATGGTGATTTCCCGCCCTTTCTGTCAAATCGACAAAATGAAAAAACAAGGTTGAAAAGGAATGACCGGTATGATATGATAGGAAACACGCTGAAATGACCGCAATAGGCGGACAAATGTTTTTGAAGGGAGCCTCAGAGATGTCCAAGACGCCGAAATATTTTATTGTGGAGGCCCAGGCATTGCCGGAGATCTATCTGAAGGTGGCAAGAGCCAAGCAGGCGCTGGAGCTTCGGGAGGCCACCACCGTCAACGAGGCGGCAAAGCTGGCGGGCATCAGCCGCAGCGCATTCTACAAATACAAGGATGCAGTGCGGCCCTTCAACGATATGCTCAGCGGACACATCGTTACCTTCCAGGTGATGCTCCGGGACGAGCCGGGGGTGCTCTCCGCCATCCTGAATATCTTTGCCGCATCCGGGGCAAATATTCTCACCATCAACCAGTCCATCCCCACAGACGGCGTGGCGGCAGTGACGGTGGGAGCGGAGATCTCCGGCATGAAGGACGACCCGGAGACGCTGGTGCGGACGCTCGAGGGGCAGGACGGTGTGGTGAAACTGGAAATTCTGGCGGGCTGAGCTGGCCGGCGATAGGAGAAGGAGTGGAGACATGGTAAACGTAGCGATTCTGGGCTTCGGAACGGTGGGTTCCGGCGTGGCAGAGGTCATTGAGAAAAACGGGCGGCACATCTCGGAGAAGGTATCCAATCGGATCGCCCTGAAATACATTCTGGATGTGCGGGATTTCCCGGACAGCCCCTTTGCGGACCGGGTGATCCACGACTTCTCCATCATCGAGAACGACCCCACAGTGGGGGTCGTGGTGGAGACCATCGGCGGGGCTACCATCGCCCGGGAGTTCACCCGGCGGGCGCTGATGGCGGGCAAGAGCGTTGTCACTTCCCACAAGGGGCTGGTATCGACTCATGGCTATGAGATGATGCAGCTGGCCAAGAAGAAAAACGTCTCCTATCTGTTCGAAGCCAGCGTGGGCGGAGGCATCCCCATTTTGAAGCCCATCCGCACCTGCCTGGCGGCCAACGAGCTGACCCAGATCACCGGCATCCTCAACGGCACCACCAACTATATCCTCACCCGGATGATCCGGGCGGGGCTGTCCTTTGAAGATGCCTTGAAGGAGGCCCAGGCCAACGGATATGCCGAGCGCAATCCCGCCGCCGACATCGAGGGCCAGGATGCCTGCCGGAAGATCTGTATTCTGGCTTCTCTGTCCTTTGGCCGCCAAATCTCCCCGGACCAGGTACCTACCGAGGGCATTACCTCCATCACCCTGGCTGACGTGGACTATGCCCGGAGCGCCGGAATGAAGATCAAGCTCCTGGGCCGGGCCATCCGCCGGGAGAGCGATGACCGGGTCTGCGCCTATGTGGCTCCCCATCTGGTGTCCGACGAGTCCCCTCTGGCCAACGTAGAGGGGGTGTTCAACGCCATCTCTGTGGTGGGTGACGCCATCGGCGATGTGATGTTCTACGGTCAGGGAGCGGGCAAAATGCCCACTGCCTCCGCCGTGGTAGGCGACGTGATGGACGCCGCCAAGCATATGTGCTACCTCAAGAGCAACTGCTGGGAACAGGGCGGCCCCGACGTGGTCTACTCCGTGGAGGAGGTCTCCAGCCGCTGGTATGCCCGTGTAGCCGGGAGTGAGCAAGTGGCTCAGGCCCGTCGCCTGACGGCCCAGCAAACGGAGGAGGAGAGCGCCTGGCTGACGGAGGCCTCCATGACCCCGGCTGAGGTGAAGGCGCTGCTCTCCGGCCGGGAGGTCAAGGCCCTCTATCGGGTGCTGGACTGACGGCACGGCCGACGGTCGCCGGACATAAAATGACAAAAAGAGTTTGATTTGAAGATTGGGAGGGACCCATCTCTATGGGACTGATCGTTCAGAAATTTGGTGGCACCTCTGTCGCCAACGCCGAGCGCATTCGCAATGTGGCTCGTATCATCACAGAGACCTATCAGGCGGGCAACGACGTGGTGGCCGTCCTGTCCGCCCAGGGAGACACCACCGACGACCTGCTGGAGAAGGCGGCGGAGATCAACCCCCGGGCCTCCAAGCGGGAGATGGATATGCTCCTGTCCACCGGAGAGCAGGTCTCCATCTCCCTGTGCGCCATGGCCATCGAGGCCCTGGGCTTCCCGGTGATCTCCCTCACCGGCTGGCAGGTGGGGATGAAGACCAACCGGAACTACGGGGACGCCCGCATCACCCGCATCGACAAGGACCGCTTAGCTGCCGAGCTGGGTCAGCGGAAAATCGTCCTGGTGGCGGGCTTCCAGGGCCTCAACCGGTTTGACGCCGTGCCCACCCTGGGCCGGGGAGGCTCTGACACCTCTGCTGTGGCCCTGGCCGCCGTTCTCCACGCCGACATCTGCCAGATCTACACCGACGTGGACGGCGTCTATACCGCCGACCCCCGGCTGGTAAAGGATGCGAAGAAGCTGGATGAGATCACCTACGACGAGATACTGGAGCTGGCGACCCTGGGCGCTCAGGTACTCCACAACCGTTCGGTGGAGATGGCAAAGAAGTACAAAGTGAACCTGGAGGTACTCTCCAGTTTTTCCGGGAATCCCGGTACCAAAGTCAAGGAGGTCGTCAAAACCATGGAAAAGTCTCACATCAGCGGTGTGGCTAAGGATAAAAATATCGCCCGTTTGGCCCTGGTGGGCCTGAGCAACCAGCCCGGCGTGGCCTTCCAGATCTTCTCTCTGCTGGCACGGGAAAAAATCAACGTGGATATCATCCTCCAGTCCATTGGCCGGGAGGACACCAAGGACATCAGCTTCACTGTGGCCCGTTCCGATTTGGAACGCGCCCAGGAAATTTTGGAGCGTCACGCCCCTGCTCTGGGCTTTGACCGCATCGAGGTCAACGACCACTGTGCCAAGGTCTCCATCGTGGGCGCCGGCATGATCAACAGCCCCGGCGTGGCAGCCACCATGTTTGAGGCCCTGTACGATGCAGGCATCAACATCAACATGATCTCCACCAGCGAGATCAAGGTCTCCGTCCTGGTGGATGAGAAGGATGCGGACTATGCCGTTCAAGTCATCCACAACCAGTTCTTCCAGGAATTTGAGCGCCGCCGCTGAGCGGACGCCCCATACAGCGACAAACGGCCGGGCCAATGAAGGCCCGGCCGTTTGTCTGCTTTTTGTCAGCTCACGCTGTTGATGTCGATGATATCGCACTCCAGCTTGACTGTGAGAATGCGCAGCACGCTCTCGTCGATACGGCTCTCGGTGAGGGTACCGTCCCCCACAGCGCCCTCCAGGGCGCTGACGGCGGCGGACAGGTCCTCCGGCATCAGCAGGAGGTCCACCCCCGCCTGCACCGCCAGAACGGCTGCCTCACCGGAGCCGTACTGGTCAGTGATGGCCTCCATGGAGAGAGAGTCGGTGACCACCAGCCCGTCAAAGCCCAGCTCGCCCCGAAGGATATCCGTGACCATGTAGGACGACAGAGAGGCGGGGACGCTGTTCCCGGTGATGTTGGGGGTGGAGATATGCCCTACCATGACCAGCTCTGCCCCGGCGTCGATGCCTGCCTGGAAGGGGAGAAATTCCGTCTCCCGCAGCTCATCCAAAGTCTTAGCCGTCTCCGCCAGACCGTAGTGGGAGTCGGTGGCGGTGTCCCCATGTCCGGGGAAGTGCTTCAGACAGCAGAGAATGCCCCCGTCCCGGAAGCCCTGGACCGCCGAGGCCACCAGTTCCGCCGCCTCCGCCGCATCGCTGCTGAAGGCACGGCTGCCGATCACCGGGTTGTCCGGGTTGGTGTTCACGTCGGCCACCGGGGCAAAGTCCAGGTTAAAGCCGAACTGTGTGATCTCGCTGCCGATGGTCAGCCCCACGTTATAGGCGGCGCCGGTTCCTTGAGCACCGACGGTGGCCATATTGGGGAAGGAGGTGGTCCCCATGGCGGAATTTCGCCCGATCCGGGCCACCGTTCCGCCCTCCTCGTCTACGGCGATGAACAGCCCCAGCTCACTGTAGCTCTGAGTGCTTTCGATCATGGCGGTACACTGGTCCTGGGTGAGAATGTTTCCTGCAAAGTAGACTATCCCTCCTACCGGGTAGTCCTGGAGCGCGGCCTGGGTAGTGGCCCCACCCACGGTGGCAGTGCCGGAGATGCCCGTCAGCTCCTCCGGGGTGACGATGAACAGCTGACAGACCTTTTCGTGAAGGGTCATGCCATCCAGAAGCACCTGAGCGGCCTCGTCTGTGGTCAGAACTGGAGAAGGAGCGTCGGTATCTGCCTCTGGGTCAATTTCTGTCTCAGTGCTGTTTTCCCACTCAGAAGCGGTCTCCTCTGGCGTGACAGGCTCTGACGTATCCTCTCCTGTGACATTGCCTGTCTCCTCCGACTCCGTGTCGCCGCTCTCCGGTTCCGCCTGGGAACTGTCCTCTGCGGTTGAGGCTTCTGCCTCCGCCTGAGACTGACTGTTCTCTCCGGACGGCTCCGCGTCTGTGTCGTCCTCTGCTGTCTGCTCTGACTGGTCGGCCCGCTCTGCGGCCTCCCGGGCCGCCTGGTCAGCTGCATCTTTGATATTCTGACGTTCTGTATCATCTGAGGGAACGGTGTTGACGATGGCGTTAGAGGTGGTGTCCCCCTGGGTATAGTCCCAGAATTTAACTGCGGTCAGGGCCAGGCCGCCCAGCACTACCGCAAAGATCAGCAGGTAAGGGATCAGATTGGAGTGATGTTTTCTGTGATTTCGGTTCGACATATTGCAGCACCTTCCTCTGAGAATATAGTAAATCGTTTTCAGGTCAGATGCAACAGGATAGAACCTGAATTCTTCTGAATTCTATGGGAATCAGGTTGAATACAGGACAATATAGAAAAGGCGCCCGACAACGCACCGCTGTGCATTGCCGGACGCCGTATTTTCGGATAAGCCCCGCCGTGGCCGTGTGACCCAGTTCAAACCTGCACAGAATGGCAGGTGGGACGCTTCCGCCTGGCTTTGCTGCTTCCAACTTCCGGCGCAAACGGCGCAGGGAGGCCTGCAAACCACCAGTCGAGAGGTGCATCCCGTATTTGAATTGTGGGTTTAAATATGGGCCATCACGCACCGGGCAGGGCGCGGGTGACTTAGGGTCAGCCTCGGTCCTCGTCCTCAGAGGAGCCCTCCTCTTCGTCCTCGAACATAGACTCCATAAACAGCTGATAGACGGCGTTCAGCTCATCCTCATCCTCGATGGTGACCAGTTCCTCCTCCTCGCCGTTGTCGGAGACGACCCGGAGGATGATCATGCCGTAATCATCGTTGTCCTCGGCGGTCTCTGCCTCGTCCTCGGGGATGGTGGGGAAGAAGGACATATAGACGGAGCCGTTGTACTCCACGGTATCCAGATATTCCAGCTCGATCTCGTTCCCGTCCTCATCGGTCAGGGTAATAAACGTACTCTCGAACTCCTCGCCCATGCGAACTCACCGGCCTTTCTGTTTCATGCCCCTATTGTACCCTGTTGCCAGGAAAAAAGCAAGAGGCACGACCGTTCAATTTTTGGGATTCGTCCAAAAACAGCGTTTTGACGGTATTCTGCTGAAGGAAACCGGACAGACCGGAGGCAAGACTGTGCAAAACATATAAAATACTGCTCAGGAACTGAGATCCTCCAGCAGTGCCGTCAGCGCCTGCTGATCCTCTGCCGGGATACCCGCCTCCAGAGCCTGACGATCCTGCAGAGGGAGCAGAGCGACGGAGACGCCGGTATGGAGGATGATCTCTCCCTCCCGGAGGATGCATATTTCTCCGTCCACCGACTGAAGCATCCAGGGAGAGGGGACGGTCTCCTCGTCCTGGGACTGGGAGACGGCGGTCTGCTGCAACACGGGGAAATGGGCGGGCAGGAGAGACTGGCGCTGCCAGGTCAGAAGCAGGACGGAATATAATGCCAGTCCCGCCAGAGACAAGGCGAGGGACAGAATTCGGCTTCGATTTTTCATGGGTCAAACACCTCCCGGCTCTCAGCATCCCCGGAAAAGGCTGAAAATATTCTGAAAAGATTCTAAATTTTTCATGAATGAGCAGGTTTCTATTGCATTTAACGGATAAATTTGGCATAATAGGGGAAAGGCAGTTCCGGACGGCTTTGAATTTGCATTTATTTGGCATCTGTGATATACTGTCAGGAATGAGTATGTCCCGGCGAAGCGGTCGGCACATTCCCGGAGGAACGAGATATGGCAAGTGAACGATCCGGCGCAGCCGGGAGGGTGTTCAGCGGAATATTGAAATGGCTCCTGATGGTGCTGGGGACGATCCTGCTCATCGGGGCGGCGACAGCCGCCATTCTGGCGGTGTACGCGGCCAACTATGTTCAGACGGTGGTGGTCCCGGAGGCGGAGGAGGCTAACGCAGCCCTGTCTCTGGTGCGCTCGGACACCGACCTGACCTCCGCCATCTACTACTATGACGAGAGCACCGGCAGCTATCAGACGGAGCAGACTCTCTACCAGTCGGAAAACCGGGTGTGGGTGACCTATGAGGACATCCCTCAAAATCTCATCAACGCCACGGTGGCTATTGAGGACAAGCGCTTCTGGGAGCATAACGGCGTGGACTGGTCCCGTACAGCGGCGGCGGCGCTCTATATGCTCACCGGCCAGCGACAGGAGGGCGGCTCCACCATCACCCAGCAGCTGATCAAAAACCTGACCCAGAATACCGACACAACGGTTAAGCGGAAGGTGCTGGAGATCTTCGAGGCCCTGGAATTTGACAGCACCCACACCAAGGAAGAGACCCTGGAATGGTATCTGAACAAGATCTATCTGGGATCGTATAACGGCACCAACTGCTATGGCATCTATACGGCGGCGCAGACATACTTCGGCAAGGATCTGGAGGAGTTGAGCCTGGCGGAGTGCGCCGCCCTGATTTCCATTACCAACAACCCCTCTGCGTACAACCCCTCCACTCACCCGGAGAACAACCTGAGACGCCGCTGTCTGGTTCTGGACCAGATGTGCGAGCAGGGCTATATCACGGAGGAGGAGCGGGACGCTGCCAAGGAGGAGGAGCTGGTATTCGCCTCCGGAGACGATGCCGAGGAAGAGGAGGAGACGACCACCCTCTCCAGCGACTACTATTCCTGGTACACCGAGACGGTCATTTCTGCCGTCATCTCCGACCTGATGGAGACCTATGAGCTGGACAGTGAAACGGCCAGCCAGCTCATCTACTCCGGTGGACTGAAAATCTACAGCTGTCTTGACCCGGAGGTCCAGGCGGCGGTGGACGAGGTTTACACGGACAGCGCTACCCTGAGCGGGCACAAGTCGGACGGCGGACAGAATCTTTGGTCTGCAATCACCGTCATTGACAACGACACCGGCGCGGTGGTGGCGGTCTCCAACGCCTCGGGGGAGAAGACGGGGAACCGGGTGTGGAACGTAGCCACCCAGACCCTTCGTCCCCCAGGCTCCTCCATCAAGCCCCTGTCCGTCTACGCTCCCGCTCTGGAGATGGGGCTGGTCACGCCGGACTCTCTGCTGGAGGACAGCCAGATCCGCCTCAGTGACGGCACTCTGTATCCTACCAGCAACTCCGGGAAGAAGCCCACAGGCGACCTGGTGACGGTGGAATACGGCCTCCAGGAATCGCTGAATACCATCGCGGTCCAGCTGCTCCAGCGTGTGAGCATCCAGTACTCCTTCAACTTCCTCCAGGAGCGCTTTGGCATCACCAGTCTGGTGGAGGAACGGATCACCGCCTCCGGCAAATACAAGTCTGACCTGGATTTCGGCCCACTGGCCTTGGGCGGCCTGACGGACGGCGTTTCCGTCTATGAGATGGCGGCGGCTTACGCCGTTTTTGCCCGGGATGGCATCTATGTAGAGCCGTATGTCTACACCATTGTCACCAACAGCGAGGGCGAGGTCATTCTCTCTCAGGACGGCTACAGCATCACCTATGACGCCAATGGCAGCCCCATCATTACCGGCTATGCCGAGGGTGAGGCAGTGCTGAAGGAGACCACCGTCCAGGACATGGATGCCATGCTCCAGAATGCGGTGGAAAACGGCACAGGCGAGGACGCTCAGATCGAGGGCGTCACCGTTGCGGGCAAGACGGGTACCACCAACGACGACTTTGACCGCTGGTTTGTGGGCTATACGGACAAGTATACCGCCGCCGTTTGGAGCGGCTACGAGTACGCAGAGACGATCAACTATGAGGAACACCGCAACCCCTCTGTGGATATGTGGCGCGAGGTCATGGAGCTGATCAATTAAAACAATTCCCGGGACCTTTCGGTGCATGACCGAGAGGCCCCGGGTCTTTTGACGTCAAAGGATGGGCCATGCCCGTTGCCTGTCCTCCGGAACTGTGTTACAATAGGGAAAAATGAAGGAAGAGGGTCGCTATTATGCAAATCAGTCAGGCGGCGGGACTCATCGAGGCGGCCAGCCCCAGCGGAGCGCTCTCCCAACGGCAGGCGGGGTCCATCACCATCCTCAAGCGCATTGTATTGACCTTCCAGCAGGCGGGCATCTTTCCCATCGTCGTCCTCACCGGGGAAGAGGAGGAGATGGTCCGATATCAGCTCTCAGATTACGGCGTCATCTTCCTCCACAGCGAGGCGAAGGAGCCAATGGACGCCGTTCGCACCGGGCTGACCTATCTGGCTGACAAGTGCGGACGGGTGGCTTATACTCCGGTGACCGCCCCCATGTTCGTCCCGGAGACGCTGCTCCGCCTCCGGGAGACCCCGGGAGAGATCGTCACCCCGGTCTATCAGGGCAGGGGAGGCCATCCGGTGCTGCTTTCTACCGCTGTGATTCCGGAAATTTGTGCCTGGCGTGGGGAAAACGGTCTTCGGGGAGCCTTGCGGACCATGGAAGAGCGGCGTGTCCGGGTGAACGTGGAGGACGAGGGAATTTTGACCAACGCCCACGACCAGGATCAGCTGGACGCCCAGCTCTCCCGGCATAACCGGGCTATTCTTCACCCCTACATTCAAATCCGTTTTGAGCGGGAGAACCCCTTTTTCAATGACCGGCTCAAGCTGCTTTTATTTCTCCTGTCTGACACAGAAAATCTCCGCCGCGCCTGTGACCAGATGGCTCTGTCAGTGAGCAAGGCGTGGAACATGATCAATCATTTGGAGGTGGAGCTGGGCTATCCGGTGGTGGAGCGCCGCCGGGGAGGCAAAAACGGGGGGCGAACAGTGCTTACGGCTGAGGGGAGGGACTTTCTCCTGGCGGCTCAACGGTATGAGGAGGCGGTGATCCAGTTCGCCCAACAGCGTTTCCGCTCGGATTTCCTGGAGCGGGGGATGATCTGAGAACATTTTGCAGCCTGTGGGCCGAGTGACTTTCGGAAAGCATTTGCTATTGCGGCCAGATCGGGTATAATAGAGCTATTACCACGGTGTCTCTGCAAAAAAGGAGGGCGATGACTGTGTCCAATCTGGCAGGTCTGGTGGTGGCGGCAGGGCTGTCCTCCCGAATGGGGGCGTTCAAGCCCCTGCTCCCTCTGGGAAAGGCTACCGTCATCGAGGCGACGGTGGACAGCCTGCTTTCTGGCGGGGCGGCGACCGTAATGGTGGTCACCGGTTACCGGGGAGATGAGGTGGAAACGGTCCTCTCTCGGCAGTTTGGCAGAAAGGTGGGCTTTGTCTGCAACGGGGACTACGCCTCCACCGATATGCTCCGTTCTGTCCAGCTGGGCTGCGGGGCGCTGCCTCTCTGCGACGCCTTTTTCCTCCTGCCAGGGGATATGCCTGCGGTGGGAGAAGGCACGTTCCGACTGCTGGTGGAGGCGTGGGAAAAGACGCCGGAGAGTATCGTCTTTCCCACCCTGAACAGCCGACGAAAGCACCCGCCCCTCATCCCGGCGGCGGTGATTCCGGAAATCCTGTCCTTCCGTGGTGAGGGCGGTCTCCGGGCGCTCTGGGGAGAGCTGGACGGGAGGCTGCGCACTGTCCCGGCAGAGGACCTGGGAACAGGATTGGACCTGGACACCCCGGCGGACTATCAGACCTGTCTGGCGCTGATGGCAGAGAGACGCCGGACAACATCATCTGACACCGATTTGAAACGACAAGACTGGAGGGAACCCCGATGAAGGAAATCAGCTGCCCGGTGGTCAAAAAGGATCACTGGGATAAGGTATCCGGACGCTCCCTGTATGTGGGGGACTATGACGGTGAGGGCGTCCTCACCGGAAAGCTGCTCCATGCGAAGGTGGCCCACGCCAAAATCGTGGATGTCATTCTGCCGGAGCTGCCCCAAGGCTATCTGTATGTGGACCGGAACGACGTGCCGGGAGACAACAATGTCAACATCGTCAAGGACGATACCCCGGTCTACGCCCGGGAGACGGTGGAGTACATCGGCGAGCCCATCGGCATGGTGGTCGGCCCCGACCCCAGAGAGGTGGAGCGGCTGCTCTCGGAGATTCAGGTGACCTATGAGGAGCTGGAGCCGGTGCTGGACCTGCGAAAGGCCAACGAGGTCTTTTTCCACTATGAATACGGCAAGGGGGACCTGGAGAACGCCTTTGCCGAGGCTGACAAAATTTACGAGGAAGAATTCGAGACCGGCTATCAGGAACAGGCATATCTGGAGACCCAGGGTATGATGGCCGTTCCGGAGGCGGACGGGCGGATGTTCGTCCATGGCTCCATGCAGTGCATCTACTACGTCAAGGGAGCCGTCATGCGCGCTCTGGGCTGTGGGCCGGACGGGGTCCATATTTTGCAGGACCCCACCGGCGGCGGCTTCGGCGGCAAGGAGGCGTTCCCCTCTATCCTGGCCTGTCAGGTGGCGGTGGCCGCTCACAAGGCCCAGGCCCCTGTCCGCTGTGTCTTTGACCGGCGGGAGGATTTGGAGTACACCTCCAAGCGCCACCCCTCTCTGTGTACCTATAAGGTGGCGGTCAAAGATGGCAAAGTCGCCGCAATGGACATCGATGTGAAGTTCAACGGCGGGGCGTACACCACCCTGTCCGCCGTGGTGCTCCAGCGGGGGTTGATCTGTGCTGATGGGGTGTATAACATCGAAAACCTCCACGTCATCGGCGAGGCCCTCAAGACCAATACCACCCCTACCGGGGCCTATCGGGGCTTCGGCGCGCCCCAGACCTTCTTCGCCGTAGAGCTGATCATGGACCATATCGCCCGCGATCTGGGGGTGGACTCTCTGGAATTCAAGGAGGCCCACATGGTGAAGCAGGGGGACGCCACCTCCACCTCCGGAATGTACCATTTCCCGGTGCCCCTCCCCGCCATGATCGACGAGGTGGACCAGGCCTGTGACTTCCGCCGGAAGCATAAGGAGTACGCAAAGCCCCAGACCGGGCGGTATCGCCGGGGTATCGGTATGTCGGTCTATTTCCACGGAGCCGGCTTCACCGGGGCCGGAGAGCGGGACACCATCAAGGCAGTGTGCAAGCTCCACAAGTATCCGGATGGCACGGTGGAGATTTTGGCCTCCAACGGAGAGATCGGCCAGGGCGTGCGGACTACCTTCCCCAAGATCGTGGCCAGAGAGCTGAATCTGCCTCTGGAGAAGGTCTACTATGACCAGCCGGACACCGCCCGTGTGCCGGACTCCGGGCCGACGGTGGCCTCCCGTTCCCTGATGATCGTGGGCGAGCTGCTCCGCCGGGCGGCCATCCAGCTCCGGGATAAATGGGTGGACGGAGAAGACCAGGTGGTAGAGGAGCACTATAAGGAGCCTGACTTTATGATTCCCTTCTCCCTGGAGGACTTCCACGGAGACGCCTATCCCACCTATGCCTGGGGCGTCCACGCCATTGAGGTGGAGGTGGACACCTATACCGGCAGAAGCCAGGTGCTGGGGGCCACCGGCTCCTTCGATGTGGGTACCCCCATCGACTACAACGTGGTCATGGGCCAGATGGAGGGCGGATTCCTCCAGGGCATCGGTTACGCCTCCATGGAGCATATGAACTATGACAACCGGGGGCGTATTCGCAATAACTCCTTCTCCGACTATCTCATCCCCACCACCAGAGACGTGCCCAACCTGAACTGCATCCTCCATGTGGAGGAGTACCCGGACGGCCCCTACGGGGCCAAGGGCGCCGGGGAGCTGCCCCTGGTGGGTGGCCCCGGGGCTTATGTGGAGGCCTTGGAGCAGGCGCTGGGCGGCGTGAAGCTGCACCACGCTCCCTTCACCATCGAGGATACCATGAATGTGATTATGAAGGAGGGCCTGTGAGATGAACGGTATCTGCTTTATATTAAACGGCGCTCCTGTGACCTATGAGGGCAGCGCAGCGGACCGTCTGCTGGAGGTGCTGCGGGACACCTACCGCACCACCAGCGTCAAGTGCGGTTGCAAGGAAGGGGAGTGCGGGGCCTGCTCCGTGCTTCTGGATGGGATGCTGGTGAACTCCTGCTGTGTCGCCATGGGAGCCGTAGAGGGCCGGAGTGTGGTCACGCTGGAGGGCTACCGGGAGACGGAGCGGTTTGCCGTACTCAGCCGGGCCTACGGAGAGCTGTCCGCCGTCCAGTGCGGCTTTTGCACCCCCGGCATGATACTGGCCAGCGAGGCGCTCCTCTCTCAGAATCCCCATCCCAGCGAGGAGGAGATCCGGGAGGGGCTATCCGGTAACCTGTGCCGCTGCACCGGATATAACGCGATCATCAAGGCCGTCTCACTGGCCGCAGAGGAGGGGAATGGACTATGGTAAACGGTTATACGGCCCACTCTCTGGCGGAGGCTCTGGAGATCAGAGCCGCTCATACGGTCATCCCCTACGCCGGAGGTACCGATCTGATGGTGGAAAATCGCCCGGACCCCACCTACCTGTTTTTGGGACGGGTGCCGGAGCTGTGCGGCATCAGCGAGGATGAAGACTACATCCGCATCGGTGCAGCAGTTACCTATACCCGGGCGTTGGAGTCCCCTCTGGTGCCGCCTCTGATGAAGGCGGCGGTGGCCCAGATCGCCGCCCCTGCCATCCGCAATGCGGGCACCTTCGGGGGCAACCTGGGCAACGGCTCGGCCAAGGCGGACTCGGTGCTCATCGAGTTCGTCACCGACGCAAAGCTGCGCATCGCCTCCGTCCGGGGGGAGCGGCTGGTCAACGTGGCCGACTTCTATCAGGGCCGGAAACAGCTGGATTTGGCGTCTGATGAACTGATCGTAGAGATTTTACTCCCGAAGCCCACTCCCGGAGAGCGTTGGCACTATGAAAAGGTGGGGGGCCGGAACGCCTTGGCCATCTCTCGGGTGTCCTTCGCCGGGGTGTATGAGGAGCGGGACGGCCGCATTGTCCGCCTGGCGGCGGGCTTTGGGGCGGTAGCTGCCACTGTCCTCCGGTATCCTGACCTGGAGGCCATGCTGGTGGGCAGGACAGTGGAGGAGGCAAGGAGCCTGAAACCGGATCTCCTGGCCGCCTATGAGGGGCGGATGCAGCTTACCCGGGGACGGGTCTCCGCCGAGTACCGCAAGGCGGTCTGTCTCCGGCTGCTGGGGGCCTTTTTGGAGGAGATGGGGATTTGATGTCCCTCCTCCCATGAACGCGCAAACGGAAGGGCGGGTGCGCTATGTTTACAGTGAACGTCAATGGCAGGGATTACCAATCTCCTGTGGATAAGAAGCTATTGCGGTTCCTCCGGGACGACCTCCATCTCACCGCCGCCAAGGACGGGTGCAGCGAGGGCGTCTGCGGCACCTGCACCGTGCTGGTGGGCGGGGTCAAGACCAAGGCCTGCGTCCCACTCCTGAGCCGACTGGCGGGGAAAAAGGTGCTGACGGTGGAGGGCATCGACCCGGAGGAGATGAGGGTCTACGAATACTGCTTCGCCGAGGCGGGGGCAGTGCAGTGCGGCTTCTGCATTCCGGGCATGGTCATCTCGGCCAAGAGCCTGCTGGACGGGAATCTGAACCCCACCCGGACGGACGTGAAAAAGGCTATCCGTGGAAACCTGTGCCGCTGTACCGGCTACCAGAAGATCGAGGGTGCCATCCTCATGGCGGCGGAGTTCTTCCGGGAACACAAGCCCATGCCGCCTGCCCCCAAGACCCGGAATATGAACGCC
>JAJBUB010000077.1 GCA_020860575.1 Clostridiales bacterium | reverse complement strand
CCCGGTGCCGATGGTCACGCTGGTCAGATCGGAGTTTCTTGCAAAGGCTCCGTCTCCGATGCTGGTCACGCTGTTTCCAATGACGACAGAGGTGACCTCATAACCGTACCAGGGAACAACAGGGTCTATTGGCTCCCCGTTTACCTCCACACCAATGCCCCAGTCGGTGTAGTCATACATCGCTCCGCTGCCGCCAATGGTCAGCGTTCCGTCGACGTCCACGCTCCAGGTCACGCTATCGCCGCACATGCCGCTCTCAATGATCTCGCTGGCCGTGGCGATGTCCTCCTCGGACACGGCGGCCGGTTCGTCTGTCGCATCCTCTGTCTCGGACACGGCGACCGGCTCTTCTGCTGCCTCCTCTGTCTCGGAAGCCTCATTGTCCTCTGTCTCAGTGGAGACAGAAGATTCAGGAGACGCCTCCTGAGCCACATCTGTGTCCTCTTCCGTTGCGACTTCCTCCGCCGCTGCTTCGTCTGCTGTTTCCTCCACTGCAGAGATCTCTTCCGTGACCTCCGCCGTCTCCGTCGCCCAGGCCGCGCCGGGCAGCAGGGGCAGCAGGAGAGCCGCTGCCAGGAACAGCGCTGTGATTTTCCTCAGTTTTTCCATAGATTCTCTTCCTTTCTGAAACGGCTGTCAGGAGCTTGCCGTTTTACTTCCTATATTGTAACATAAAACGAAATAAATTCAATAGATATGTTAAAGTTTTTTAATATTAAAGTTCGTAAGAGGGAGCCCTGAACAGCCCCCGGCAAAACCCATCCAGACAAAACAGGACCGCACCGGCGAGCCGATGCGGTCCTGTTTAGAGAGAAAAGAGAGAGAAGAGATTGGGAGGCTGCTATTTTGGGAGATAAGGTGTTTGCTGCTTACGGTGTTATCTTACTCCCGCAGCCGGTAAAATGGGTGAAGGAACTGAAAACGAATTTTGAATAAGTTATGAACATATAGCAGCTCACACCAGAGCGGCATTCTCAATGGCGGCGGACAGGGGCTGCACCATCTGCTTTTTCCGGCTGACTACCCCGGGGAGGGTGATGGAGTTGGCCTCGCAGTCGGCGTGGAAGGCGGCCCGGACCACGTCGTCCGCCCCCTTGCCCACAAAGAGCAGCTCGGTGCTCTCCTCGATGATGTTGGTGAGCATGAGGAAGAGCATATCCAAGCCAGAGGTGGGGAGGACGGATTTCAGGTAGGGGATCGTCTCCTCCTTCAGCCGGGCCAGCTCGGTGTGGCTGACGCTGGTGACCTGGGAGACGGCCAGGGTGGTATCCTCCACAGTGAAGCGCTTGTAGTCGATGTGGAAGATCTCGTCCGCAGTCTTGCCCCCTAGGGAGGAGCCTGCGTTGAACATGGCGGTGGCGTGCTCGGTGATGTCGATGCCGGCAATGTCCGCCAGCATCTGGGCGATCTGCTTGTCCACAAAGGTACAGGTGGGGGAGCGGAACATCAGGGTGTCCGACAGGATGGCGGAGCAGAGCAGTCCGGCGATGGTGGGGGTGATCTCCACGTTGTTCTCCTGGTACATGAGGGCGACGATGGTGGCGGTGCAGCCCAGGGGCTGGTTGCGGAAGTAGATGGGGCTGGAGGTCTCCACGGCGTCGATGCGGTGGTGGTCGATGATCTCGATGACCTCGGCGGAGCGGATACCGTCCACCGCCTGGTCCTTCTCGTTGTGGTCCACCAGCACCACCTGCTGCTTTTCCATGTCCAGCAGGTTCCGCTGGGACAGCAGGCCCACATAGTTGCCGTCGGCGTCCAGGATGGGGAAGTAGCGGATGCGCTTTTTGGAGACGGCGGTCTTGACCTCGCTGACCAGGTCGTCGGTACGGAAGGTGACCATGCCCTTGGTGCGCATAATGTGGCGCACGGGGACCGCCTGGTTGATGAGCTTGGAGCAGGTGTAGGTGTCCAGGGGGGAGGCGATGACGGAGCAGCCGCCCTCCCGGGCCAGCTTCTGGATGGTCTTGGACACCTTGGCCCCCAGGCCCACCACGATGCAGCCCGCCTTCATCTCAATGGAGCAGAGCTGGGACTCGTAGCGGTTGCCCAGGATGACCATGTCGTGCTCGTGGATGTAGTCCTCCATCACGTCCGGGTTGGCGGCGGCCACCACCACGTTGCCCTGGGTGAAGTGGCTCTCCGGGTCGCCCACCACCAGCTCACCGGAGAGGGCGTCCACGATGTTGTGATAGCTGGTCTCCGCTTCGGCCAGGGCGTTGGCCCCCTGGTCCTGCATATAGAACCGGGCCACGTCTCCCAGAGTCAGGATGCCCCGGAGCTGGTTGTAGCTGTTGACCACCGGGAGGGTCTGGACGTTGTTGTCCCGCATATACTCCCAGGCCCGTTTCAGGGACAGGTGGGCGCTGATGCCGTCCACATGGCGGTACTGCACGTCGGAGATGCGCGGCTCCAGGGACTCCACATATTTCGGGGGGTCCACACCGAAGCGCTCTAAGACGTAATGGGTCTCGCTGTTGACCTGCCCCGCCCGGCAGGGGATGTACTCGTTGCCGGTGATGGTCTGCTTCAGGTGCGCGTAGCAGATGGCGGAACAGATGGAATCGGTATCCGGGTTCTTGTGTCCGATGACGATGACAGGCTTCATGGTCGATACACGGCCCCTTTCCTGAATTCCCACCCGCTGGGGGTGAGGCGTTTTCTTTTCGTTAGGATAGCATAAAAAGAGCGCGCTTTCAAGGAGGGAGGGAAAATTATGGGTGGATTACCGCAAGCCCCTTGCCTCCCTCTTTGAGGGAGGCAAGGGGTTTCTACGCTCCCGAAACATCAAACAATTTGTCAGTCTCCCCCACAAAAAGGCGTTCTCCTTGAGCAAAAGTGACAGGAAGGAAGAAATGAGGGAAGAATTCTTTAGTACAGTGACGAATTGAAAAATGCGGGGGCAATCGTTATAATATTCACGAGAATCAACGTGCGTCCGGGTCTTCCGGGCGAAAGGAGTAGAGTTACCATGTTTCGTGTTAAGACGATGAACAAGATCGCTCAGGCGGGCCTGGACGAGCTGCCTGCGGATTCCTTCCAGGTGGGTCCTGAGCTGGAGCATTACGAGGGCGTGCTGGTCCGTTCCGCCAGCCTCCATGACGTGGCCTTTCCCCCGGAGCTGCGGGCCATCGCCCGGGCGGGCGCAGGAGTGAACAATATCCCCATCGACAAGTGTACCCAGCAGGGCATCGTGGTCTTTAACACCCCCGGAGCCAACGCCAACGCGGTGAAGGAGCTGGTGGTGGCCGCTCTGCTCTACTCCTCCCGTGACATCTTCGGCGGCAGCCAGTGGGTGAACAGCCGGGTGCTGGAGGGCGTGGATGTGACCACCGTGGTGGAAAAGGGCAAGTCCGCCTTTGCCGGCCCGGAGATCCAGGGCAAGACCCTGGGCATCATCGGCCTGGGGGCCATCGGGGCCAAGGTGGCCAACGCCGCCGTCGCCCTGGGGATGAAGGTCATCGGCTATGACCCCTTCCTCACCGTCCACGCCGCCCTGTTGCTGGACAGCCATGTGCAGCACACCACCCAGCTGGAGGACGTGTTCCGCACCTCCGACTATATCACCCTTCACCTCCCCTACAACAAGGAGACGGCCAACACGGTGAACGCCGCCGCCATCGACCTGATGAAGGACGGGGTGCGCATTATCAACTTCGCCCGTGGCGGTCTGGTGGAGGACGACGCCATCATCCCCGCCCTGGAGTCCGGCAAGGTGGCCCGGTACGTCACCGACTTCCCCAACAACCGTCTGGCCCAGACCCGGAACGTCATTAGCACCCCCCATCTGGGAGCCTCCACCCCGCAGCGCGCGGAGAAATGCGCCGTCATGGCCGCCGACGAGCTCCAGGATTACCTGGTCAACGGCAACATCACCAACTCGGTGAACCTCCCCGCCGTGTCCATGCCCCGGAGCGGGGTCTGCCGGGTGTGCATCATCCACCGCAACGTCCACTCCGTCCTGGCGGGCATCGCCGCCATCTTCGGCGAGCTGGGCATCAACGTGGAGAACATGACCAACAAATCCCGTGGGGAGTACGCCTACACCATGGTAGACATCGACGCCCCGGTGGGAGACGACGTCCGGGCCAAGCTCAACGCCATGGAGCCGGTCATCCGGGTGCGGATTGTGTAATCCGTTGCCCTTTGCAGCCAAATATCAGAAGAACCGACGCAGGATCAGACTGCGCCGGTTCTCTTTTTACGACTCCCCGGCAGAGGGATAGGCCTCCGGCTGATCGGTGCGCCCCAGGATATAGTCCGCAGAGACCCGGTAGAGGTCGCAGAGGGTCAGCAGATGATGGATAGGCAGCTCGTTGGCCGCCCGCTCGTAACGGGCATACATACTCTGAGAAGTCCCCAGCCTCTTTGCCACATATTCCTGAGTATAATCGTGGTCTTCCCGCAGGTCGCGGATGCGCTTTACATAATTCATGCTATCACTCCTTTGTGATAGCATAAACTAGTGTAGATATATAATATACATTTTACTTAAAATAATAAATTAGAATAGGTAATATATATCATTTTTGTCTTTTAAATGTAAGAAATACGTCTAAATCAGATATCCCGT
>JAJBUB010000002.1 GCA_020860575.1 Clostridiales bacterium | reverse complement strand
GGTTGCAGCAGCTTTACTTGAAGCACGAAATGCTTTCACAAGATTGATGCGCCGCATAACTTCTTTACAGGAACGTAATTCATTTGGCTCAGCGTTCACAAGCCATAGGCAATACCTTTTCTTGTTGTTTATAAATTCATCTGCTCCAAGATATAATTTAATCCATTTTCTTGCTATAGGTTCATTTTTGATAAGTTCATCCTTCTCTGCCTCTGTGAGAACAAACCCTCCACCATCACGGGGCATACTGCCGAAAAACATTCTGGGAACATCGCAAAGCGGCAGCGTTCTACTCTCTACAAATATATCTTCTGCATCTAACAAATAGCCGTTGATATTGTCTGCAATTTGTGGCCTTCCATCAACATAAATCATTCGCTCCTTATTGTTGGTAGCTACACTAAATCCAACAATCACACAATGGACATGAGCTTTAAGCTTTGCTTCGCTGTCCCATCGAAAGGTGCGATGTGCAAAGTCAATGTGTACATTTAGCGAGAATAATGGTTTCCAGACAGAAGCTACTGCTTGCCCTTGGCAAATGGAATTGGTTGACACAAATGCACAACGTATTGATGTATTTTGAATGGTATGAACGGCCTGCGCATACCAGCCAACAACGTAGTCTGCCTCACCAATTTTTCTACATTCCGGGAATACCGATGATAACTCTTCGTGTTGCTCCCGAGTCATCATCATCCCTCCAATAAATGGCGGATTTCCCATAATATAACTGAGCTTCCCCTTCGGCACCACGTCCTCCCAATTCATCCGCAGGGCGTTGCCCTCCACGATGTTGGTGTAGGATTTCAGGGGCAGGAAGTCCAGGTGCATCAGCACGATGGATTCCGTCTCCTTCATCATCTGGCTCTCTGCGATCCACAGGGCGGTCTTGGCGACGGTCACGGCGAAGTCGTTGATCTCGATGCCGTAAAACTGACTCAGGGAAACCTGAATCGGGTTGTAATGCTCATCGCCAAGACTGATCTGCCCGTGGGACAGCTCCCGCAGCACTTCGTTCTCCAACCGCCGGAGTGACAGGTAGGATTCCGTCAGGAAATTTCCAGAACCGCAGGCAGGGTCCAGATACGACGCCGAGGCCAGTTTTTTCTGAAACTCCCGGAGCCTGCGCTCCTTCGTCTTTGCCACCGGCATGGCGCAAATCTCCTCAAACTCCCGCTTCAAGTCGTCCAGAAACAGCGGGTCAATGACCTTGTGAATGTTCTCGATGGAGGTGTAGTGCATCCCGCCGGAGCGCCGGGTCTCCGGGTTCAGGGTGCTTTCAAAGACAGCGCCGAAGATGGTGGGGCTGATCTCCGACCAGTCGAAGCCGGTGCTGGCCTTGTTCAGCAGCAGCTCCCGAATTTCATCGGTGAAGGGCGGTATCTCGATGTCCTCATCGGAGAACAGTCCGCCGTTGACGTAGGGGAACGCCGCCAGCTCCGGGTTGTCCTCCGCCAGATAGGGGTCACGCTGCTCCACCGGGGTGTCCAGGATTTTAAACAGGTCGGTCAATGCCCGGCGCATATGCCGGGTGTCCGACTCCGCCAGATAGTCGTGGAACATTCCGTGCCGCCCGAAGATACCGGCGTCCTCTGCGTACAGGCAGAACACCAGACGGACGCACAGCACGTTCAGGCTGTGCATGGCCCGCTGGCTGGTGGGGTCGCGGTACTGCTTTGCAAAGGCGTCGTATAACAGGCCGACGATCTCACCGGCGGCCATGGAGACTTCCATCTCACGCTTCAAATGCTCGTTGCCTGTGTCCACCAGAAATTGCAGACGATAGTATTCCTTCGGCAAGTCCTCCAGCCGGATGATCTCCGGTTCTCCGCCCGGCTTGTTCATGTCGTAGACCCAAAACTCCGCAAAGTTACAGGTCACGACCCACCGGGGATGCCTGTCCACCGGCAGCTCCACGATATACCGCTTCGCCTGCTGGAAGGGGGTCAGCAGGCTGCCGTCCGACTGCCTGATGGGCTTGTTCAGGTCTTTGCCGAGGCCCTTCTGCTCGATCATCACCCTGGTGGAGGGGATCATACCGTCGATAAAGCTGGTGTGGTCGAGATGGACCTGCTCCTCAAACAGGACGAACTGCATGGGGTTTTCCACCCCGTACACCGTTTGCAGCAGCTCCAGCCAAAAGACCTGACTCTCGCCCTTCTCATAGCCCCGGCCCTTCCAGCGTTCGGCAAAGGCCTTTGCCGCCGTCCTTTGCTCGGTATCCGTCATGTGAACCCCTCCGTCCCTGAGTATGCTCAGACTGTGTGTTTGAAGGTGAAAAACACCCCAAAAGCTACAAAACCGGCTGATTTCTTGCGAAACCAGCCGGTTTTTAAGTTGCGGGGGAAGGATTTGAACCAACGACCTCCGGGTTATGAGCCCGACGAGCTACCGAACTGCTCTACCCCGCGATATAGATGCCGGAGACCGGGCTCGAACCGGTACGGGATTGCTCCCACGGGATTTTAAGTCCCGGGTGTCTGCCAATTCCACCACTCCGGCAAGGCCGTCTCTCGACTGCTTGAATAGTATAGCACCGACGTTTCCGGTTGTCAAGTGGTTTTTTAGATAACCACAGGGAAGCCGAATCAGCCGACTCATGATGCACTGTGCTTTCACGATCTGAAAGGGGAGCGATAAATGATCGGCTGTTATTGCCCCGTACAACGTGTGGAGCCTGGAGACAGCGCACCACTACTGTCTCCAGGCTCAGTTTCTGTCCAGCGTCCGATCTCGCTCAGGGAAGCAGCTTTGAAAGAGACGATGGAGTGTTATCTACCGGCTCTCAGGGGAAAGGACCGGTAAGGGGAGGGTTTAGTCGGCCGCCTTGCTCTTTTTGCGCCAGCGGATGAGGACGATGGCCTCTACCAGCACCAGCGCCACGGCGATGATGACGTCGATGGTCAGGAACAGGGAAGTCATGTTGTCCAGACCGGAGGTCTCCTCCGCCAGGGTGTAGTTGCCGCTGTTCACCACGGTGTAGCAGATGTTCTTGCACGCCTGCCGCATGGCCGTGACCAGAGAGGCGGAGGTGTTGGTGATCTGGTTGGACTCGTAGGAGAAGAAGCCCAGCATGGCGTCGTTGCCGTTGCGGACGGCGTCGTCGGTGTTCTGGTAGCCGTAGGAGCCGTTCCAGTCAGTCAGCACCATGCCCCGGAAGCCCCACTCGTCCCGGAGGACGTCGTTGAGCAGGTCGCTGTTGGCGCCGCACCACTTGTAGCCGATGAAGTTGAAGGAGGACATGACGGCGTAGGTGCCGGTCTCACAGTTCTTCACGCAGATCTCAAAGGGCTTCAGGTAGATCTCCCGGATGGCCTGCTCGTCAGAGTAGGTCAGCAGCATGGAGCAGCGGTTGGTCTCCTGGTCGTTCATGACGAAGTGCTTGATGTAGGCGTACACCCCCTGAGAGGCCAGGCCGTTGACCGTGTTGGCGGCCATGTAACCGGCCAGGGTGCCGTCCTCGGAGTAGTACTCGAAGTTCCGGCCGCAGAAAGCGGAGCGGTGGGTGTTCATGGCGGGGGAATAGGTGCCGTAGATGCCGCAGTCGGCATACTCTGCGCCCTCGGCTACGCCGATGCGATAGGCCAGATCCTTGTTCCAGGTCTGGGCGATGAGCAGCTCGGTGGAGTAGGCGGTGCCATACACGCCGATGTACCAGTCGTTCAGGCCGGAGGTGCCGTCAGAGTCCAGGGTACCCACCTTGCCGATGGAGTCCACTGCCACTGTCTGGAAGCCGCCCAGGTTCACCATGTTGATCATGTCGTCCACGGTAAGCTGGTCCAGCAGGCTGTCCCACTGGGGGTCGTCATAGTCCAGGCCCATCATGTCCGCCAGGGTCAGGCCGTTGTCCGCCCCGGTAGTGGGCATCTCGTCGCTGTCGTCGTCGTACAGGGTGGAGTCGTAGTAGGCCACGGAATGGGCGGAAACTTCTTCCCGGGTCTCGTCGTCCATCAGGTACTCGGACTCGTCGGGGGCTGCGGTGGCCTCGTCATAGTTGGCAAAGCCGTCGGCCCGGGAGAGATAGGTCACGTTGCCGGTGGAGTAGTCCTGGAACTGGTTGACAGCGGCGGTGTCGTCGGAGGAGCGGCCGGTGACGCTGTAGTCGATGTCGGCGTCCACGGTGAAGCTGGCCTCGTCCAGAACGGTGTGGGAGTCGGAGCGGATGGAGACGGTGTACTCCCCGGCCTCCAGCACATAGCTGCCGTTCTCGGTCTTCAGGCAGTTGGAGTCGTAGGAGGCCATGTCCTCCTTGGCGATCTCAAAGGAGAATGTCTGAGAAGCGCCCGCCTCCAGGGTGTCGGTCTTTTCAAAGGAGATCAGGTTGACGGAGGCCTTCTCGATGCCGCCGTTGGTGTAGGGAGGCGTGTAATAGACCTCTACTACGTCCTTGCCCGCCACAGTGCCGGTGTTGGTCACGGTCACGTCGAAGGAGACGGTGTCTCCGTTGTCAGTGAAGTTCTCCATGGTCTGCTCAAAGGTGGTGTAGCTCAGGCCGTAGCCGAAGGGGTACAGCACCTTCTGTTACTATAATATTTGCCCCTTGGTTTATGGCATCCAGCCATAGGCATGGGAC
>JAJBUB010000127.1 GCA_020860575.1 Clostridiales bacterium | reverse complement strand
GTGGCGGGGGCTTTGGGGGCTATCGTCTTTGTCCTGGGCTACAACAGCAGCCGTATCGCAGTCTGGCTGGACCCCTGGTCGGACGCCTCCGGTACGGGCTATCAGATCATCCAGGGGCTTTACGCCATCGCCTCTGGAGGACTCACTGGCCTGGGCTTCGGGGAGAGCCGACAGAAGTACGGCTATGTCCCGGAGGAACAGAACGACCTGATTTTCTCCATCGTCTGTGAGGAGTTGGGCTTTATCGGGGCCACCATCATTATCATCCTGTTTGCCATGCTGGTGCTTCGGGGCTACTGGCTGGCCCTCCACTCCCGGGACCGGTTCGGCTCTCTGCTCATTGTGGGCATTATCACCCTGCTGGCGGTTCAGGTGTTCCTGAACATCGCTGTGGTCACCAACCTGATCCCCAACACCGGTATCTCCCTGCCCTTCTTCAGCTACGGAGGCACCGCACTGGTGATACAGCTGGCGGAGATGGGGGTCGTCCTATCGGTCTCCCGACAGATACCTGCGCCCAAACAGGGCTGACCTATCCTGTAAGATTTGTGAGGAAACGAGCATGAGAGTGTTATTCACCTGCGGCGGCACCGCCGGACATATCAACCCCGGTCTGGCCCTGGCCCGGATGTTTCAGGAGCGGGACGGAGCGGAGATCCTCTTCGTGGGCGCGGACGGCGGCATGGAGCAGGAGCTGATCCCCAGAGAGGGCTTTCCCATCCGCACCGTCACCATCTCCAGCTTTTACCGGTCGCTGAGCCTGGAAGGGCTGCGGCACAACCTGAAAACGGCGAAAAACCTGGTGGTCTCCCGCCGTCAGGCGGCAAAGATCCTGGACGACTTCCAACCCGACCTGGTGGTGGGGACGGGGGGATATGCCTCCTACCCCGTGGTGCGGGCGGCGGCCAAGCGGGGCATCCCCACCGCCGTCCACGAGTCCAACGCCGAGCCGGGCCTCACCACCAAGACCCTGGCCAAAGAGGTGGACAAGGTGATGGTGGGCTTTGAGGAGAGCCGGAAGCACTACCCCCATCCGGAGCGGGTGGAGGTCACCGGCACACCCGTCCGGGAGGACTTCTTCCACCTGACCCGCCAGGAGGCCCGGGACGCCCTGGGCTATGACGACGAGCGCCCGGTGGTGCTGACCACCTGGGGCAGCCTGGGGGCCCAGGTCATGAACGAGCATATGGTGGACTTCGTCTGCCGGGAGTGCCGGGAGGGGACCCCCTTCCACCACATATACGGCGTGGGCCAGCGGTACTATCCCCGGGTCATGGAGGAGCTGAAAAACCGGGGCATCGACCTGAAGGATTACCCCAGAGTAGACCTGCGGGAGTATATTTACGATATGCCGGAGTGCATGGCGGCGGCGGATGTGGTGCTCAGCCGGGCGGGGGCTTCTACTATCTCAGAAATTTCCGCCATCGCAAAACCCAGTATTCTCGTCCCCAGCCCCAACGTGACCGCTAACCATCAGGAGAAAAACGCCCGGGTCCTGTCGGACCAGGAGGGCGCCGTCCTGATGCTGGAGCCGGACTGCACCGGCGATAAGCTCTATGACCAGGTGGTCTCCATGCTCTCCGATCGGCCCGGTCTGGAGCGGATGAGCTGCGCCCTGACCCGGACGGGCATTTCCGATGCCAACGAGCGGATCTATCAGGTTTTAAAACGGCTTCTGAAGCTGTAAGGACCTTCTGACATTCACCTTTGCCCCTTTCCCCTCATAGAATGACACAAAATCATGGGGAGGAAATGGTATGAGCGTGATTGTGATCTCCGGGGGACGGCGGCTGGAGGGCTGTGTCCATGTGCAGGGTTCGAAAAACAGCGTCCTGCCCATTTTGGCGGCGTCCCTGCTCTCCGGCTGTGTCAGTGTGATACATAACTGCCCTGACCTGTCCGATGTGGCCGCCTCGGTGGCCATCCTGGAGCATTTGGGCTGTCGGGTCGTCCGGGAGGGGGACACGATAACGGTGGACTCCAGCACCCTGGACCGGTGCGACATCCCGGAACACCTCATGCGGGAGATGCGCTCGTCGGTGATTTTCCTTGGGGCAGTGCTGGCCCGAACAGGGGAGGCGAGGCTCTCCATGCCGGGCGGCTGTGAGCTGGGGCCGCGCCCCATCGACCTGCACCTGTGGGCGCTGCGCCGCCTGGGAGCGGAGATCGCCGAGCAGGGGGGAAACCTCCGATGCTCTGCCCGGGGTCTTCGGGGCTGTGACATCAGCCTGACCATCCCCAGCGTAGGGGCCACAGAAAACGCCATGCTGGCCGCCTGTGCCGCCAAAGGGCGGACGGCCATCTACAATGCCGCCCGGGAGCCGGAGATCGTAGATCTCCAGGATTTCCTTTGCACCTGCGGAGCGAGCGTGCAGGGGGCGGGCAGCTCTGTGGTGGTGGTCGACGGGGGAGTACCCCTCCACACGGCGGAGCACCGGGTCATCTCTGACCGCATCTGCGCCGCCACCTGGCTGGCGGCGGGAGCTGCCGCAGGAGGAGCGATCGAGGTAGAGGGCGTTCCCAGAGAGCAGCTTCTCCCTGTCACCGATTTGCTGGCCCAGGCGGGCTGCGGCATCCGGGAGGAGGCGCAGCGGGTGACGCTCACCGGCGACGGACGCCTCCGGGCCGTCCCTCCGGTGCGGACCGCCCCCTATCCGGGCTTTCCCACCGATGCCCAGCCTCCGGTCATGGCTGCCATGACGAAAGGGACGGGTACCACCGTCTTTGTGGAGACCATGTTTGAAAACCGCTACCGCCACACCCAGGAGCTGGCCCGTATGGGGGCGGATATCCGTGTGGAGGGCCGGGTGGCGGTGGTCTGCGGCGTACCCGCGTTGCAGGGAGCCAGGCTGGAGGCGGCGGACCTCCGGGGCGGAGCCGCCCTGGTGGTGGCGGCCCTGGCCGCAGAGGGAGAGAGCCAAATCGGCGGCCTCCACCACCTGGACCGGGGCTACGAGCGGCTGACCGAGACCCTGCGCTCCCTGGGGGCGGATATTGTCCGGGTGTGAGACTATCCCCGGCGGCACAAAAGGAGACAATGCCTTATGGCAACGGTACGCAAGCACAAGCGAAAAGAGCGCCGGAGCAGCCAATCGTTGTTCCGACTGTACATCCTGCTGTCAGTGGTTCTCATCGTGGCCGCTGTGGTGGCAGGCTCTCTGGTATTTTTCAAGGCCCATACCTTCCGGGTGGAGGGCAATGAGCGTTACACCGAGGAGGAGCTGCTGGAGGCGGCGGACATTGAGGAAGGCACCAATCTCTTCCAGATCCCCCGGAAGGAGATCGCCCAGGAGATGGAGCTGTCTCTTCCCTATCTGAAAAAGGTGACGGTCCGGCTGCTCCCGCCGGAGACGGTGGTCATCCAGGTCACAGAGACAGAGCCGGCCGCGGCGGTAGAGAGCGACGGCGCGATCTGGTACATCGACTATGAGGGCAAGCTGCTGGAAAAAGCGGAGGAGAGCGGGGACTATCCCACCGTCACCGGGCTGACTCTTCTGGCCCCCTCTGCGGGGACCGATCTGGCAGTGGCGGAGGAGGACAGCCTGAAAGCGAAGTGTCTGCTGGGGCTGCTCTCCGCTCTGACAGAGCGGGAGGAACTGGACCGGGTCTCCTCCATTGACCTGACCGACTCAGCCACCGTGACCATGCTCTACGACGGGCGTCTGCGGGTGAAGATGGGGCTGAACGACGATTTCGAATACGATTTGAAGATGCTCCAGGCTGCCCATGAGAGCTATATCGACGAGAACTGGTCCGATTCGGATACCGGCGAGCTGGATATGACCAAGACGGACGTGGCAGCGGCTCTGAGTAAGGACTGACGTTTCTGCCCGGGAGCGACCGGAACACCGCCCACAAAAGGGGAGAAGCCTGTCGAACGGATGCGCCTTCCTCAGAAAAAAACATTCGGAAATTCGGCAGAGGGTATTGACCAGCCGCCGGATTCCGTTTACAATAATGAGTAGTTCACCGCCACAGGCGGCCGATTGACAGGGCATTTGGCTGTGTTCCATGCCCAAAGTAACGTTTTAAGGAATGATTTTTGCGGTGTGCGGGACAGCCTGTCCTGTGCTGCCGTCACGACTGCACACATCCATGACCGCACATCAGAAGGCCAGACAGAGGGCCGAATGACATAGGAGGAAACCAAAATGTCCATTGGATTTGAACCCGCTCCCGAAACAGCAGTTAACATCAAGGTCGTCGGCGTCGGCGGCGCAGGCAACAACGTCGTCAACCGCATGGCGGTTTCCGGCACCAAGGGTGTGGAATTTATCGCCGTCAACACGGACAAGCAGCAGCTGGATTCCTCCAGCGCCACCACCAAGATCCAGATCGGCGAGAAGGTTACCGGCGGCAAGGGTGCCGGCGCCAACCCCGAGGTGGGCAAAAAGGCGGCAGAGGAGAGCCGGAGCCAGCTGTCCAAGGTGCTGGAGGGCACAGACATGGTCTTCGTCACCTGCGGCATGGGTGGCGGTACCGGCACCGGAGGCGCCCCTGTGGTAGCCGAGGTGGCCCGGGAGCAGGGCATCCTCACCGTGGGCGTTGTGACCAAGCCCTTCGGTTTTGAGGGCCGTCGCCGGATGCAGCAGGCCGAGAAGGGTATTGCCGAGCTGAAGGGCAAGGTGGACTCCCTGGTCATCATCCCCAACGACCGGCTCAAGCATGCCACCGACCAGAAGATCACCTTTGCCAACGCCTTTGAGATCGCAGACGACGTGCTTCGTCAGGCGGTAGAGTCCATCTCCGATCTGATCAAGAACGTGGGCTTCATCAATCTGGACTTTGCCGACGTGACCGCCATCATGAAGGATGCTGGCCAGGCCCATATGGGCGTGGGCCGTGCCGCCGGCAAGGGCAAGGCCGAAGAGGCCGCCCGGATGGCCGTCACCTCTCCGCTGCTGGAGACCTCTATCAACGGCGCAAAGGGCGTTCTGGTCAACGTCACCGGCTCCATGGACATCGGTCTGGAGGAGGTGGAGACTGCCGCCAACCTGGTGCAGCAGGCCGCCAACCCCGATGCCAACATCATTTTCGGCGCTACCTTCGACGAGTCCCTGGAGGATGAGATCCGGGTCACGGTCATCGCTACCGGCTTTGACAAGCCCAGCGAGACGGTGGAAAAGCCCTTCACTCAGGCCGCCCAGAAGGTGGCAGCCACCGAAGCTGCTGCTCCCGCTGTCCAGGAGACTGCCGCCCCCGTCCCTGAGACCGAGGCCGCGCCTGTTGTCAGCCAGCCCTCTGCTCCCCGGGAGGAGGACCCCTTTGACGACATCTTCGCCATCTTCAACAAGCGCAGATAATCGAACATCGGAAAACACAGAGGCCGCCAGGTATCTGGCGGCCTTTTCCACTTGTTATACCGGCTGTCGAAGCCGGGCGAATTTGCCTGAGACGAGGTGACGCACCATGGCGGGACGGAGAGAACGAAAAGCGACGGTCAAAAAACGCAGCCCATGGACGGTGCTGCTGGTCCTTCTGGCGCTGTTGGCGGCGGGTCTGCTGGCAGCAGTGCTGGCGGTGGGCCTCGTCAAACAGCGGGCGGCCAACACCGTCGTCCAGGAGGCGGAGCAGGAGGAGACGGGGAACACCGTCACCGTAGGCGGCCAGGAGGTGGAGATTGACGAAGAACTGCCCCAGAGCAACTTGGAGGAGGCGCATTTTACCGTCAACGAGGACGGGACCGTGACCTACTCCGGTGAGGCCCTCTACGGCATCGATGTGTCCGCCCACCAGGGGGAGATCGACTGGGCGGCCGTGGCGGCGGACGGCGTGGAGTTTGCCATTCTCCGCATCGGCTACCGGGGCTACTCCGAGGGCACGCTGAACCAGGACAGCCAGTTTGCGGCAAATTACGAGGGTGCTACTGCCAACGGGATGACGGTAGGGGTCTACTTTTTCTCTCAGGCGGTGAATACCGAGGAGGCGGAGGAGGAGGCCCAACAGGTACTCTCCTGGCTGGAGGGGCTGGAGATCGACGGCCCGGTGGTATTCGACTGGGAGGAAATCGAGGACAGCGACTCTGCCCGTACAAACGGGCTGGACGGGGAGACGGTGACCGCCTGTGCCAGGGCCTTCTGCGACATCGTCCAGGAGGCGGGCTATACCCCCATGGTCTACTGCAACGGAATGCTGGGCTATCTCAGCTACGACCTGACCGAGCTGGAGGGAGTAGGCATCTGGTACGCCGAGTACAGCGACTATCCCAGCTATGCCTATCAGGTGGAGATCTGGCAGTATTCCAACACGGGGACGGTGGACGGCGTCTCGGAGCAGGTGGACCGGAACATCTGGTTCCGGGATTTATCCTCCTGACTGTAAAATGCAAAATTTACATAAAAACTGCGTCTGCACAGGAAAAACGGGGAAGGGGAACTCCTGAGACGAAAAAATTACTGCGAAATGTGAAAAACAGCCGTCAGGGCTTTGACAACGGCCCCAAAATCGGGTAGAATAAAGCCGGACTGAATGTGATATGTGAACGGATGAAAAGGGGAGGACGGCCATGGATCGGATGGATATGGAAATTTTGAGCTGTCTCCGGGAGAATGCCCGGCTCTCTGCCTCGAAGATCAGTCGGAAGGTGAATCTCTCCGTCTCCTCCGTGTTGGAACGCATCCATCGAATGGAGGAACAGGGGATCATTCTGCGGTATACCGCCGTGGTTGACCAGGCTAAGCTGGGCCGTCCTCTGACCATGGTAATGGGTGTCTCCATGGAGAGCCCTCAATATTATGCGGGCTTTGAACGGAACATTCTGGAGGAGCCAGACGTGATCGAATGCGAGTGCCTTACCGGCAATATGGACTACCTCCTCCGGGTCACCGCCCAGTCCCACGAGCATTTGCAGGACCTGCACCACCGCATCGCCATGATGGAGGGTGTGGCCTCCATCACCAGCTACTATGTCTTGAAAAACGTCAAGGATGTCTGAGATCACTGCGATAAATGGACCGCCGCCGGGCTGAATATCAGCCTGGCGGCGGTCGTTTGGTCCTGTAAGCTCAGCGGCGCTCAGCAACGGGCCAGGCCGTCCACCTGTAGGACCACGCCGGAGATATAGGAGGCCTTTTCTGAGGCGAGGAAGACGAAGGCGTTGGCGATGTCCTCCGGCTGACCCAGACGGCGCAGGGGGATCTGGGCGATGAGAGGCTTGATATAGGCCTCCGGTACCGCCTTCATCATGTCGGTCAGGGTGATGCCAGGGGCCACTGCATTGACTCGGATGCCCGCAGGTCCCAGCTCCCGGGCCAGAGAGAGGGTAAATCCGTTCACGGCAAACTTGGAGGTGGGATAGGCCACGCCGCTGGGTTGACCATAGACGCTGACCATGGACGAGGTGTTGAGGACGCCGCCGCCGCCTTGGGCCTTCATGCCGTCCACCACTGCCCGGGAACAGTTGTAAACGCCTTTGACGTTGAGGTCCATCACCTTGTCAAAGGTGTCTTCGGTGTAGGAGGTGAAGGGAGTGCTCTCCGAGACGCCTGCATTGTTCACCAGAATGTCGATTTTTCCGTAGCGAGCGGCCACGTCGTCAAAGGCGGCTTTGACCGCCTGGTAATCGGCCAGCTCAGGCCAGATGGCCTCTACCTTTGCGGCAGGGTCGGACTCCTTGAGCTGGGCAATCGCCCGCTCTGCGGTCTCCTGGCGGCTGGCACACAGGACGACGGTAGCGCCCTGCTCCAGAAACGCCTGCACCGTGGCAAAGCCAATCCCACGGCTGCCCCCGGTGACGATGGCGACCTTGTTCTCCAATAGCATCATAATTCTGTGCCTCCTGTCGTGAGTTACGGATGCGCTCCGCCGGAGAGGGGAGGATATCCTGCGCCTATCATAACGGAAAACATCTGGTTCGTCAATCAGGACATTTAAAAATCATGGTGCAAATGCGCCTGTTGCCAGCCCAACACGTCACTCCTGCACCCGGCAGCCGCCCCACTCCACCAGGGTAAAGCCCTCCCGCCGGAATGCGTCAAACTGCTGGGCGGGCAGCTCTACCTCCTCGTCCACCGGTTTCCAGGCCATGAACACCCGGAGGACGCTGTCCGGCTCCGGAGTGACAGTGAGCCGGGCGTGGTCGGTGTACGCTGCCCCCTGAAAGCTGATCAGGTTCCACTCGTTCCCCTCCATCTGGGGGAGCCAGTAGACGATAAACTCGTTGTACTCCTCCGGGAGCAGACCCATCTCCGCCAGGACTTGCTGCAAAAACGCTGCCGTATCCTCTCCCCGGACGCAGAAGCCCTGAGAGAAGTCGTACTCCGTCTCGCTGTCGTCCATCCCCTCCCAGAACAGGTAGCTGTACTCCCGGCCCTGGGCGTCGGTGAGAGTGCCGTCCGGCCGGGCGGTGACCTGCCAGCCGGAGCCATAGGCGGGATAGGTGGTTGTCAGCGTCCCGTCGTAGTCCAGCAGGACGGTGACCTCCGTCTCCTCCTCCGGGTAGAGATAGATGACCGGCTTGGCGGAATAGTCATTGATGTCGGTACAGCCGCAGAGAGCCGCCAGCATCAGCAGGGCCAGGAGCAGGGGAAGGATGCATCTTTTTGTCGTTTTCATGTCAGTTCTCCTCCTCATCTGAAAGGCTCCGCACCCCCAGGAAATAGCGATCACAGTCCGGGTCGAGGACCGCCTGGGTGACGCCGTCTGCGTTTATCGGGTCGAAGCCGTAGCCGTCCATCACCAGTTCCACGTACTCCGCATTTACCAGCGCCGCCGTGAGATCGGTGAAGGTCAGGTTGGAGCCAACCGAGGTGAGCAGGTCGAATCCCCGGAGGCCTCCGCCGCTGTCGTCGCAGTCGTAGTCATAGCTTGGGGCCTGGGTCAGCCGGGCGGTGAGGGTGACGCTCTCTCCCGCCGGGACGGTGACGGTGACGGCGGCGTAGAACACCCGGTCACACACCAGTGTATCCAGGAACAGTTCCTCCAGCCTGCCGTCCTCGTACCGGTCTGCCGTACTGCCGGAGAGTCCGCCGTAGCGGAGCAGGCATTCGCACACCCCCCGGAGGAACCGCTGGTGGGCAATTTCCTCCGCCGTCCAGTAGTCCTCCGTCAGCGTGTCCAGCAGCTCGGCCCAGGTGGTCTCCTCCCGGGCGACGGTGGCGGTGATCTCCATCTCCGTCCCCGGGGTGCAGCCCCCGTTCTCGTAGCCCTGGAGGGTGTAGTCGGCGAGATCCTCCCCCACCACGATGAGACAGCGGAGGCAGCTTTCGTCTCCCTCCTGGACAAAGTAGCTGGCGGAAAAGTCGCCGGTTTCCGGGTCCCATCCTCTGCCGTTGATGCCGTAGCTGTAGACGGTGGTGGCGTCGGAGTCGATCTGCGCGGACAGGGCCAGGGTGGCGGCGTCCGATTCCCCAGACAGGACTTCCGTGTCGGTGAACCAGTAGACCACCACCGTCCCCTCCACGGACCAGTTCCCGTAAAGGGCGTCCGCCTGATAGCTGCCGTCGGACAGGAGGCTCCGGTAATCCGTCCAGCAGTCCGGCTCGTCCAGGTTATAGGTGCTGTCGTCCAGCCTGTCCTCGTCCCACACGCCGGTATATCCCCCGGCCCGTCCGCCGAAGGAGAGGGTCGCCTCCACCGTCTCTCCGTCCAGGGTCAGGGTGGGGGCGTTCACCTCGTCCAGCGTCCCCACAAAGGGGTAGAGCAGCGTCACCGTCTGGCTCTCTCCGGAGGTGTTGGTCAGGGTGTAGCTGTCGGTGACGGCGATGCCCTCGGTGGCCCAGTTGCCGGAGAAGTCGTAGGTCAGCGCCCGTTCCGCCGTGATGCTGTCGTTGGCTGTCTCCAGCGTCAGGGGGAGCAGGGGACCGGCGTAGCTCATAAAGGTGTTGACGTCCGCCACGCCGATGGGCTCGTTGTCGGAGACGCCTGCCTCGGAGGAGCCGGAGCTGCCGGAGCTGTCGAAGAGCAGGCCGTCCCCGCTGCTGCCGCTGGCGTCGCCCCAGGCGGTCCACAGGGTCAGAGCCAATGCAGTCCCCAGCCCCGCCACCAGGCAGACACAGGCGGCCATCGCCGTCACCCGCTGCCAGTAGGGCCGCCTGGGCCGCCAGTCCTGGGCCTCGTCCAAGTACCGGTCCGGGGTCAGAGCCACCATCCGGCGAATGTCCCGCGCGTTCATACGGTATATCCCTCCTGTCGCAGATAGGTCCGCAGCCGCTTCCGGGTGCGGGAGAGGATGGCGCTGATCCGGTCCTCCGAGCAGCCCAGCTGCCGGGCGATGTCCTTCACCGGGTCGAAGAACCAGTACCGCCGGAGAAAGATGACCCGGGCCTCCGGCTTCAGTCCTGTCAGGAACCGCTCCATCAGGTCGGCCAGCGCCACCTCGTCCTCCAGCGGCGCCCGGTCATCCCCCAGGCTGTCCAGCTCCTCCAGGGAGACGGTGCAGTTCACGTTCCGCCGGGCGGCGTGGTGGTAATCCGAGCGGTCCAGGGCCAGGTTCCGGGTGATGCGGCAGAGGAAGCTCCGCAGAGCGGAGGGGCGCTGGGGTGGCATGGCGTTCCAAGCCCCCAGATAGCAGTCGTTGACGCACTCCTCCACGTCCAGGGCGTCCCGGAGAATGTTCCGGGCCACCTGGGCCAACAGCCGTCCATATTTTGCGTCCGTTTCCGGGATCGCCTCCTCCGAGCGGTTCCAGTAGAGCTGGACGATGGCAGAGTCCTCCATAGGCGCGCTCCTCTCTCTGTTTGTGTTTTCCCTTTCACTGATAAAGTCGGAAAACAGAAGGGGGATCTGACGCTATTATAACAAAAAAATCTCCTGTTGAGGATATGAATGGTTCCGTTTAGGGTAAGAGAAATAGAGCGCCAGCGATCGTCCAAGCGGGATGTCCCCATTTGCAAAATTTTTTCCGAGACCCCTTGACGTTCGGAATTTTTCTGGTATAATAGTCAACGTTGCAGATGAGCCACGGCCTTCTGGCTCGTTGCATTCATTGGGTAGAGCACCCACGCCATGATATGCAGAAGTGGCTGAGTGGTCGAAGGCGCACGATTGGAAATCGTGTTTACGTTAATAGCGTAACGAGGGTTCGAATCCCTCCTTCTGCGTAGCAAGCCCCCGGTTTCAGAGATGGAACCGGGGGTTCTTTTGGGGTTTTTGGGGGGCTTTTCCCGCCTGAAAGGTTGACTGTTTTTGGGCTTACCCATTTTACCACCCATTGGCGGGACTTTTTGCCCTGACGCTACGGATGAACTGCTCCATCCGGTCAGCGTTCCGCTACTCCGTCTGGTGTAATAAAAGTGCGCTATGATATTGAGAAGTATGTGGAGGGGCAGAATGGAGCCGCAAAGTTGGAAAAGTCAGACATCATAAATCGGGCATCAAAGAAGGCGCACACTGGGCAGGAAATCACCGCCGCGGCGGCTGCGCTGTTTTGTATCTGCCGCACAGGGCGCGGTAGATGAGCCATAGATCAAGATTTGCACTATAACTGGCGGGGCATATCATTTGACAACGCAGAGCCGTCCCGCTAATTTTTCCTTGACAGGCCTGGGAAAAACGAATATACTATTCAAACAATGAATTACTATGCCTATGCCATTTCAGAGGGTAGGGGGGCGGCATGGCCTTCCCTCCCCGGGAATGGGGTATTTTATTGATTTCACAAGGAAAGGTGATTGAACCATGGCAAATCCGGTCAAGCTGACTCCTGCCCGGCTGAAAGAGCTGCAGGATGAGATGGTATGGATGAAGACAGTGCGTGAGAAGGAGGTGGCCGACCAGATCAAGGAGGCCCGCTCCTTCGGCGACCTGTCAGAGAACAGCGAGTATGATGAGGCCAAAAACGAGCAGGGCAAGCTGTACTCCCGCGAGGCCGAGGTACAGGCGATCCTGGACAACTATGTGATTATCGAGGAGGACGCCTCCGACGACACCGTCATCGGCCTGGGCTGCACCGTCACCGTGCTGGACCTGGATATGGACGAGGAGGAGGAGTACCGCATCGTCGGCTCCCAGGAGGCTGACCCCATGAGCGGACGCATCTCCGAGGAGTCCCCCTTCGGCAAGGCGCTGATGGGCAAGGGGGTCGGCGACGAGGTCGCCGTGGAGGCCCCGGTGGGTGAGCTTCGGTATAAGGTGCTCAACATCGCCGTCAATCACTGATGATTTGAGGGAAAGGGAACAATGGGAAAGAAATTCAACCCCGACGCAGGAAAGAGCGCCAGCGAGCTGCTCCAGATCCGCCGGGATAAGCTCACCGCGCTCCAGGAGGCGGGACGGGACCCCTTCCGGGAGACCCGTTACGATGTGGACACCCACGCCGCCGATATCACAGATCGGTACGACGAGATGGAGGGGACGATCGTCTCCGTGGCCGGCCGCCTGATGAGCAAGCGTGGCATGGGAAAGGTATCCTTCTGCGACCTCCAGGATAAGTCCGGCCGGGTGCAGCTCTATGTCCGCCGGGACCTGGTTGGAGAGGAGTCCTACTCCTGGTTCAAAAAGTACGACATCGGCGACATCGTCGGCGTGAAGGGCGAGGTGTTCAAGACCGAAATGGGGCAGATCTCCGTCCGCGCCCATGAGGTCACTCTTCTCTCCAAGAGTCTGATGCCACTGCCGGAGAAGTTCCACGGCCTCACTGACAAGGAGCTGCGCTATCGTCAGCGGTATGTGGACCTCATTATGAATCCGGAGGTCAAGGATACCTTCGTCAAGCGTTCCCAGATCATTCGGGAAATTCGGAACTTCCTGGCCGAGCGGGACTTCATGGAGGTGGAGACCCCTACCCTGGTGAGCAACGCGGGGGGCGCCGCCGCCCGGCCCTTTGTGACCCACTACAATGCGTTGGACGTGGACATCAAGCTGCGCATCTCTCTGGAGCTGTACCTGAAACGGCTCATCGTGGGCGGCCTGGAGCGGGTTTATGAGATTGGGCGGGTCTACCGCAACGAGGGCATGGACACCCGGCATAATCCGGAGTTCACCCTGATGGAGCTGTACCAGGCGTACACCGACTACAACGGCATGATGGAGCTGACCGAGAGTATGTTCCGCTATCTGGCGGAAAAGGTCTGCGGCTCCACCACCATCACCTATGGCGGCACCGAGATCGACCTGGGCAAGCCCTTTGCCCGGATGACCATGAACGAGGCGGTGCGGAAGTATGCCGGAGTGGATTTCGACCAGGTGAGCACCGACGAGGAGGCCAAGGCCATCGCCGACGAGCACGAGATCGCCTACGAGCAGCGGCACACCAAGGGGGACATCATTAACCTGTTCTTCGAGGAATATTGCGAAAAGGAGCTGGTGCAGCCCACCTTTATCATGGACCACCCCTTGGCCATCTCCCCCCTGACCAAGAAAAAGCCGGACGACCCGGAAAAGGTGGAGCGGTTCGAACTGTTCATCAACACCTGGGAGATGTGCAACGCCTACTCTGAGCTCAACGACCCCATCGACCAGCGGACCCGTTTCGCCCAGCAGGACGCCAACGCCGCGGCAGGAGACGACGAGGCGGAGCACACCGACGAAGACTTCCTGAATGCCCTGGAGTTGGGTATGCCCCCCACCGGCGGCATCGGCTACGGCATCGACCGGCTGGTCATGCTGCTGACAGACAGCGCGGGGATACGGGATGTGTTGTTGTTCCCGACAATGAAGCCGGTAGAGTAAATTTATTCCAAAATAGTTCTGAATTAACTGTAAAAACATATAAAATATACCGAAACGAGCGGATTTTGTTCTTGATTCAAAACCGCTCGTTTTGTTTTAACCCAAATTTAACCCATTTCAAAAAAATGTGGGCCATTTCCTGGACATTCAACCGGGAGATGGCCCATTCTTTATTGCCGCCGATTATTCTGCGGCTTTTAATATCAGCTTTACTGCCAGTTAAATTTATTGTTCTACTTTCTGACCAAACAGCAGTTAAACATCTTTAACTAGATTTGTAAATTTAACGCGTTGCAAAAATGTTCATAATGCGATATCATAATGCCAATAACTAATCCTTAATATCGTTAGTTAAATATCTTTAAGCGAGGTGTGAAAACGTATGAAAAACAAGGATATTCGTGCCAGGATTGCCCGTAATGGGTTGCGTTATTGGCAAGTAGCGGAGGCCGTTGGCGTAAATGCCACAACTCTTTGCGTGTGGCTCAGACAGGAGCTACAGGGGGAGCGGCTTGCCAGAGTGACAGCCGCTATTGACCGTCTGACAGGAGGGAACGACGATGAACGCACAACGCTTAATTAACCCTGCGCCCAAGCTGTTGAAACGGCAACAGGCAGAGGAACGCTATAGCATGAGCTGGAATACTCTGCTGAAAGCGGCGCAGGATGCAGGGGCTATTGTCCGGTATGGGCGCTCTGTTTTCTTCAATGCGACCCTCATGGACAAGTACTTTGACGGCCTCTCCGGGGCGGAATGAGGGGGATTAACATGAACGAGACAACCACCGTACCCTCCGGGTTGGAATCCGCCCTGTGGTGCTGCTGGCAATGGCAGGAGCGGGATGGGAAACCAACGAAAGTCCCCATTAACCCCCGCACCGGCTACGGCGCAAAGCCCAATGACCGTAGCACCTTCTCTGACTTCCACACGGCGGACAGTGTGTGGCGTGCTGTCGGCTTTAACGGTGTGGGTGTGGGCCTGTTCGACGGCCTGTGTGCTATCGACATCGACCACTGTGTGACCGTGGACGAAAACGGTGCTGTCCAACTCTCCGACCTGGCAAAAGGCATCGTCGAGCGGATGGACAGCTACACAGAGTTGTCCCCCTCTCGCACTGGGATTCATATCCTGTTCTACGCCCCTGGCCTGCAATGGGATAAAAACCGCTTATACACGAAAAACCCGCAAAACGGCGTGGAGATTTACATATCGGGGCAAACAAGCCGCTATATGACCTTCACCGGGGCGGCCTTGTATCCTAACCGAGCTGTGGAGGAACGGAGCAGGGCAGTAATGGAGATCGCAGAGCGGTACATGGTTCGAGAGAACCAAAACGCAGCCCCCGCTCCATCGTCTGACCTGTCCGGGCCGTCTGACCCTTCCCCGTTCGATGAGTTTGACGACGAAATTCTTTTGCGGCAGGCCAAAAGCGCCAAAAACGGGGTGCTGTTTTCCGCTCTGTGGGCCGGGGATATCTCCGGTTATCAGTCTCCTTCTGAGGCAGACCTTGCCCTCTGTAACCTTCTGGCCTTCTGGACGGGCAAAGATGCGGAGAGAATAGACAGACTGTTTCGCCGCTCCGGTCTTATGCGCGAGAAGTGGGACAGGCCCCAATCTGGCACCACTTACGGGGCTATCACTATCCAAAAGGCCATTGACGGCTGTAAAGAGGTCTATGATCCACAAGGGGGAAACGGGGCTACCCTCAAACCGCCCGACCCGTCCGATGCAGGAAACGCCGCTGTGTTTGTGGAGAACTACCGGGGCCGCCTGATCTATTCGGATGCTCTGGGCTGGCTGTGGTGGAACGGTCAACGGTGGGAGCGCAACGACCATAAGGCCATGTCCTGGGCAACTGAACTGTCGAAGCGGATGCTGCAAGAGGCTGTACAGCTTAACCGGGAAGCCCTGGCAGCACAGGCAGAGATCGAGGCAAAGTCAGACGAAACCGGCGATGCGGGGGATAAGTCCCGCCTGGGGGACGCAAAAGCAGCGGCAAAAGCGGCGGGTGCCTATCTGAAACACGCAAAGGCCTCTCGCAATGCGCCCAAGCTGAGAAATATGCTGGATGTGGCAAAGCCCGCCCTGGTAGTCAAGGCGGATGCGCTGGACGCTGACCCCTTTAGCCTCAACACCCCTGCCGGGATCGTTGACCTGACCAGCGGAGAGCTACACCCCCATGACCCCGCTGCGCTTTGCAGTCAGATCACCGAGGCAAGCCCCGGCAATGAGGGTGCGGAGATGTGGCGTGACTTTCTTCATACTGTCACCGTGGGCGACAGCGAAGTGGAACGTTTTCTCCAGGAAGTTGCCGGGATGTCTCTCATTGGTAAAGTTTACCAGGAGGGGATTATCATTGCTTACGGCGGCGGACGCAACGGCAAAAGCACCTTCTTCAACGCCCTGGGGCGAGTGCTGGGGGATTACACTGGCGGCATAGACATTCAGGTGTTGACCACCGAGCGGCAAAACCGGGGTGCGTCCCTGGCAACCCTCCGGGGGAAACGCCTGATTGTTACCGGTGAATTGGAGGAGCATCAACGCCTCTCCATGAAAGCGCTGAAACAGATTGCCGCCACTGACGTATTGACCATTGAGGAAAAATTCCACCAACCGGAGGACATCAAGCCGTCCCACTCCGTTGTCCTCTTTACAAATCACTTACCCCGTGTGGGTTCCACTGACGAGGGCACCTGGCGGCGGTTGACGGTGGTTCCCTTCCTGGCGGTCATCTCCCCGGACGAGGGGATACAAAACTATGCGGATGTCCTGGCAGAACAGGCCGGGGGTGCGATCCTGTCCTGGGCCATTGAGGGCGCGGTGCGTTTTGGCCGTAACGGGCACAAGCTGAACATCCCTGAAACGGTTAAAAAGGCCTCTGAGGAATACAGGGTGCGCGAGGACTGGCTGAACAACTTCCTCTCCGAGCGGTGTATACTGGAGCATGGAGCCAAGCAGCCGGCTGGTGAATTATATCAAGCTTATCGGACATGGGCCGGGAGCAACGGCGAGTACATCCGAAGGGCGAGCGAATTTGACGCCGCTATGGTGGATAAAGGCTTCCACAAGACTTGCCCCAAGAACAAGAGGACATGGTGGGGGCTGAAATTGGCAGAATCGGCCTCTGCTGAAATGTTCGGAAATTATGCCCTTTTCGGTCAGAACGAAAACAATTCTGCCTGATAAATTGATGGGTTAAGGTAGGTTAAGCTAAAAAACAACCTTTCCTTATGAGAAAATTCAATTTTCAATTTTCAAAAGGTTTGTATATGGCCTTAACCTACCTTAACCCACTAAAAAATAAAATTAGGCTTTATAGCTTAAAATACCCCCGTGTGGAAGCCCGACACCCACCCAATTTTTAGACACTCTACGCGCGCAAGCGCAGAAAGGAACCCGACATGGACGGAAAAGAATATTTGAGGACGCTTTTTCTTATGGACGATAATCTTGACTGGACCCCTCTCAATATCGAGCAGATAGAACCGCTGATTCAGGGAATGAAGGTGCTTTCTGTCGAGCCGATTGACTTTCCGCTGACAGATAGCGTGTGCATCTTCTTCTCAGACGAGGACGGCAAGAAAATTGTCGCCCTTGAGATCGGAGTTTCAGATGCGTTACTCTGCGACGGTACAGGCGGACAGGATGATACAGGTACACCGCTCTATGCGAAAGTGGCTACGAAGTACACTTCCAAGCTCCAGACCCCCGAATGTGAGCGGGGCGGGTCATTGATTTTCCATGTAAAAGGGTCCAAGGTAGAGCGACATGGAAAAGCCGGAGCGTCAACCTTGAAATAGGTCAATCACTCCGGCTCTCTCTGGAACAGGTGAATATCAAATCTATTATGTTCCGGGGGGATCGAAATGTCAAACGAAACATTAGCGGCAAAGGCCAGACAAGGGGACGAGGCGGCGCTTCTTGCCCTGTGGGAGAATGTGCAGCGGTTTGTGATCCGGGAGGCCAACAGGTGGGCCAGAGCCTGGCCCAAGGCCGAAATGGACGACCTGGAGCAGAGCGCTTTCCTTGCCCTGATGGATGCTGTGCAAACCTTTTGCCCGGAAAAGGGCTGTACCTTTCTCTCCTGGTATGGCAGCTATGCACTGAAAACGGCCTTTGCGGACGTCGCCGGTATTCGTACCTCCAAAAAAGACCCGCTGGACAACTCGCTTTCTTTAGATGCGCCGCTGGACGATGAGGGCCACACTGTGTTGTCTGACACGGTTCCCTCTCCGGTGAATGACATAGAGGCCGCAGAGGAGCGGATATACAGGGAGGAGCTACACGGCACGTTGCAGGAAGAAATGGGGCGGCTCCCCGATCTGGAGCGACAGCTTTTGACCGGTGTTTACTATGAGGGCAAGCCCCGCAAACAACTGGCGGAGGTATGCGGTTTCTCCCTGGGCCAAATTCGCCGGATAGAGCAGCGCGCCCTCTCCTCTCTCCGAAAGTCTAAGGCGTTGCAGGAATACATTGCCGAGCGGGTCAATTATTATGAGCGGGGCGGTATCCACGCTGTGGAAAACATTTTGGTGCAGAAAGAGCTTGCAGCCTGGCATTTTGAGCGGGAATACGTTCCTGCACCCCTGACCTGAAAAGGCCCTCTAAAGTCCCATTTTGCGGCTATTTATGGTCTTTATCCGGGCCTTTGTCCGGGTCTGCGTCCTGGCCGGCTTTATCGCCATAGTATTTTGCCCTGTACTGCTCCGGGGTCAGACCGCTGCCCAGGCCCCCGTTGTACTGCTCTGCGAACGACTTGCGCTGTTCTGGGGTGAGGCCACCCAGCATATCAGCGAGTTTAATTTCTTTACGCTTTGCCATGCCGCTTTAATCCTCCTCTGGTCCCTGTATGCCCTCCCTGGGGCAGTCTGTGGCGTTGTCCCGCTCGATTTGGTTATGAATGGCGCGGGTAATAAACCCGTTCACACTCTCCCCCTGGGCGGCTGCATGGGCCTGAACCTGTTCATACTCCTCCCGGCTCATTCGCACCCTGGCAACGGCAAATTTCTCCATGTACCGTTGCTGTGCTTTTTTCTGTGCCGCTGTTTTCTCCGGCATAGTATCCCCTCCATTCAGGAAGTCGCCGTAAATCGGCTCCTTCTCCATCTTGACATTATTATACCCCATTTGTCTATCTAGGTCTAGATACAAAATGCACAAATATCTAGGCTCAGATTTGGTTATTATACCAATTGATATCTAGGCCTAGATATGCTATACTATCATTGTCAGGAGGGGAAACGCACTCCAGGAATAGGCGAGAGTGGCCGAAAGGGACCTACGCCCCCACCTGAAAACGACAGGGCCAGTCAAGGCGGACGGGAAGCACCAAGAACGCAAGGTAAGACCGGGACGGGATTTGGAATAGACCTCAGAGGAAGGCAGCTCTAAAAAGCCCCCCCCCGGCACTAAGCCCAAAAATCTACAGGAGATAGCACAATGAGCATTAACGAGATGGAGAGCAAAGCCCGTGAGCTGCGGCAGCTCCAAGCCCTGATTGATGAGGCCCAGGCAGAGGCGGAGGCTATCAAGGACAGTCTGAAAGCCGCTATGGGCGATTCTGAGGCCGTACAAGCCGGGGAGTATAAGATTACATGGAAGCCTGTAAAGTCCTCCAGAATCGACGCACAGGCCTTGAAAAAGGCCCTCCCCGATATTGCAGAGCAGTTCACCAGAACCACGATCACCCGCCGCTTTGTCGTGGCATAAAAAAGTGAGCGGCCCCCTTGCTAAAGCACCGCTCACAGTCCCTCCCACCAAAGGAGGCGGTCAGTAGTCTTTACCTGACCGCCTCCATGATACCAAATAACAAGGCAAAAATCAAGACATGGAGGCTTTTATTATGACTAAAGATACACTGTCCACAATTGCCGCAGATTCCAGCGAGATCGAGCATGATTTCCGGTGTGCGGCTGACCTTGCCCTGTGCCTGAGTATGGCACTTGAGGCCGGGGACATCCCTGGCAACGTTGCCGGGAACGCCCTGTTTGGCCTGTACAATTACCTCTCCGGTCTGTGTGACAGGCAGCAGGGGCAAGTTGACAGTGTGTACAATATCATGAAGCGGGAGGCCGGCAGGGGCTAAAGCCCTTGCCACCTCTCACTACCAAAGCCGATGCAGAGGGCAGGGCTACACGGGTAAGGAGGGAAAATATGGGAACCAAGCGAAAGGACAGCAGGGGGCGCAACCTGCGAGACGGTGAGGATCAGATGAAGAATGGCCGCTATCGCTTTCGCTATACCGACGAACACGGAGGGCGCAATGCTGTTTATAGCTGGAAGTTGGTAGCGACAGACCGCCCCCCAGCAGGAAAGAAAGATGGTCTAAGCTTCAGAGAAAAAGAGGCACAGATTGAGCAGGACGGCAGAGACGGGATCAACAGCAGAGCGGCGAGCAAAATCACGCTGAATGATATGTTTGCACTCTATATGAGCGATAAACGGGACCTAAAGCAGAGTACCGCAACCAATTACCGGTATATGTATACCCATTATGTGGCGGATTCCCTGGGGAAAAAGCCCCTGGCAAGCATTAAATACAGCACCGTTAAGGCGTTCTTTAATGACCTCATTGACAACCGGGGGTTCAAGCCCAACTCTGTGGAGATCATCCACACTGTTTTGCACCCGGTGTTTACCCTGGCAATCCGTGACGGCTATATTCGCACCAATCCAACCGATGGGATCATCCGTGAGCTGAAAAAGGCCCACAATTGGGAAAAGCCGAAGCGCCATGCTTTGACCGAAGCACAGCAGCAGCTTTTTATTGATTTCCTGTCAACCTCAGAAATATATAACCACTGGCTCCCCCTGTTTACCGTTTTCCTCGGTACAGGCTGCCGGGTAGGGGAAATTATTGGCCTCCGGTGGGAGGACTGTGACTTTACCAATGGGGTTATCAGCATTAACCACAATCTGATATACCGGGTTCAGGACAACGGAAAAATGGAATTCCGTATTACCACGCCCAAAACAAAGGCCGGCTGTCGCACTGTGCCGATGCTGGACGAAGTCAGGACGGCTCTTATGGCAGAGCGGAGGAGACAGTTAAAAGAGGGGTACTGTGTGGACGAGATCGACGGTTACTCCGGCTTTTGCTTTAGCAATAGATCGCGCCATGTACATTGCCCCCACGCCCTGAACAGCGCACTGGAACGAATCAGGCTTGCGTGTAATGAGCAGGAAATACGGAACGCCCAGCGAGAAAACCGGGAACCGGTTATTATCCCTCATTTCAGCGTCCATAACCTGAGGCATACATTTTGCACCCGCTTTTGCGAGAACGAAACCAATATCAAGGTCATACAGGAAATTATGGGACACTCGGACATTGGAACCACTATGAACATCTATGCAGAGGCCACAGAGAGCAAGAAAAAAGAGGCGTTTGACCGCCTGGAGGGTAAGATTAAAATAAGCTGACAGGCCACAGGGGGACGGCAAAACGCTGTCCCCCTGTATCTGTTTTGGGGCGTTATTCGTAACCCAGAATTTAACCCAATTCAAGAAAAAGGGTTGAAAGCAGACGAAACAAAAATGGTATAAAATCCCCTGTGGAGATTGTATTTTAGAAGCAGATGAAACCCCGTGAAACAGTGAAAAAGTCGGATTGGGCACTTCCCGACGATGAAGCCCATCGACCAGTAAAACCACAATATATAGTGTTTAAAATTAGAGAATTCAACTATATATTGCACAATATCTCTGGCGTCATCCCCGCATTGACAGCAATTTGACAGCAAAATTTTGAAGAATGACGCATCGCTACGAAGCGTTGTGTATTTCAGGCGAAACTGCATAAGGGTCAGGCAAGACCTGTGAGCACTTCTTGGAGCGATCCGAGGAGTGCTCTTTTTTCGTCCGGGCAGTCAGCTTCTGTCAGACAGTCAAATCAAAATCAGGAGGATACCACCATGAGCAACAACTACAAACCCATCAAAAGCATGAAAGAGGTTCCCGACCAGCTACGCAAGCTGCGGAGGGAGTACATCCGCTATTAGCAGGCAGAGCTGATCTACAGCCTGTCCCACAAGAAGCTGCTGGAGCTGGCAAGTGAAGCCGGTGCCATTTACCGCTTTGACAGCACTGTCCTCATCAACAGAGAGATTTTTGACATCTATCTGGAACGGTTTCACGAACCGGCAACCAGGCATAACAAGGACGGTGATGACGAGTGAGCGGCAACGTGTGGATGTTTTCTGACCAGCTCGACGATGAGGACATGGAATTTATGAAACACGAATTTGTGACCTACAGCGTGGCCTGCGATTACTACCGACTGGGGCTAAAGCCCATCACCCGTATGGCGCATGAATGTGGGGCAGTCTACAAAATCGGCAAGAAGGTGCTGATACGGCGGAGCATTTTTGAGGCATACCTGCGAGAACAGAGAAAGGTTGATGGTGAAAATAATGGCTGAAAGGAAGAACCGCATCTGTGAGAACGGAATTGATTATGTGCTGGTTGGGGATTATTACGTCCCAGATTTGAAACTGCCGGAAGAAAAGCGCCCCATCGGACGCTGGGGACGGATGCATCTGGAATACCTGAAGGAGAACCGGCCACTTTTCTACAGCGATATGGTGATTACCGGTGAGATATGGACGTATCTGGCCGACCTGAACGAACAGGCACAGGAACGGCTGGAGCTTATCATCGAACAGATGAAAGAGGCCGAGGGCGTGACCGAGGACATGAAGCGCCGTGACCAGATGGGTTGGATAGGTGCTATGAACAGTATCCGCAACCGGGCGGAGGAGATCATCAAGGCAGAGATGATTGATTTGTAAGACCATATAAAGCAGGGGAAGTCGTCTCTTTTGAGGCGGCTTCTTCTGCTTTTCTGGTGAAAAATATCAAAAGTAGCCCCAATGGGGCTACCTAAGGCCCTGCCAGGGCCACTACAAGGCAACGGCTATTTGTTATAATGGAGTTGCAAAGGAACAAATAAGTCTAAATTTAACATAGGAATTGTGCCAAATGCGCTCTAAAAATAACAGGAGCTCTTATCTATAATAAAGCTCAGATAAAGCTCCTTATATTTTGAAACACGATGGCGATTACGAGATAATTGGCACCCGACCGAAGTGAACGTGAAATGGACGGATATGGTCCTTATAAGGTGGCGTTATGCTCTGTAAAATTAGGTTGTGGGCAAAAGTAGCCCTATTGGGGCTACCTAAATAGCCCTACTGGGGCCACTACAAAACTGCAAATGCCTGTTAAAATGGCATATGAAAAGGCATCCGTGAAGGAAAATACAAGCCAGGTGTGAAAGACATATGTCTGAAAAGTAATACTGCTGGTACCATTGAAGATGTACCAACAGCATCACTACAGAAAAACGGATATTTGATATAATTGGACTATAGAGCTTACAGCAATCATCCAATATAACAAGAGCTTCCTTTGGTTTCGAAAAGACCAAAAGTAGACCTATTGGTGCTACCAGGTAGACCCATTAGGGCCACTACAAGGCCGTACATCCCTGCTATAATGGGATATGAAAAGCGGCAACAAGTAATCGCTACGGTTTTTCCAGCCAAGGCAACAAGGCTGTAAAAATACTACAACTTCATATACATTCTTCAGGTACAAAACTGTCTTGAATAGCCTGCACAGTGGCACGCCAGGATGTCGGGAACCCGACGGAGCGACCCTGCCGACTGAAAATGCCGGACTGCACCCGGCGGGGCGACGACGCAGGGCAGAGATCATGATACTTCCGTAATTCGCGGCCCGGCCACAAGGAAGGCGGGGAGGTGAAATTCCTATGGAGCAGCCCAGCAAGCTGCCGCCTGAATGTATTCCCGTAAGCACTGGGGCGTCGTGGACAAATAAGGGTTCGTCATATGATTTGGGAGGATAGCTGACACTGTCTGCTGTCCTCCATTACATGGAATGCTCCCATCTTCCATAATAAAAAATGAGGAGTGATCATTATGCTGCGCATAGATCGGGAATTCGCTGACCAGATTCCGCCGCTGACAGAGGAGGAGTTTGCCCAGCTCGAAGAAAATATTTTGCTGGAGGGTACTGTCCTCATGCCGCTGATTGTCTGGAACGGTGTGATCGTGGACGGACACAACCGCTACAAAATCATCCAGGCACATCCGGAGCTCCAATACTCCACCTATGAAAAGTCGTTTTCTGACCGAAATGCTGCCCTAGCCTGGATTTGCAAGAACCAGCTTGGCCGCAGGAACCTGACCCCGGAACAGAAAAAGTACCTGATTGGGAAGCAATACGGCGCTGAGAAAGCTGCACACGGCGGCAGCCGTGGAACAAAGCGAGATCAGGCCACAGGAGAATTCACCGCAAGTTACGAAAATCATAACATGCGGTCAACAGGCAAAACCTGCGATAAAATTGCCAAAGAGAACCACGTCGGGAGAGATTATGTCATCAAAGCCGGACGCTATGCCGATGGGATAGACGCCGCCGACCAGGTAGAGCCTGGCATCCGTCAGGAAATCTTTTCCGGAGCGATCTGCCCGGTGGAGTCCGCTGTACAGGCGGTGGCTTTGGCCTCGCCGGAGGAGTAGGCAGCACTTGTGAAACGACTCCGCAGTCCGGAGGTACAGCGGCGGAGAAAGCGCAGCCCTGAAACAGAGCAGGATAGAATCATAAGACAGGTTGCGGCAGATATGAATGCCACAGAGTCAAGGCACATAGTTGATGAAAATAGTGTGTTAGGATCGCTGCGCGGTGTTGCCAACACAATGATACGTGGGTGCAACCGGTGCTTCGAGATGTTTCCTACGCTGCTTACAGAGCAGGCATATCGGAGACAGGTTGTTGAGATCTTGCAAGAGCCAAAAGCCTATATCCTGGAATTGGAGAATGGTGGTCAGGGCGTATCCTCTACAACGACTATCCCTCTGGAAACCACAGTGGTTGATAGTCCGAAATCCTTGCCGCCTCAGCCTGAGAGCAGCAGGAAGACCAACCTGGCAATCATGCGGGAGATCGGAAGAAATATGGAAACATCCCGTGCGACTATGACGGAAGAAGATGTCCTCTATGAGCTGTGGGATGCGGCGGTCACTCTAATCGACAGATGGAATTTGTGCAGGAGCCAGAACCCAAAGCTGATTGCCCATCGGGAATGTAATGAAGGCGTGCGCCAGCAGGTAGCGGAAATCAACGATTATTTGAATCAGGTGGTCGACAGCTTGCCGCCGCTGTAAGCCCCCACACTCACAACTTCCGTTTTTCATTCACCAATCGGTAAAAATAGCCAATCATCGTTTTTCACGGCCTCAGACGTACCGTTCTATGTCTGAGGCCGCTTCTATTTGAAAATCGCTGAAAACGCCAATTCGTCAATCGGGGGAATTTTCCCGAAAAAGGCCCTCTTGAGAAAACAATCAGATTTTGGAGGTAGTTTATGAGCAAGCTCACAAAGAGAGACAGAGACACCGAGATTTATTACAACCAGTCCAATGCACCCATGCTGATACGCACCAACGACCCGAAGCTGATCCGGAAGCTGAACAGCCTGGCCGCTGACTTCCCGGAGCTGTGCAAGCTCATTGAGGATGATGAAATCTGCGGCTCCTATTTTGAGGTGGACAAGCGGCGGGTCAGTATCCACGTCACCCGCCCTTACTCCGAGGAACGTCGGCAACGACAAAGCCAGTGGGCAAAGGAGAACGGACTGAAGGGAGCAGATAAAACAGGGACACATTAAGCACATATTAACTCAAACTATTTTTATACTCTGTTCCCCACGCCTCCATAGCGTCAAGGATAGGTTTCATTGACTCACCCAATTCACTGAGAGAATATTCTACCTTCGGCGGAATCTCAGCATAAACAGTGCGAATTACAATCCCATCCTCTTCCATGGAGCGCAGACTGTCGGTCAACACTTTCTGGCTGATCCCCTCCAAATCGCGCCGCAATTCATTAAACCGCCAGGGACGCACCAGCAGATTTCGTAAAATTAGGAGCTTCCACTTACTTCCAATCAGAGAAACTGTTGTTGCCACAGGGCAAGCAGGCAACTCATCTTTTGTTTTCATAAAGGATACCTCACATTCTATTTTCTTCTAACATCAAATCCGAATGTTATACTCGAATTATAATGCAGCACTCTATCAAAATCAATAGGCAGAATAGGAAGTTTCTACAGACAACCAGTGGAAACTACATAGGTTACCTTTTTGTGACCATGTAATAAAAAGGTGCGTACTTGTTTTCAGAACCGGCTCCGATATAATGAAAATTACAGAGAGCAAGACAGCTCCTGAATACAAATACGGAGGTAATCAATAATGGCACTTTCTAACCTGTTTGGATGGAAGAAGGAGGCAGCTTCTGCCGCTTCCTGTGGTGCAGCCTGCGGAGCATCGGACAAGCCGGAAGAAAAGCCCGCTGCCTGTGGCTCTGCTTGTGGTGCAGCTGATAAACCGGCTGAAACTCCTGCCGCTTGCGGTTCCGCCTGCGGCGCTGGTGACAAGCCTGCTGAAGCGCCTGCTGCTTGTGGCGCAGCTGACAAACCGGCTGAGGCTCCCGCTGCTTGCGGTTCTGCCTGCGGTGCATCCGACAAATAATTTCAACCGTCCAATCACAAACGCCTGGTGGATCGGCACCCGATCAGGCTTTCGGTTCATCAGGCACCTATGAAACAATATCCGTTCATCGGATTTTACGATATAAAACCAAAGGAGACCATGCTTTATGAAACAGTATTTTTCTTTTCAATGGCATATTACAG
>JAJBUB010000074.1 GCA_020860575.1 Clostridiales bacterium | reverse complement strand
GTTTCCCTGTCTCGATTTGCAGGAGGCCCAGGCAAAGCCCATGTTTTACTCACGGCTGATGAGCTGGCTTGGCTTCACCGGATTTTATTTTCCCTTCACCGGCGAGTCCCTGGTGAACATCGACGCCCCCGCCGCCCTAGTCCCTGCCACCATCCTCCACGAGCTGGCCCACCAGCGGAACGTGGCACAGGAGTAGTAGAGCAACTTCCTGTCCGGTGTGGTGGGGCTGAGCAGCGACGTTGCGGAATTTCAGTATTCTGCTGCACTGATGGGCTACATCCATGTGGGCAACGCCCTCTACTCCGCCGACCGGGAGCTATGGCGGGAGGTGCGGGCCACCGTCAACGAGCAGGTGTTGGCGGACCTGACCTACAATAACGCCTACTGGGCACAGTTCGAGTCCCCTGTGTCTGAGACCGCCGAGGCAGTCTACTCCTCCTTTGCCAGCAGCTACGGCCAGGAGGACATTATGAAAAGCTATGGGGCCTGTGTAGACCTGTTGGCGGCCTACTACCTGCCCGCATCAGACTAAACGCTGAAAGGAGAACTGTGTTATGACCGATCGTGAACTGGTGGAGCTGGCATTCACCATGCTGGAGCGCTCCTATGTCCCCTACTCCCATTTCCCCGTGGGCGCCGCCCTGCTGTGCAGGGACGGCTCTGTCTTTACCGGCTGTAATGTGGAGAACTCCGCCTTTGGCTCCACCATCTGCGCCGAGCGCACCGCCCTGGTCAAGGCGGTCAGCGAGGGGCACCGGAATGACTTTGTCACTCTGGCTGTGGTGGGCAATTCCAAAGACTACTGCTGGCCCTGCGGGGCCTGCCGTCAGATGCTCTACGAGTTTGCCCCCCGCCTCCGTGTGCTGGTGGCAAACGAGAAGCACGAGTATGTGGAGCGGACGCTGAACCAGCTGCTTCCGGACGGCTTTGGGCCGGACGGGATGGACTGACACAACTCGCACCAGACAAGAACGGGAGCAGACCTGGTTTTCGGTCTGCTCCCGTTTTTGTACAGTCTGTCACCGGCTGCCGCTCCGCTTTTTCAGGGGCCGTTTGTTTCCCTGGGCATCCACGATGTAGGTGTTGTCCAGCTGGCTCCGCAGAGACGCCTTGACGGCGTCGATGTACTCCCGCCGGAGAGCGTCCCGCTCTGTCAGCTCCGCCTCTGTCAGTCCTTCGGACTTGGCCTTCCGGGCCAGCTCGTTGATGCGGTCGATCTTTTCCTGATTCATATATTCCCTCCGTTTTTACAGATACCGTTCCATCTCGATGTTGACCCGTCCCTTTTTGGACAGACCACCCGTCTCCGCCAGGCGGCACCGGCCCAAGCCACGGCAGGAGATCACGTCTCCCGCTTTCACCGCCAGGTCGGTCCGCTCCGTCTCCTTCCAGTTCACCGACACCCGGCCCGCCCGGATGTAGTCCGCCATCTTCGCCCGGCTGACGGAGAAGCCCGCCGCCGCCACGGCGTCCAGCCGCAGCGTGGCCACCGTGTCGTGGATGCGCTTGACCTCCTGGACGGGGATGTGGAGCTGCTCCAGGCCCACCTGCGACACGGACAGCTTTGTCCGCCCGGCAGAGGTGAAGTTTTGCAGCAGCCACGGGGCGACCTCTGAGAGCACCAGCAAATCACAGCTGGACGAGGCCACCAGCAGGTCGCCCACCGTCTCCCGCTTGATGCCCTGGCCCATGAGAGCGCCGAGAATGTCCCGGTGGGTCAGGCTGTCCCCGGCGTACCAGGTAGCACGGAGAACGGCAATGGGGGCCTCGTCAAAGTCCTCCCACTCCATCCAGTCCGGCAAAAAAATGCACACCTTACGCTGGGCCTCCTCATAGCCGCCCCAGAACTGATGGGGCGGGTCGCCCAGGGCGTGCAAAAGGCTCCCCACGGCGTTCTGCTCGTCGGGAGAGAGAAAATGGGTCACCTGGGGGACGGAACGCTGCCCGGCGGCCTGTATCTGGTCCCACGTCCGGCCCAGGAGCAGCCGCTCCTCCGGGGTGCGGGACAGCTTGTTTAAAAGCTCTGATCTGTTCATGGTCAGATTGTAGCAGATGGCGGGGGAAAGGTCAATCGTTCTCTTTGAATAGATTCATCGAAAAAACAGGCCAGCCCCTTCCCATTTTCCCTCCGAACCGGTATAATAGGGCCTGTGAGGACTGCAAAGTCCCCTTTTCTTCGAGAAGGAGGCCCCCTTATGGAACAACAAACCCGTGTGGCCCTGCTGGCCATTGTGGTGGAGGACCCGGACGCCGTGCCGCAGCTCAACGAGCTGCTCCACCAGTATAGCCCCTATATCATCGGCCGGATGGGCCTGCCCTATCCGGCGCGGAACGTCAGCCTGATCTCCGTCATGCTGGACGCCCCCAACGACGCCATCTCCGCCCTCTCCGGCAAGGTGGGACGGCTGGAGGGGGTCTCCGCCAAGGTGGTCTACGCCAGATTGGAGGAGTGAGAGATGGAGCGGATGTTTGCCTATTCCTGCGGTCCGGAGGAGGTAGAGCGGTACGCCCGGTTCGGCCCGGAGTTTGGCTTTCAGGTGACCTGCACGGCGGAGCGCCCTCTGCCGGAGAACGCCGCCATGGCCCAGGGCTACGACGCCGTGGCCATCGCCGCCGCCCGGCAGATCACCGCCGGGATGATCGACGTCTACCAGGCGGGCGGGGCGCGGCTCATCAACGCCCGCCCCATCGGGGTGGATAATATCGACCTGGCCCACGCCAGAGAGGTGGGGATGGCCGTCACCCGGAACACCTACTCCCCCTCCAGCGTGGCGGATTACGCCGTCATGCTGGCCCTCATGGTCACCCGGCACACCAAGGCCGCCCTTCTGCGCAATCAGGGGCAGGACTATCGGTTCGAGCCGTTCCTAGGCAGGGAGCTGCACACCATGACGGTGGGCATCCTGGGCACCGGGAGCATCGGCAGCGTGGCCGCCCGGCGGTTTGCCGCCTTTGGCTGCCGTGTGCTGGCCTGGAGCCGCCACCAGCGGCCCGAGCTGGCGGGCATCATCCAGTATGTCCCTCTGGAGACGCTGCTGGCAGAGAGCGACCTGGTCTCTCTCCACCTGGCCTCTAACCCGGCCACCCGCTACCTTCTGAACGGGGAGACCATGAGACGGATGAAGCAGGGGGCCTATCTCGTCAACACCGCCCGGGGCGACCTGGTGGACAACGCCGCCCTCATCGGTGCACTGGAGTCCGGACATCTGGCGGGGGCCGCCCTGGACGTATTCGACGGGGACCGGTCGGTCTACTATCTGGACCACTGCAACCAGGTCATGGGCAACCACGACATGGCCATTCTCAGCGCCATGCCCAACGTCATCATGACCCCTCACCTGGCCTTCTGGACGGAGAGCGCCGCCGACGACATGGTGCGCAACTCTCTGGAGGCCGCCCGGCAGTTCTTTGACGGGAAGGATTGCCCTCTGCGGGTGGTGTGACAAAAAGCGGCTGGCAGCTTCGTGCCAGCCGTTTTGATTCGTTTGTGGGGAAGACCGTCAAACGACCTCCCGTTTTTTCCGATACCGCATCTCTCCTACAATGCCCACCACAATGGAAATCACAACGACGCAGAACCAGAAGTAGAACTCGTACATCGTCGTGTGAAATCCGACACCGCTGTCATAGGGGATCTCCTGATAGGTGAGCTTGTTCACCGGGATGCTCAGAAGCAGGCCCAGGAAATAGCCTGTCGTCATGCAGCCCGCAGCAATGTTGTAATTGAGCAGCCGAACGATGAGCACCGGGACCCAGTAGAAGAGAAAGCCCCTGTTCGCCGCCCAGTCGAAGGGATAGAAGGGGTTATCCGTCCCCATGGTCGCCAGGATCAGCAGATAGAGCAGGTAGAACGCCAGAAATACCAGCATATGGACGACAACGCCCTCGAAGCGGTGCTGGCGGCCCTTTTCGATCAAATCGGTCCTTTTCATCCTTTGCAGCTCCTTTCCAGGTACCAAATCAGCGAATACTTTCATTTTTAGTATAACGGACACTACCCACATATGCAAGCAGTTGAGCAAAACTGTAAGAAGTTTTAAGGTGTGCGCGGCACACAATAAAGCGCTTGCACCATACGACAGGAAAACGCCGCTGCGGAGCGATACCGCAACGGCGTTTCTCTCGTTTATCGGATAGTTTTGCTCAGAAATCCGCGCTGCCCACAGTACGGGGATGGGGCAGGACGTCCCGGATGTTGGAGATACCGGTTAAATACATGATGAGCCGCTCAAAGCCCAGGCCGAACCCGGCGTGGCGGCAGCTGCCGTAGCGCCGGAGGTCGAGATACCACCAGTAGTCCTCCTGCTTCAGCCCCAGCTCGTCCATCCGGGCCTGGAGCAGGTCAAGCCGCTCCTCCCGCTGGCTGCCGCCGATGATCTCCCCGATGCCGGGCACCAGGCAGTCCGCCGCAGCCACGGTCTTGCCGTCCTCGTTCATCCGCATATAGAATGCCTTGATCTCCTTGGGATAGTCGGTGACGAACACCGGACGCTTGAAATACTCCTCGGTGAGATACCGCTCGTGCTCCGTCTGGAGGTCGCAGCCCCAGGAGACGGGGTAGTCGAACTGTCTGCCGGACTTCTGGAGGATGTCCACCGCCTCGGTGTAGCTCACCCGTCCAAACTCAGAGGAGGCAACGTGCTCCAATCGCTGCACCAGCCCCTTGTCCACGAACGAGTTGAAGAAATTCATCTCCTGGGGACACTTCTCCATGACGGTACGGATGACATATTTCAGCATCTCCTCCGCCAAATCCATGTCGTCGTCCAGGTCGGCAAAGGCGATCTCCGGCTCGATCATCCAGAACTCAGCGGCGTGGCGCTGGGTGTTGGAGTTCTCCGCCCGGAAGGTGGGGCCGAAGGTGTAGACATTGCCGAAGGCCATGCAGAAGCTCTCCACGTTCAGCTGGCCGGAAACGGTCAGGTTGGCGGGCTTGCCGAAGAAGTCCTTGCTGTAGTCCACCGCGCCGTCCGGGAGCCGGGGCGGGTTCTCCATGTCCAGGGTAGTCACCTGGAACATCTCCCCCGCCCCCTCGCAGTCGGAGGCGGTGATGATGGGGGTGTTGACGTAGACAAAGCCCTTGTCCTGGAAGAAGCAGTGGATGGCGTGGGCAGCCACAGAGCGCACCCGGAAGGCGGCGGAGAACAGATTCGTCCGGGGCCGCAGATGCTGGATGGTGCGCAGATACTCCACCGTATGCCGCTTCTTTTGCAGGGGATAGTCCGGGGCGGAGACGCCCTCCACCTGGATGTCGGTGGCCTTCAGCTCAAAGGGCTGCTTGGCCTCCGGGGTCAGGACAAAGACGCCCTGAATGACGAAGGAGGCCCCCACATTCTGGTGGATGATCTCGTCATAGTTGGCAATCTTCTCCTTCTCCGCCACCACCTGGAGGGGGGAGAAGCAGCTGCCGTCGTTGAGGGATAAAAAGGCAAAGCTCTTGAGATTGCGAATGGTTCTGGCCCAGCCGCAGACGGTAATGGATTTTCCCTCATACAGAGGGCCGTCCGCATAGAGCCGGGAGATGGTGACGCGCTCCAATATAACTCACTCCTATCCGCCGGAAACGGTTTTTCAAGGGCCGCCCGGCGGTCAAACTCATGGGACAATTATATACGGGTTTGCCGGTTTTGGCAAGGGATTCCACAAAAACCTCCGCAGTCCGCTGTATACGGCACAGCAGACTGCGGAGGCATTTTCTGTTATTCCAGTCCGTCGTAATGGCGTCTCACCCGGAGACGGTTCATGGCCCGGGCCAGGGTGGCCTCCGCCATGCGGTGGGACTGTATGCTGGCCTTCTGGATCAGCGCCTCCCGGGCCTGGGCGGCCCGCAGCTCGGAGCGGTGGAGGTCGATGTCCTCCGGGCGCTCGGCGGACTCCACCAGGAGCAGCACCTCGTTGTCCTCCACCTTGACCAGCCCGTCGGACACCGCTATTGTCGCCGGCTCCCGATCCGGCACACGGATGGTCATCTCGCCGGGGATGACCGCGGCGATCATATTGCTGTGGTGGGCCAGGATGCCGTACAGACCGTCTCCGATGGGGACGACCAGGGAGAGGCAGGGACCTTCATAGACCGGATGGTCGGCGGACAAGATGCGCACCTTGAACGGCTCCATCACGCCTCACCTGCCTCGAGCTTTTTGGCCTTGGCGATCACATCGTCCAGAGTACCCACATTGTAGAAGGCAGCCTCGGGGTACTGGTCCGCCTCACCGTCTACAATGGCCTTGAAGCCCCGTAGGGTCTCCGACAGGGGGACGTAGACGCCGGGGATGTTGGTGAACTTCTCCGCCACATGGGTGGGCTGGGAGAGGAACCGCTGGAGCTTTCTGGCCCGGCTCACCGTCATCCGGTCCTCGTCGCTCAGCTCCTCCATGCCCAGGATGGCGATGATGTCCTGTAGCTCGCTGTACTTTTGCAGGATCTCCTGCACCCGGCGGGCGATGGTGTAATGCTCCTCCCCCACGATATCCGGCTCCAGGATACGGGAGGCAGACTCCAGGGGATCGACGGCGGGATAGAGGCCCTGCTCTGCGATTTTCCGGTTCAGTACGGTGGTGGCATCCAGGTGGGCGAAGGTGGTGGAGGTGGCCGGGTCGGTCAAATCGTCCGCCGGGACGTAGACCGCCTGGACGGAGGTGACGGAGCCGCTTTTGGTGGAGGTGATCCGCTCCTGAAGCTCCCCCATCTCGTTGGCCAGGGTGGGCTGATATCCCACGGCGGAGGGCATCCGACCCAGCAGGGTGGAGACCTCGCTGCCCGCCTGGACAAAACGGAAGATGTTGTCGATAAACAGCAGCACGTCCCGATGCTCCTGGTCCCGGAAATACTCCGCCATGGTCAGCCCCGACAGGGCCACCCGCATACGGACGCCGGGGGACTCGTTCATCTGTCCAAAGACCAGGGCGGTCTTTTCCGAGACGCCGCTCTCCCGCATCTCTTTCCACAGGTCGTTGCCCTCACGGCTCCGTTCTCCCACGCCGGTAAAGATGGAATAGCCGCCGTGCTCCATGGCTACGTTGTGGATCAGCTCCTGGATGAGCACCGTTTTGCCCACTCCCGCGCCGCCGAAGAGGCCGATCTTGCCCCCCTTGGGGTACGGCTCCAACAGGTCGATGACCTTGATGCCCGTCTCCAGGATCTGGGTCACCGGCTGCTGCTCGTCAAAGCTGGGTGCCTTCTGGTAGATGCTCCGGCGGGGGACGCTGTCCGGCACCGGTTCTCCCCCGTCGATGGCCTGGCCCAGGACGTTGAACATCCGGCCCAGCGTGGCCTCGCCCACAGGCACCTGAATGCTGCTACCGGGGGCAGAGACCGCCATCCCGCGGGCCAGGCCCTCGCTGCCGGAGAGCATGATGCAGCGCACGGTGTCGCTTCCCACATGGTGGGCTACCTCCATGACCCGCTGCTCTCCGTTCAGTTCCACAGTGAGGGCCTCCCGGATACGGGGAAGGCTCCCCCGCTCAAATTCCACATCGATGACCGGGCCGGAAATCTGTACAATGGTCCCGACGTTCATGATGTCTCCCCTTCCTTCCTGTGCTTGCGCCGCTGAGCCAGTGCGCCGGCAGAGACCTCGGTGATCTCCTGGGTGATGGCCGCCTGGCGGACCCGGTTATACTGGAGGGACAGCTCCCCCAGCAGCTTCTCCGCATTCTGGTTGGCGGAGTCCATGGCTGTCATGCGGGCGTTTTGCTCGCTGCAAAAGCTGTCCACCAGGGCGCTGTAGATATAGCCGGAGACATAGCTGTACACCTCCATCTGCAACACCGCCTCCGCCGAGGGGATGAACTCAAAGGGCTGCGAGACCTTTTTCTCCGCCGTACTCGTGGCAAAATAACTCCGGTGGAAGGGCAGCAGTCGGTTGATGATGGCCTCGGATTTCAGGCTGCTCTCCATATCGGTGTAAATGATGAAGATTTTTTTCAGATGACCGGACTCGTACCGCTCCATGAGTACCCGGGCGATCTCTCTTGCCCGTTCCATGGTAGGGTTCTGGGCAGTGTGGAGAAAGCTGCGCTCGATGGGAATGTTGCGGCGCACACAGAACCGGCGGCCGCTCTCCCCCACCACGAACAGCTCCGTGTCCGGGTGACCCTTGAGCAGCTTTTGCATCTGCTTGAGGACATTCTGGTTGTATGCCCCGGCCAGTCCCTTGTCCGCCGTGATGACCAGGCAGCCATAAGTCCCCTCATCCAGATGGTCCTCCGGGTCTGCGGGGTAAAAGTAAGGGCTGTCGATGTTGTCCACCGTCCGGAAGATGCGCTTGATCTCCTTACGCACCGCCTCAAAATAGGGCCGGGTACGGTCCAGATCCGCCTTGGCCTTGCGCAGCTTGGTGGAGGCGATGAGGTACATGGCGTTGGTGATCTTCCGGGTATTCTTCACACTCTCAATGTGATTTTTGATCTCTCTGGCGCTGGGCATACTCAACCACCAGCCGTTTCATCCGCCACGAACCGGGCCAGACAGTCACGGGCCAGCTCCAGAATACGCTCCCGGTCCTCCGGCGTCAGCCGCCCGGTGGCGTCGATCCGACGGCACAGCTCTCCGTCGCGGGTCTCCGTGTCGGCCAGCAGGCGCTCCTTGAACCGCTCCACCTGAGCGGGGGTCAGCTCCTGCATGACGTGGTTCAGGGCGGTCACCAGCAGTATCACCTGCTGGTGCTGGTTCAGCGGGTGGTACTGATTCTGCCGCAGCAGCCGCATCAGGCCCTGGCCATAGACCAGCTGCCGACGGGTAGTCTCGTCCAGGTCGCTGGAGAACTGGGTAAAGACCTCCATCTCCCGGTACTGGGCCAGATCGAGACGGATGGCGCCGGCGGCCTGCTTCATGGCTTTCGTTTGGGCGTCGCCGCCCACACGGGAGACGGACAGGCCCACGTTGACGGCGGGCCGCTGACCGGAAAAGAACAGGTCGCTCTCCAGGAAGATCTGCCCATCGGTGATGGAGATGATATTGGTGGGGATATAGGCGGAAACGTCCCCCGCCTGGGTCTCCACGATGGGCAGAGCGGTCATGCTGCCGCCGCCCAGCTCGTCGGACAGGTGGGCGGCCCGCTCCAGCAGACGGGAGTGGAGGTAGAACACGTCGCCGGGATAGGCCTCCCGGCCGGGAGAGCGCTCCAGCAGCAGGCTCAGAGCGCGGTAGGCGATGGCGTGCTTGGAGAGGTCGTCATAGACGATGAGCACATCCCGACCCTGGTACATGAAATACTCTCCCAGAGCGCACCCGGCGTAGGGAGCGATATACTGGAGAGAAGCGGATGCGCTGGCGGAGGCGTTGACGATAATGGTGTAATCCATGGCACCCCGCCGCCGCAGGGTCTCCGCCAGCTTTGCCACCGAGCTGGCCTTCTGTCCGATGGCCACATAGATGCAGACCACATCCTTCCCCTTCTGGTTGAGAATGGTGTCCAGGGCGATAGCGGTCTTGCCAGTCTGGCGGTCGCCGATGATCAGCTCCCGCTGTCCGCGGCCGATGGGGAACATGGAATCGATGGCCAGCAGACCGGTTTCCATAGGGGTGTCCACCGACTGACGCTCGATGATGCCGGGGGCGGGAGCCTCGATAGGCCGGTAGCCCTCAGCTCGGATGTCCCCCAGGCCGTCGATGGGCGCGCCCAGAGCGTCCACCACCCGGCCCAAAAATCCCTCGCCCACCGGCGTACCGGCGGTCTTGCCCGTGCGCCGGACAAAGCTGCCCTGGGCGATCTCGGAGTCGTCTCCAAAAATAATGCAGCCAACCTCGTCCCGGCGCAGGTCCTGGACCATGCCCTTGACGCCGGAGGAAAAGACTAAAATCTCGCCGTAGGTGGCGCGTTCCAGCCCCCGGACGGTGGCGATCTCGTCGCCCACGGTGAGGACTTCGCCGATCTCCTCCGGCTCTACCTGGGGATTCCAGCGTTCCACCGCCTCCCTCATCAGAGGGATGAAACGGCTGCTGTCAGCGGAGTCGGTCTTGACCTCCTCCAGCTCCTCTCTCAGCTGCCGGAGACGGCCCTCCGCCGTCCAGTCGTAGATGTCGTCATCCACAATCAGCTGGAAACCGTAGCCGATGGCCGGCTCCTCTCGCCACTCCAGGGTGTAGTCCTGCCCGTACTTTTGGCGGACAAAGGCGGTCAGCCGGTCCAGCTGCGCCCCGCTGGGAGGGGTGCTGCTTCGGAGGATCGCCTTCTGGACCGTTTTCTCACGCATCTTCATGGGATTCCTTCCCTTCGACAAGGTCTAAAAACTGGTCATAGGGATCGCTTTCCGATTGCAGCAGCAGCTTTTCCGTAGCGGTCATCGCCAGATCGGTCACTTCCTGACGGGCAGTCTGGAGCATTCTCTCATGCTCCCGCTCCGTGTTGGCCTTTGCCTTCTCCATCAGCTGCTCCGCCTTTTTCTGGGCCTGAGCGATGGTCTGCTGGGCCTCCTGCTCCGCCGCCTGAGCTGCCTGGGCGCGGTGCTGCTCCATCTCCTGGTCCACCTGCCGAAGCTGCTCCTCTCGCTCCGCCTTCAGGCGTTCCGCCTGCTCCAGACGGTCCTGGGCGCTTTGCTCCATCTCCCGATAGTGGGCCTCCCGCTGTTCCATGAAGCTCTTAACGGGGTGGTAGAGCAGGAAGTACAGCCCTCCCGCCAAAATCGCAAAATTGAACAGATGCAGTAAAATCTGCTGCCAGTCGATATTCAGAGGTAAACTCATTGCGTTCACCGACCTTACAAGACGAAGATGATCAGAATCACCGCCAGCAGGGCGTAGATGATCGCCGTCTCGATGAACACCAGGCCCAGCATCAGGGTGGTCCGGATCTTGCCCTCGGCCTCCGGCTGACGGGCGATGCTCTCCACCGCCTTACTGGAGACGGTAGCCATGCCGATACAGCCGGCAACGGCGGCCAGGCCGATGGCCAGCGCGGAGGCGATGGCCTTCGTGCTGGTGACGGTGTCCTCACTGCCCTCTTCTTCCTCCGCTACCTCTGCTGAGATGGTCTGAATATCCTGATCGTCAGCGGGCGCGCCGCTCTCTGCCGCAAAGGCGGGCATGGTCAGCACCAGCAGGGCGACCAGGGCGATCAAAAGCGCGGAAATGTTCTTCTTCATGGTTTTCATAGCAATTACCTCCCAATTATGCTGCGGCCTGAGCCGAACGGTTTTTCTTTGTCTTTTTGGGCTTCTTCTCCCCCGGCTCGGATACCTCGCCGTAATACAGTGCGGTCAGCATGGTGAGCACATAGCTCTGGATGAGCGCGTGGAGCAGAGTGAACAGCACCCCCACCACCACCGGCAGGACAAAGCTCAGGTTGATATAGTAGTACACCAGCTCTGTCACCAGCAGTCCGCTGAGCAGTGCGCCGAAGAGACGGAAGCTCATGGAGATGGGGAGGGAGAACTCCTTCAGCGTCCGCCCTATGCCCCGTATCCCGTTGCCCGCAATGCCACCGGACATGATGAACAGATAGGACAGACAGCCCAGGGCGATGGCCCCATTGATGTCGGAGAGAGGCGCCGGGAGGGCGATGGAGTTGCCCTCAGTGGTGACCGCCTGGAAGCCGAACAGCTCAAAGCAGGTGCCCACAAAAATATAGCTGGCTGCCGCAAACAGATAGGCGCCCAGGGCCTCGTTCCGCCAGGGGCTGTTCCGCTTCGCCATCCCGTCGAACATCCCCACCAGCTGCTCCAGCAGCAGTTGGAGCTTTCCGGGGATTATCTGAAAATGGGGGATGACAAAAATACGGAGCAGCGCCGCCAGAATGAGCAGCACCGCCGTGACCGTAAAGGCGGAAATCGGTCCCGGGTTGACATCCTTGATGCCGAACAGACTGATGCGGTTGACATCGTGGAGCACAGCGTCCTTCATGGCCACCTGCACCGACTCCGTCTCGCCCCCACCCAGGGAGCCTGTGAGAAATACGCCGGCCAGCAGAGCCGCCAGAATCAAAAGCCAGGAGATCAGCGCCACCTTTTGCTTGCCAATTCTCATGAAACCACTCCTTTTTTTCGCCCCGGCCGACCGGCCGCATCGAAGCAAGCTCGCCGGAGACCGCTCTGCCCGGCTCCGGCCTGTGTCCCCGCGGTAACAGGCGGCAGATGTTTCCTGACTGCCGTTATTTATTACCGATTCGAACCTTTTTCAGATCCTCAGACGTTGGTATTATAGTCCGGACATTGCAATATGTAAAATGTATATTTGATATATTAGCCATTCTATTTTTATATTCTCCGGTATTCATCCATCATATTGGTGCATTTTGCCCTTTTCTATACGGAAGGCAGAAAAACATCTCTTCTGTTTCTACAGCCTTGCGCTGCTTCGACCTTGTCTCCTATCAACCAAAAAAACTTCCTGCCGCAACTGGTTTCAGGAGATTCTGAACTCCTTCGACGTTCCCTGGACGAACAGGTTTACAGAGGGCTGTAACAACAAAGCCAAGGTACTCAAGCATGTTTGCTATGGTGTCAGAAATTTTGAACGATTCCGTAATAGAATCCTTCACTGTGCTTCGTAAATAGCGGAAACCAGAGTTTCCTCTGGTTTCCTGTGTCCTGCATGCCTGATGCTGTTTTTCCTCCACCCCAACTCTTGACGGAGAACCAGAACAAAAAGACAAAACACCGCCGTTCGGAGGGCAGAACCTTCCGAACGGCGGTGTTTTATCAGGTGGTTGGGCGTTCGGTCTCCCGCACCTTGGCATACTCCTTCACCAGGCGCTGAGACCAGGCCAGGGCGTTCTCCTCCGGCCGCAAGCGCAGGGAGAGGACAATCCGCTCCCCGGGGGAGAACAGCAGTCTCCCCTTGAAGATGGGGATGGCGCACAGCCGGGCCACCCCGGGAAGGTCCGCCTCCCGGAGGGTGAAGCTGACCACGTTTCCCTTCTGGCTCACGTCGATAAAGCCCACCTCAGAGGCGGCGGCCCGGAGCAGGGCCACAGAGATCAGGTTGTTCACCGCCTTGGGCGGCTCGCCATAGCGGTCGATCAGCTCATCCACCATGTCGTCGGCGTCCGCCTCCGTGCGGATGCGGGCGATGCGGCGGTAGAAGTCCATCCGCTCCTCGGTAGAGGCGATGTAGGACTCGGGGATGTTGGCGGAGACGGTGAGGTCTGCGGTGACCTCCTCCGTGCGGGTGGGGTTCTCTCCCCGCTCCTCCAGAACGGCCTCCTCCAGCAGCTTGAGGTACATATCGTACCCTACTGACATCATAAAGCCGGACTGCTCCGCTCCCAGGAGATTGCCCGCTCCCCGTATCTCCAGGTCCCGCATGGCGATCTTGAAGCCCGCCCCGAACTCGGCAAACTCCCGTACGGCGGACAGACGTTTCGCCGCCACGTCGGAGAGGATTTTCCCCCGTCGGTAGGTGAGATAGGCAAAGGCCCGGCGGCTGGAGCGGCCCACTCGGCCCCGGATCTGGTGGAGCTGAGCCAGGCCCATCCGGTCGGCGTCCTCGATGATGAGGGTGTTCACGTTGGGGATGTCGATGCCCGTCTCGATGATGGTGGTGCAGACCAGCACCTGTATCTCCCCGTCCACCACCCGGGCCATGACGGCGTTGAGCTGGTCTTCGGTCATCTGCCCGTGGGCGCAGGCCACCCGAACCTCCGGGCCGAGCATCTCCTGGATCCGGTGGGCGGTGCGCTCGATAGTCTCCACCCGGTTGTGGAGGTAGTACACCTGCCCGCCCCGCCCGATCTCCCGGCCCATGGCGTCCGCCAGCATGGACCAGTCATGCTCCAGCACATAGGTCTGCACCGGCGGCCGGTCCAGGGGCGGCTCCTCCAGGGTGGACATATCCCGCAGCCCGGAGAGAGCCATGTTCATGGTGCGGGGGATGGGGGTGGCGGAGAGGGTCAAGACGTCCACCTGCTTAAACCGCTCCTTGAGCTTCTCCTTCTGGCTCACGCCGAACCGCTGCTCCTCGTCCACCACCAGCAGTCCCAGATCCTTGAACCGAATGTCCTTGGAAAACAGCCGATGGGTGCCGATGAGCACGTCCACCAGCCCGCTCTCCAGCTCCCGGAGGATGCGCTTCACCTGGGTGGGTGTCTGAAACCGGCTGATGACGGCGATCTTCACCGGGAAGCCCTGAAACCGCTGGACGGCAGTCTGGTAGTGCTGATTGGCCAGAACGGTGGTGGGCACCAAAATCGCCGCCTGCTTTCCCTCCAGGACGCACTTCATCACCGCCCGGAGGGCCACCTCCGTCTTGCCGTAGCCCACGTCCCCGCAGAGGAGGCGGTCCATGGGGATGGGCCGCTCCATGTCGCTCTTGATCTCCTGGACGCACCGGAGCTGGTCCTCCGTCTCCTGGTACTCAAATCTGTCCTCAAATTCCTTCTGCCAGGGGTCGTCCGGATGGAAGGCGTATCCCGGCTGGCGCTGGCGCTGGGCGTAGAGCTGGATAAGCCCCTTGGCCAACTCCCTGGTGGCTTTTCTGGCGCGGCTCTTGGCCTTGGCCCAGTCGCTCCCCCCCAGCTTGGACAGCCGGGTGTGCTCCCCGGCCTCCTCTCCCCCGCCGATGTACTTGCTCACCAGGTCCAGCTGAGTGGCCGGGACGTAGAGGGTGGCCGAGCCGGCATAGGCCAGCTTGATATAGTCCTTCTCGACCCCGTCCACACGCATCTTGACCAGCTCCACGAACCGGCCGATGCCGTGGGTCTCGTGTACCACCAGGTCGCCGGGGGACAGGTCGGTAAAGCTCTGGAGCTTCTGCCGGTTGCTGTCATTTCGTTTGGCCGCCGCCTTGCCGCTGTGGGGCGGCGGAGCCGCCCCCTCAGTGAGAACGGCAAAGCCGGGGTACTCCATCCCCGCCGAAAGCCCTCCCACCGTCAGGAAAGTCTCTCCCGGCTTGGGGGGGTTTTCAAATCCAGGTCGATGGCGGCGGGGATGCTGTTTTCCTGTAGCATCGTCCACAGGGCCTTCACCCGCCCCTGAGTGGCACAGAGGACCACCGTGGCCGCCCCGTCCCGCTGATAGTGCTGGAGGTCGGAGAGGGCAGTCTCCAGGCTTGCCCCAAAGGAGGGCAGCTGCTTGCAGGGAACAGAGATCAGGGCCACCGGGTCGCAGGGACAGGTGGAGGTGGCGAAGCTGTCCAGAAAGGCGGCGGGATACTGCCGGGTCAGCCGCCGGACAAAGCCGTCCCAGTCCGCCCCGTAGGACAGGCCCGCCCGGAGGACCCCCGCCTGGGTCAATGCGGTCTGATCCTCGGTGAGCCGCCAGAGGTAGTGTTCTCCGGCAGACTTGCACCTGGGGCTGTCCGCCCAGAGGATGGCGGCAAGCTCCGGCAGATAGTCCGCTCCACAGGCAAATTCCGGGTAGATCAAATCTAAATACCGGTCGGCGGCGGCAAAGGCGTGACCCTGCTCCAGGGCCTCGGCGTCCCGGAGGAGGGTCTCCCTCAGCGTGGAGGTGTCCTGCTTTTTGTCCCGCTCCAGGCGGCGGGCCGTCTTTTGCAGCTCCGCCGTCAGCCCCTCCAGGCCGCCCGGGGCCAACTGGGGCAGCGTCTCCGCGGCGGGCAACACCAGGACGGAGGAAATATTTTCTACCCGGCGCTGGGTGCCTGGGTCGAACAGGCCGATGGGGTCCACCTCATCCCCCCAGAACTCCACCCGGGCAGGGGCCTCCAGGTTGGGGGGATAAATGTCCAGGATGCCCCCCCGGAGGGCGAACTGTCCCGGCCCCTCCACCCGGTCGCACCGACTGTACCCGGCGGCGGTGAGCCGTCCGGGCAGCTGTTGCAGCTCCACCTCCCGGCCGGTCTCCAGCCGGAGGGAGGCCCGCTCCAGCGCCTCCGGGGGCATGGTGCGCTGCATCAGCCCCTCCACTGTGGCAATGAGGAACCTCCACTCCCCGGAGCGGAGCAGCTGGAACGTCCCCAGGCGGCGCTGCTCCCACTGGTGGGAGGTGGTGGCGTCATGGAAGGTGAATTCCCGGCCCATAAGAAACAGCGGCTCTTCCCCGGTGAATGCCTGCAAATCGGCGGACAGCTTCCGTCCCTCGTTCTCGTCCGGACAGAGCAGCACCACCGGGCAGTCCAGCTGGGCCTGTAATGCGGCGGCCATCTGCGCCCGGTGAACGGCAGAAAGGCCGGACACTCCGATGGGAGAGCGCCCGGCGTCCAGCTGCGCGACCAGCTCCTGATATTCCGGCAGACGGGGGAGGATTTGAATGAGCTGCTTCATAATACGTTCTCCTTGGGGACGTTGTTGGGTAGATCAGTCCCCCTGCTTTCCATTATATAGGTTCATCGCCCGATCCATGCCCTGGGTGATGATACATTCGATGGCGTCGCAGGCCTTCTCTGCCGCCTGCTCGATCAGCTTTCTGTCCTGGGGAGAGAACTTTCCCAGGACCCAGTCCGCCAGGTCGTAGTCCGGGTGGGGCTTCTTGCCCACGCCGATCTTCACCCGGGGAAAGTTCTCGCTGTCCAGCATATTGATGATGGACTTCAGCCCGTTGTGGCCTCCGGCGGAGCCGTTTCTCCGCAGGCGGAGCCGTCCCGGCTCCAGGCTCACATCGTCGGACACCACCAGGCAACGCTCCGGAGGCACCTTGTAGAAGGCGGCCGCCTCCTGGAGCGCAGTGCCGGAGAGATTCATGAAGGTGTTGGGCTTCATCAGCAGCACCTTATGCCCCCCAATGTCCGTCGTGGCAGTCAGAGCCTTGAACCGGATACGGCGGATGTCTGCCCCCAGGCGGCGGGCCATGGTGTCTCCCGTGAGAAAGCCCACGTTGTGCCGGGTATTCTCGTACTCCCGGCCGGGATTGCCCAGAAAACAGACGATCCACTCGATCCCGCCGCTCTTTCGGTCAGAGAAAAACATTGTTCAGCGCCTCCTTGACACGACTGACAGGGGATGCCGACTCGGCACCCCCTGTTTCGGCCCGCTGCGAGCCATTTTCTTTTGATTCGACAGTCGTTTATGCGTAGATGGAGGAGATGGAGACCTCATTATAGATACGTCCGATCGCCTCTGCAAACATATTGGCCGTGGAGAGATACTTGATCTTGCTGCTCTTCAGCGCCTTCTCCGGTGTGGGGATGGTGTCCAGGAAGATCAGCTCGTCCAGGACGGAGTTTTCGATCCGCTCCAGAGCGGGGCCGGAGAGGACTCCGTGGGTGGCGCAGGCGGACACACTCTTGGCGCCGCCCTCCTCCACCAGGGCGCGGGCCGCTCCGCAGAGGGAACCGGCGGTATCCACCATGTCGTCCAGCAGGATGACGTCCTTGCCCCGGACATCGCCGATGATGTTCTTCACCTCAGACTGATTGGCCTTCTGGCGGCGCTTGTCTACGATGGCCAGGGGCAGGTTCATCTTCTGGGCGAAGGCTCTCGCCCGGGCCACAGAGCCGACATCGGGAGAAACCACCACCGTCTCGTCCTCATGGCCACGGAACCGCTCCTGGAAGTAACGGATAAACAGGGGTGAACCGGGAACATTGTCCATGGGGATGTCAAAGAAGCCCTGGATCTGGGCGCAGTGGATGTCCATGGTCAGCACATGGTTCACACCGGCGCTGACCAGCAGGTTTGCGGTGAGCTTTGCAGAGATGGGGTCACGGGGCTTGGTCTTACGGTCCTGGCGGGCATAGCCGTAATAGGGAATGACCGCGGTAATGCGCCCGGCGGAGGCCCGCTTGCAGGCGTCGATCATAACGCACAGCTCCATCAGATGATCGTTGACGGAGCGATAGTCGGCGGTGCCGCGCACACCGGTGGCGCAGGTGGACTGGATCAGGAACACGTCGCTGCCTCGAACCGTCTCATAGAAGGAGACGTAGCTCTCGCCGTCGGAAAAACGCCCGCACTCGGCATTTCCCAGAGGCACGTCCAGAGTACGGCAGATCTCCTTTGCCAGGGGGATGTTGGAGCTGCCCGCAAAAATCTTGATGTCCTTGCCATGTGAAATCATATCTTTACTCTCCTCTGCTGTCGTTAGTCGTTAAATGACTCCCTGCACTGCGCCAAAAAAGGAAAAGAGGCGGAAACGATGGACACGATGGGTCGGGAGGCGCACTTCCCTTTTCACCATATCATTATACCGCAACCGAACAAAAGCCGCAAGGAGTTCTCCCAAAATCTCTCCTATGAGAAACATTCTCCTGCATCCGGCTTCTTCGGTCGGACCGACAGGCATCATTATAACAAATCAACCGGGAAAATCCACTGTTTTATCCGATTTTTTTCGTTTTTCCTTCGTCTTTTCCCTGTTGCACAAATTTCAAATGCCGTTATTTTGAAATTTGGTCGGATTGGCAACGTTCTCTCCGGGGAATCTCACCCGATATTGAAATTTTTCGTCATTTTCCCGTTGACAAGGGGCGTATGGGCTGATAAAATATAAAAGCCGCTTTGAAAGGGCAAAAGTCAGAGGGGATACTCTGCGCCCGGGAGAGCGAGTCCGTAATCAAGGAAAGAGGTGCATTTTGCATGACCGCTATTATCGTGACCGGCGGCAAGCAGTACAAGGTGGCTGAGGGCGATACCCTCTTCATCGAGAAGCTGCCTGTGGAGGCCGGGGACACCGTGACCTTTGACCAGGTGCTGGCCGTCATCGACGGGGAGAACGCCACCTTCGGCACTCCCACTGTGGAGGGTGCCAAGGTCGAGGCCTCTGTCGTGAAGAACGGCAAGGGCAAGAAGATCCGCGTGCTCAAGTACAAGCCCAAGAGTGGCTATAAGCGCACTCAGGGTCACCGTCAGCCCTACACCAAGGTGACCATCGGCAAGATCGTCGTCGCCTGATGACCGCCGTCACCTTTCATTTGGAGGGGGCCAGGATCGTCAGCGTGGACGTCCGTGGTCACAGCGGCTACGCCGAAGAGGGGGCCGACCTGATCTGCAATACCGTCGTCGCCGCCATTCAGCTGGTGGAGTGTACCGTCAATGACGTGCTCGGCCTGGCTGCGGCGGTGAAGGTAGAGCCGGAGGAGCCTCACATTTCCCTCCATCTCCCTGGCGGACTGTCCGAGGCGGACGAGCATACCTGTCAGAACCTGCTGACCGGTATGATGGTCTATCTCACCGGCCTTCGCCAGCAATTTCCCGATTATATCACTGTAACGGAGGTGTAACACCCATGCTGAATATTTCTCTCCAGTTCTTCGCTCACAAGAAGGGCGGCGGCTCCACCAAGAACGGCCGTGATTCCGAGTCCAAGCGTCTGGGCGTCAAGCGGGCCGATGGGCAGTTCGTCCTGGCCGGCAACATTCTGGTTCGTCAGCGCGGCACCAAGATCCATCCCGGCACCAACGTGGCCAAGGGGAAGGACGACACCCTGTTCGCACTCAAGGACGGTACCGTCAAGTTTGAGCGCAAGGGCAAGGACCGCAAGCAGGTCTCCATCGTCGAGATCGCTCAGTAAGAGGAACTACGAAAAAGGCGTGCTGAGAGCTTTCCAGCACGCCTTTTTTTACCGGAAGGGCGTCTCCCCTTCCGGCATCGCTGTGAGGTACAATCGAAATGGCTTCTACCTTTGTGGATACTGCAAAAATCACGGTAAAGGCAGGCAAGGGCGGCAACGGCGCCGTCGCCTTTCACCGGGAGAAATATGTGGCCGCCGGAGGCCCGGATGGGGGCGACGGCGGCCGTGGGGGCGATGTGATCCTGGTGGCGGACAGCCATCTCACCACCCTGATGGATTTCCGCTATCGCCGGAAATACGCCGCCTCCAACGGCTCTGACGGCTCCGGGGCGCGCTGCTCCGGAAGAGACGGGGAGGACCTGACTATCAAGGTCCCCACCGGCACCGTCGTCCGGGATGCCGAGACACGGGAGATCATCCGGGATATGTCTGACGGCAAGCCCTTTGTCCTGGCACGGGGCGGCAGAGGCGGCTGGGGCAACCAGCACTTTGCCACCCCCACCCGACAGGCCCCCCGGTTCGCCAAGCCAGGACTCCCCGGTGAGACGAAGGAGGTCCTGCTGGAGCTGAAGCTGCTGGCGGACGTGGGGCTGGTGGGCTTTCCCAACGTGGGCAAGTCCACCCTGCTCTCTGTGGTCTCCAAGGCCCATCCCAAGATCGCCAACTACCACTTCACCACCCTGATGCCCAATCTGGGGGTGGTCTATGTGGAGGAAGGGGTCAGCTTCGTCATGGCCGACATCCCCGGCATTATCGAGGGAGCCAGCGAGGGAGCGGGCCTGGGCCACGACTTCCTCCGGCATATCGACCGGTGCCGTCTGCTGGTCCACCTGGTCGACGTCTCCGGCAGCGAGGGCCGGGACCCCATCCAGGACTTTGACGCCATCTGCGCCGAGCTGGCCCAATACTCCCCGGAGCTGGCCAGCCGACCCATGATCGTGGCGGCCAACAAGTGCGACCTGTGCTATGACCGCGCCCAGATAGACGCCTTCCGAGCCTATGTGGAGGGCAAGGGCTTCCCCTGCTTCGAGATCTCTGCCGCTGCCCATCAGGGCGTGCGGGAGCTGGTGTGGAGCGTCGCCGCCCGGCTCCGGGAGTTGCCGCCGGTGCGATACTACGAGCCGGAGTATGTGGAGCGGCCAAAGGAGGTCACGGTGGACGCCTCCGTCCCCGCCGAGATCTGGCAGGAGGACGGCGTCTGGTACGCCCAGGCCCCTTGGCTGGATCAGCTCATGGAGTCGGTCAACTTTGGCGACTACGAGAGCCGCAACTGGTTCGACGGCAAGCTCCGGGCCACCGGTCTGTTCGACCAGCTGGAGGCCCAGGGCATCCGGGACGGGGACACCGTGGATCTCTACGGACTGCAATTTGAATATCAACGATAAGCCGCATAAAACGCCCCCGGCAGAGATGCTCTGCCGGGGGTGTTGTCTGTCTGTGAGACGGTTATTGGGTCGGGCTGTCGAACAGCTTCAGGGCCTTGGCGGTCTCCTGTCGCTTCTCCTCCAGGGACTCGGCCAGCATCATGTCCTTCACCTTCATCAGGCGAATGGTGTTGTTTCGCTCGTTCTCTGACAGCTTCATGGTGATATACTTGATGTTCTCCTGACATTCCGGGATGACCACATACTCCAGGGCGTTCACCCGGCGGCGGGTCTTTTCGATCTCCTCCGCCAACAGCTGGGTGGCTTTCTCGATCTGGGCCAGGCGGAGCATATCCTGGAACACGGAGGACAGGGCGTCCACCGCCCCGTCCAGCTCGCCGCTGGTGGTGGCGAAGCCGTAGGGGTAGATGTCTCCCCCGCTGGCGTCGCTCCGGGTGGAGAACTGGTAGACCGGGGTGTTCACCCCCATGATGTTCTGATACTTCATGTCCAGCTCCACGCTCTGCTTGGGATAGAGCAGGGACTGCTCCAGCATCTCGGAGGACATGAGGGCGGAGGCCACGGTGAAGGAGCCGTAGGCCCGGATCATTCCCTCCTCCACGCGCTTCCGGAGGGCGCGGTTCTCCCGTACCATCTCCAGAAACTGCTTCATCATCTCGTCCCGCTTGTCCTTGAGCAGCTTGTGGCCCCGGGTGGAGGTGGCCAGCTTCTTTTTCAGCCGGGTCAGCTCCATGCGGGTGGCGTTGACTGTGGTGGCAGGCATCCTGCGATCCCTCCCTTACTGCTGGACCTGTTTGGGCAGGTACTTATCGATATACTCCGGCTTGATCCGCTTCAGCTCGGTCTTGGGCAGGATGCTCAGCAGCTCCCAGCCCAGGTCCAACGTCTCCTCGATGGAGCGGTTTTCGTCCGCGCCCTGGGAGACATAGCGGCGTTCGAACTCGTCGGCGAATTTGGCGTAGAGCAGGTCGGTCTTGGTCAGGGCCGCCTCACCCAGGATGGACATGAGCTCCTTGTTCTCCTTGCCGGTGGCGTAGGCGGCGAACAGCTGGTTCATGGTGCCGGAGTGGTCCTCACGGGTCTTGCCTGCGCCGATGCCCTTGTCCTTCAGACGGGACAGGGAGGGCAGCACATCGATGGGAGGCATCACGTTCTTCCGGTACAGCTCCCGGGACAGGATGACCTGGCCCTCGGTGATATAGCCGGTCAGGTCGGGGATGGGGTGGGTCTTGTCGTCCTCCGGCATGGTCAGGATGGGGATCATGGTGATGGAGCCGGGCTTGCCCAGCTGACGGCCCGCCCGCTCGTACATGGTGGCAAGGTCGGTGTACAGATAGCCGGGATAGCCGCGGCGGCCGGGGACCTCCTTCTTGGCGGCGGAGATCTCCCGCAGGGCCTCGGCGTAATTGGTGATGTCGGTCATGATGACCAGAACGTGCATGTCCTTCTCAAAGGCCAGATACTCTGCGGCGGTCAGGGCCATACGGGGGGTGGAGATACGCTCCACGGCGGGGTCGTTGGCCAGGTTGACGAACATCACCGCCCGGTCGATGGCGCCGGTGCGCCGGAATTCCTGGACAAAGTACTCCGATTCCTCGAAGGTGATGCCGATGGCGGCGAAGACCACGGCGAACTTGGAGGAGTCGTCCAGCACCTTGGCCTGCCGGGCGATCTGGGCCGCCAGCTGGTTGTGGGGCAGGCCGGAGCAGGAGAAGATGGGCAGCTTCTGTCCACGGACCAGGGTGTTCAGTCCGTCGATGGCGGAGATACCGGTCTGGATGAACTCGTTGGGATAATCCCGGGCGGCGGGGTTCATGGCAAGGCCGTTGATGTCCTTGTACTCCTCCGGGAGAATGGCGGGGCCGTCGTCGATGGGTTCGCCCATGCCGGAGAACACCCGTCCCAGCATATCCTCGGACACCCCCAGCTCCAGGGGATGGCCCAGGAAACGGACCTTGGACTGGGCCAGGTTGATGCCGGCAGAGGGCTCGAAGAGCTGGACCACGGCCCTGTCGCCGTTGACCTCCAGCACCTTGCCCCGGCGGCGCTCCCCGTCGGGCAGGGCGATCTCCACCAGCTCGTCATAGGTGACGCCCTCTACCCGGCGCACCACCATCAGCGGGCCGGAGATCTCACTGATCGTCTTATATTCCTTGATCATCAGTACTCCTCTCCCTTCTCTGCGATGGCGGAGATCTGGGCCTCCATATCGCTGCGGATCCGGGCGTAGACCTCCTCATACTGGTCGGGGTTCACCGTCTTGGCCCGGCCGATGCCCACCCGGGCGTCGATCTCGAACAGCTCGTTCAGGTCGGCGTGCTTCTCCAGGGCGGCGCGGCACAGGGTCTCATAGTCCAAAATCAATCCCAGCATCAGGTCCTGGCGCTTGTACTCGGAGAAGGAGTCGATGTCCACAAAGGCGTTCTGCTGGAGGAATGCCTCCCGGATCATCTTGGCCACCTCCAGGGTGAGCTGGTCGTTGGGGGACAGGGAATCCTTGCCCACCAGCTGAACGATCTCGTTCAGGCTGGACTCCTCCTGGAGCAGAGCCATGGCCCGCTCCCGGCGGCGCATGAACTGGGGCCCCAGATGCTCGTCAAACCAGGGCTTCAGGGAGTCCAGATAAAGGCTGTAGGAGTTGAGCCAGTTGATGGCCGGGAAGTGACGGCGGTAGGCCAGAGAGGAGTCCAGGGACCAGAACACCTTGACGATGCGCATGGTGGCCTGGGACACCGGCTCGGACAGGTCGCCGCCCGGAGGGGACACGGCGCCCACGGCGGTCAGAGAGCCTCGACGATCCTCCTCCCCGCCCAGGCAGGAGACCATGCCCGCCCGCTCGTAGAACTGGGCCAGACGGGAGGTCAGGTAGGCGGGATAGCCCTCCTCGCCGGGCATCTCCTCCAGACGGCCGGACATCTCGCGGAGGGCCTCGGCCCAGCGGGAGGTGGAGTCGGCGATGACGGCCACGTCGTAGCCCATGTCGCGGAAATACTCGGCGATGGTGATGCCGGTGTAGATGGACGCCTCACGGGCGGCCACCGGCATATCGGAGGTGTTGGCGATGAGCACCGTCCGCTTCATCAGCGTCTCCCCGGTGCGGGGGTCGATCAGCTCGGGGAACTCCCGAAGCACGTCAGTCATCTCGTTGCCACGCTCGCCGCAGCCGATGTAGACCACGATGTCCACGTCGGACCACTTGGCCAGGGCGTGCTGCACCACCGTCTTGCCGGAGCCGAAGGGGCCGGGGACGGCGGCGGTGCCGCCCTTTGCCACCGGGAACAGGGTGTCGATGACCCGCTGCCCGGAGCAGAGAGGCACTCTGGGGGGATATTTCTTTTTGTAGGGGCGGCCTACACGGACGGGCCACTTCTGCATCATGGTCAGGTTGACCCGTTCGCCGTCGGCGGTCTCCAGCACAGCCACGGTGTCCAGCACCGTGTAGGAGCCGGAGGAGATGGAGACGATCTTACCGCTGAGCCTGACGGGCACCATGATGCGGTGCTCGGTGGAGGCGGTCTCCTGGACGGTGCCGATGATGTCGCCGCCCACGACCTGATCGCCCACCTTGGCGGTGGCGACGAAGTCCCACTTCTTTTCCCGGTCCAGGGCGGGGACCTCCACGCCGCGGCGGATGTTGTGGCCGCAGACCTTCATAATGCCTTCCAGCGGGCGCTGGATGCCGTCATAGATATTCTCCAGCAGACCGGGGCCCAGCTCCACGGACAGGGGGGTGCCGGTGGTGACTACCTCCGCACCCGGACCGACGCCGGAGGTCTCCTCGTAGACCTGGATGGAGGCGGAATCCCCCTCCATGTTCAGGATCTCGCCGATCAGCCGCTGCTCACCTACACGGACCACGTCGGACATATTGGCGTCCGCCATGCCGGTGGCGACCACCAGCGGGCCGGACACCTTGACGATCTTGCCCATAGGTTTTCTACCTTCTTTCTTATCGGTTCACCGGAGAGATGGTTTCCCCGGCTCGCTTCGTTATAATATGTCGGCTCCCACGGCCCGCTCCACGGAATCGGTGATGTTCTGCATCCCGATGCCCAGAGAGCCGTCCTTGCCTGGGATGAGGATGATGGCCGGCATGACCTCGTCCTTATATCGGTTGATCTCGTCCTGCATCTGGACGGCGAGCTGCTCCGTCAGGTAGATAATGGCGGTCTCCCCGTCCCTTGCCAGCTGGTGGAGGGTCTTTTTGGCGGCCTCCACCGTCTCGGCGGTGTGGACGTCCAGACCCAGCGCCTGGAAGCCCAGGACGCTCTCCCGGTCCCCCAGTACGGCGATCTTATACATAGACATCACGCAGCCTTTCCTGGATGACGCTGACGGGCAGGCCCGCCAGACGACCGGTCATAATAATACGGATGGCGGTAAACTCGTTGTCCCTGGCCGCCAGATAGGCGATGACCGGCTGCTCTCCAAAGGCCACCTGCCGGGCCGCAGAGAGATAGGCCGCCTGGGCGTTGTCGCATGCCTTCTCGAAGGCGGTGAGACTGCCCCCCTGGGCGGCGGTCTGTCCCAGGGCAGCGGCGTCTGCCAGCAGACCGGAGCTGTAGATCTGCTCCAGCTCGGCAGAGCCATCCGCCGCCGCCATCAGCCGCTCCGGAGGGACGCTGCCTCCCCGGAACAGGACGGTCTTTAAGAAGTCGCTGTCCTTTCCCATCCTGCGCACCCGGACCAGGCTGCGCAGGTTGGCGGCGTCCACCATCAGGGCCACATACCCCTCCAGGAAGGAGGAGCCGGTCTCCGCCGCCATGTCCGCCATCTCCCGGAAATAGGCCTGATCCAGCAGGAAGTCCGCCTGTTGAGGGTCCTTCGTCGCTGCCAGCAGGCTCCGGGCCTCCAGCATGGCCTGGGCCAGAGGCTTGGGCAGATCGTTCAGCTCCCCTTCCGCCAGGGCCTTTGCCAGCGCTGCCCCTGGGACCCGGCCGGTGTCCACCAGAAGGCGGCCGGCGTCCGTTCCCCTGGCCTCGCTCTTGAGCAGGACCTTGGCGTTGTGATAGTCATATTTGATCTTGAACACATCCACCAGACGGCGGTCCGGCACAAACTGGGCGACGTCGGCCATAACCTCGTCCCGGGCGTGGGCCAGCATCCGGTTGACTGTGTCCACGTCCACCACGGTCAGCTCCTCGTAGCCGCACTCCGTCAGCACCTTGGCCGCCTCCTCGTTGGTGGAGGCCTCCAGCATCCGCTCCATCCTGGCCCGGGTCAGCAGCCCGTTTTCCAGCGCCCGGATACGGGCAGACAGGAACAGATAGTCGGTATCCTTGATTTTCTTAGACAAATCATTTCCTCCTTTACAGGAGTGGTTCAGGCAAAGAGCACCCCGGCCACCTCGCCGGAGACGCTGCTCCGAGCCTCCCGAACCAGTGCCTCAAAGGTGCAGTTGATCTCCACGTCGCCGTCGGCCAGAATCACGCCGCCCCGGAACCCTCTGGACTCCTGGGACAGGGTCAGCAGACCGACCTTGCCCGACTTGGCCAGCAGCAGATTGGCTTTTGTGGCCACCTTGACCCCGTAGCGCGCCCGGTCCGTCTGGGAGAGGATGAGCCGCTCCCGGCCGGAGGAGACGGCGGACACCGTCAGCTTCGCCAGCAGGTCCACATAGTCGCTCTCCGGCAGACTGCACAGCCGCTCCAGCGCCAGGTCGAAGGCCTTGTCCCGCGTCTCCTGCTTGGCAGCCAGCAGCTGCTGGCGGCCCGC
>JAJBUB010000058.1 GCA_020860575.1 Clostridiales bacterium | reverse complement strand
TCACCTTGCCCCAGGACACCTTGATGCCGGAGGAGACGTTGGCCAGAGTGACGGAGGGGGTGGCGAGCGCATCGCTGTCCAGCGCTACGAAGGTAAGCCCCCACTCCTTGGCATAGGTCTGCGCGGCGGAGCCGGAGTAGCCCTTGATGGTGAAGCCGGTGATGGTAGCATAGCCGTAATCATCCAGGCTTCCATGAGCAGGGACATCAACGTCTTCAAAATCATACATTTCGTCCAGAGACAGATAGCCAAACGCCCTGTCTCCGATGGAGGTGACCGTTGCAGGAATGGTCACGCCGGAAAGCTTCAGGCAGTTGATAAACGCCCCCTCGCCGATCTTTGTCACGCCGCTGCCGATGGTCACGCTGGACAGACGGATACATTCATCGAACGCATATTCGCCGATGCTGGTCGCGCTGTTCGGGATCGTCACGCTGGTCAGTTTGCGGCAACCCGAAAAAGCTCCATCGCCGATGGTCTTGACGCTGCTGCCAATGGTCAACTTTGTCATGGCATTGCAGACGGCAAACGCATAATCCCCGATACTGGTCACACTGTCCGGGATCTTGATGCTTTTCACGTTTTCGCAGCCGATAAACGCTCCACCGCCGATGGTCTTGACGCCAGAGCCAATGGTGACGCTGGTCACACAGGCCAGACACTGAAACGCATACTCTCCGATGCTGGTCACGCTGTCTCCAATGACGATAGCGGTGATACTATCCGAATAATCGTACCAGGGCGATATATCGTCGCCTTCATAATCGTTGAAATCATACATCGTCCCGCTGCCGCTGATGGTCAGCGTGCCGTCGCTGTCCAGCGTCCAGGTCAGGCTGGCCCCACACTTGCCACTGGCCTCTGTGCTGGCCGTGGCAATATCCTCCTCCGACACAACGGCAGGCTCCGCCGCCGTCTCCGTCTCGGAGGCCACATCATCCTCTGTCTCCACTGAGACAGAGGATTCAGGAGACGTCTCCTGAGCCTCGTCCGTGTTCTCTTCCGTTGCGGCTTCCTCCGCCGCTGCCTCCACAACGAAGGTCTCTTCCGTGACCTCCGTCGCCCAGGCCGCGCCGGGCAGCATGGGTAACAGGAGGGCCGCCGCCAGGAATAGCGCCGTGATTTTTCTGAGTTTTTCCATGGGATCTCTTCCTTTCTGAAACGGTTGTCAGGTGCTTGCCGTTTTACTGCCTATATTGTACCATAAAATGGAATAATTTCAATATGCATATGAGAATTTGTCGTTTTTATACCAGAACCGGCGGTCCACCGCTCAAAAAACCAGCCTGACGAGAGGTTTCCCTTTCGTCAGGCTGCTGTCTTGTTTTCTTTTCACATCAGCGCGGGGGACATCCGGACGTGGAAGCTCCCCGTCTCGTCCCGGTTGACCACGAAGGAGATGGGATGGTCCGCCGCCCACTCCGGGTCGTCCGTCGCCTTTTCGTTCCACCGCTCGTAGAAGCCGAGGAACTCCCCAAAGAGGCACTTCTCCGCCTCCTTTCGCACCAGGGCGGCCTCCTCCAGCGTCCGGTAGGTCCCCAGGCAATAGGTTTTCTTCTGGAAGTGGATGCTGGCCTTGTATTTGCCCCGATACATATTCACCCCGGTCACGCCGGTGGTGTTGTCGCTGCGGATTTTTTTATCCCTGAGCAGCTCCACCGTCGTCCCGGCGACGTGGGTGGTCTGCTCCCGGAGCTTCACCTCCGCCGCCCGTTTCAGACAGCCGCAGCTGATGTAGTCCCCCCGCTGCAGCTCGGCGCAGGAGTGCTCCACCTCTTTGCCGCAGTCGCACCGGCAATGCCAGATCACCGACTGATTCCGGCCCCGTTTGTCGGTGGGGTAGAGCGCCGTCAGGCTGCCGAACCGCTGGCCGGTGATGTCCCGCCTGGGCCGGTTTATCTTTTGGCAGTCCTTGCAGCATTTTGTGCTGCCGTCCTTTAGATACTGGGTCTGGACCAGGGCGGTGTTGCCGCAGTCGCAGCGGCACTCCCAGACGATGCGCTTGTTGGCCCGCTTCTCCGTGGGGCCGACCACCGTCAGATGGCCGAACCGCTGGCCGGTCAGGTCCTCCCGGAGCCGGGTCCTGGGGACACAGCCGCAATTGGTCTTCACCCCCGCCCGGAGCTGGGAGCTGTACCGCAGCACCTCGTTCCCGCAGTCGCAGCGACAGCGCCAGACCACCCGCCCCTGGTCCCGCTCCTCCAGCGGCTCCAGGGCGGTGAGCATGCCAAAACGCCGGCTGGCCAGGTCGGACATGGCAAACTGTTGGTTTTTCTGATTGCGCTGTGCCATTTGGGGTCCCCTGCTTTGTTCTTATCCCTTTCCCTGCCCGGAGAAATGGGAATACAGCTTTAAGATGCGGCGTCTGAACGGAACGACCCTGACCCAGACCTTTTCGAAGAACTCCCACCAGAAATCCCCCGGTGCGAGGGACTTCCCCTTTCGGGTCACTCTGGTGACCAGACCAAAAATCTGCTCTCTTTGAATCGGCCCCTCGATCTCCGTCTGAGCGTCGCCCACCATGTAATAGCCCTCTGGCTTTATCTTATAGATGCGATGGCAGACATACTGACCGCTGCTGCGCTGGTAAAAGACAAAGTCCCCCCGGCGCAGCGCCCGGTCCGGTTTTTTGAAGAAGATGCTGTCCCTCCGGTGAACGATGAAGGGACTCATGCTGTTGCCGGAGACGACCATGCCGACCTCCCGCCCCTGTTCCGTCAGCTCCCGGAGCATTGACACATATTCTCCCGTATCGACGGTTTTGAGCAGCGGTTCTTCCAATGCGGTCAAATTCCTTTCTGACAGAACGAGGCGTCAGGTCGGGATACGTCTCTCCAGCAGGTCGGCGTAAAACCCCTGTTCCTCCGTTGGCAGCTCCGCGATCAGCTGGCGGACAAAGCTGACGGTCATATCGCAGAGATACTGAGGCTTTCCGTCCGTTGTGCTGGTCTCTCCCATGCTGACGGCGGGGCAGCTCGTGCAAAACAGCTTCAGTCCGCAGCGGACACATTCCCCACAAATCGGGATTTCCTTTCCGTCTGCGGCGATCTCCTGCCACGCCGTCTGGAAATCTGTTTTTCTCAGATCGACCCCCAGGGATTCCATTGTTCCGCAGGCGGTCAGTTTGCCCTTCCAGTCGATCCAATAGCTGGAAAGCCCCGCATGGCAGGGGAAACCCTTCCCTCCGCTGTCCGTCCTTACCGGCAGCATCAGCCGGTTTAAAAGCAGTCTCGCGCTGGACGCCCGTTCGGATGCGGGGGACTGCAACAGCGTGACGTCCCTTCTCGCCCTCCCCGCGGCCTCCGGAGACATCCTGATTTCATCGACGTCCACCCTTCCGCACTTTCGGACGGGCGGGAACGTATAGCAAACCGGCGTAAAGGGAAGGTCCAACTCTCTGGCGACCTGAATCATCCGGCCGATATCGCCCCGGTTCTCTCCGGTAATGGTAAAATTCAGCCTGCACGGGAGGTTTCGCTCCTTCATCAGACGGAGCGCGTTCATCGTCTGGGTGAAGCCCTGCGGGTTGTGGCACAGGCGGGCATAGGTCTCGTTACTGGCCCCGTAGAGGGAGACGTTGAATCGCTTACAGCCGTGGTCCACGAAGAAATCCGCCCATTTCTCGTCAAACAGCGTTCCGTTCGTATTGACCGTCAGGACAAAGCCCATCTCCTGCAATCCCTGATAAAGCTCCCTGAACTCCGGATACAACAGGGGTTCCCCCCCGGTCAGAAGGACGTAGAGGGTCCCGGCGTCCCTGGTGCCCTCCATCATTCCCAGCCAGTCCGCCGCATGGAGCAGGGGCTGCTCCAGCTCGGAGGAGGAATGACGGATATAACACATATTGCAGTCCATATTGCACAGGGGCAAAAGCTCCAGCGCGCCGCACAGGGGCAGATTCAGCTCGTCCGCCCTGGCCTGCAGAGCCTTTTCCCCGCCGTCCCGGGGTTCGAATACATCCATTTATCTTCTCTCCAGATACCCTTCCAGGGTCTCCACCGCTGACTGCTCCATGGTGCAGTCCAGTCCAATGATGTCTATGTGTTCCGCCAAATCGGCAGCCAGCGCATAGGCCATATCCTGATCGGTCGGGTTCCACCGATTGATGGTCATTTCACTGACCAGCGCAAGCGTCTTTTCCATTTTGCTCAGGATACGGATACGGTCTGTTTTCGCCTGCCGCAGCACCACGATGGCCCGCAGCGGGGCGCAGGTGTTGACGCAGTCGGGGGAGGTGCCGTGACAGGGGAACCCCGTGACCACCCATTCCCCGTTCCGTTTCCACAGCAGATTTCTGTCTCCGTTGAACGGCTTCGCCCCCCGGTGCTTCTTCCACAGGTCGGCCTGAGTGCTTTTCCCTGTTTCAGAGGGTGCGCTGAACAGGATGGCTTGTCCTTGATGGATAACGCTGGCCGAGTGGAGCGGCACCGCCTGATGCTCCAGCAGAAGATGCTCCAGCCCGACGTAGTTGTAGTAGTGGTAGCGATAAAAGCCGTTGTGAAAGCGCACATGGATCGTGCGCCCGTCCTGAACGGAATAGCCGAAGGTCTGTTCCGTCAGATCCAGCGGAGAATAGTAATAGCGGTATTCCCGTCCATCCCGCCGGTAAATGCGCACGCCGATGTTTTTCGCCAGGAAATCCCCTTTAGGCTGAACGTCTGTCGTCCAGCCCAAATCAGCGGTGTAATCCACATATTCTGAATTTTGCGGCTCACAAAAATCGTCCGGCACAAAACGAGAGACCAAGCCCTCCTCGCCGGAAAAGGTCAGGGCAATCGGCCCGATATATCGTCTCTGTTCCATGGCAACTCCTATGGAAAAAGCCAGAGGACAGACAGCCCTCTGGCTTCATTCAAAGCAATCAATAAGTATCAAAAGCACATCAATAACTGGAGGAGTCAGTGGAAGCAGCATCGGAATCGTATTCAGCAATATGCCAGCCCATCGTGCTGCTTAGATTATCACCAGTCTTTTGATAATAAATGCTTTTAATTGCGTTCTCCCAACTCTGTGCACCAGACGGAGTACCCATGTTTTCATAGGTATACTGCCAAATGACATACGTTGTGCCATCGTAGGTTCCAGTCATCATGCTCATGCCACTCTCAGAGACAACTTCTTCCTGACCGCCAATTTTGCAGACAACTTTGTAGCAAGCCATGACGGCATCATTCGGCGTATAATACATCACAGTAAGATCGGGCTTCGAATAAGCTTTCTTAATTCCTTTCATTTGTTAAGCTCTCCTTTGATAACAAAATAACGAAATGGTATGCCGTTTCCTCCGGTCAGGAAACCACGCCGCTTGCCAGCGCCTTTTCCAGAAAGGAGGAAACATCCTCGGCGGCGGTCTCCGCCGTGACGTCGTACTCGTTCTCCAGCAGTCCGATCAGGTCCGCCTTTGTCCGGGGCGTCTGCTTCATGCGCTCCAGCAGGAAGGCTCCGCCTTCCGTCAGGGTGATCAGCGCGTTGAATTTGTACGCCGTCTTTCCGGTAGGGACAACTAAAACCTCACCGGCGATTTTTCTGACGATGAAATCCGGATTCGCCCGATAGCGCCGCTCGCCCCCAGGCGGCGCGCCCGCGTCTTCCCCGGTGGGAGGGCCATTGGGACAGGGACGCTGCTGCTCCGGCGTTTCTCCGTGGCTTTTGCCCATTGCCATCCTCCGGCCCCCTTTTCTTTAAGTATACAGCTTGAAGAGCGGGGGAAAATCCGCCCCTCTTGCGTCTTCATGGTTAATGATAAGGCTTTTCCCCGGGTTTGTCAACCGCTTTTTTGAGGAAATCTGAAATTTGTTGGGAAAATTTTTCAGTCCGCCGGTCGAATTAAGATTAAATTAAGAAGCGATTCCGTCCGATAGTTGTCATAATCGCAGTCGGCCTGACGCACGCCTAAAAAAAACAAACCATCAGTGAGGAGGAAAATGAAATTGGGACGACGTGGTGAAAACATCCATAAACGCCAGGACGGGCGGTGGGAGGCGAGGGTCCTCTACGGTCACACCGCCGCCGGGAAGGGTCAGTACCGGTATCTATGCGGAAAAACCTATGCCGAGGCCAGGGAAAAGCGGAATCTGCTCCTGGCCGAGCTGGCAACCTCCGCCCCGCAGCCCGTGCAGGAGGGAGCAGCCGCCAGAAAGGAGGTGCAGTTCCGGCAAATCGCAGAGGAATGGCTGCAATCCATCCGAAATTCGGTCAAGGAGTCCTCCCTCGTCAACTACGCGTATCTCGTGGAGCGGTATATCGCCCCCGGTCTGGGCGACCTGACCTGTTCGGAGGTCACGGCGGAGATCGTGGACGCCTTTCTGAAAAAGCTGCTGGAGTCCGGGCGAAGAGACGGAAAAGGGGGACTTTCTTCAAAGACGGTGGGAGACATCCGCTCCGTGCTATTGCAAATGGTAAATTATGGCAAAAGCAGGGGTTATATTTGCAATCTCGGGGGCCGGGTCTTCTGCCCCAGGACCCCGAAAAGGGCCATCCGTGTCCTCTCCCGCTGGGAGCAGGACAGGCTGGAGACGGCGCTGTTCCGCTCCGACGAGCCTGCCCGCCTGGGGGTGCTGGTCGCGCTGTACTGCGGCCTGCGAATCGGGGAGGTCTGCGCCCTGCAATGGGGGGACCTGAATCTGGAGGACGACACCCTGTTCGTGTCGAAGGCCGTGATGCGGATTCAAAACCTTTCTGAACACGCGGACGCCAAAACGAAGGTTGTGACCACCCTCCCGAAGACGGACGCCGCGGTCCGCACCGTCCCCATCCCCGGCTTTCTCAGCGACTACCTGAGGGAGTGTCGGCAGGACCCGGACGCCTATCTGCTCACCGGCACGGCGGAGCTGATGGAGCCGCGCCGCTGTCTCGGCAGATACAAGCGCTTTCTGGACGGGGCGGGGCTGGACCCGCTGACGTTCCACACTCTGCGCCACACCTTCGCCACCCGCTGCGTGGAGACGGGGATGGACGCCAAATCCCTCAGCGAGATTTTGGGCCATTCCGACGTCAAGACGACCCTGCAACGGTATGTACATCCGTCCATGGAGCTGAAAAAAACTCAGGTAAATCTGCTGGAGGAGTTTTCCGTTCGGGGTCAAAATCGGGGTCAGTCGCGTCCGAAAAGCTCGTAACGGAAAGGGTTTCCCGGCTGCCGCTCTTCAAGCTGTATACTTAAAGAAAATAACGCCGTTGTTCCAAATTGGGACAACGGTGTTTTTGCGTTTCGGATGCGAGATGTTTCCTGTATGCAGGGCGTATGTCGTATTGCAAACCGCTTCTGACGGAGCTGTGCCCCTCACCTGACTGAGTTGGCCCGCTTATCCTGTCCCCGACCCTTAAAATATACTTTAAAGCCTGCCCCAAATTCGCAGTCATTTTTCCGTCCGTCCGGATCCGTTTGAAAAAAAACGATGCCGTTTTGATGCCGGGCGGCGGTGGGCCTTTGCCATAGGATTTCTGCTTGTCAGCGGTGTGCGCCATTTTCCCGCCGGAGGCGCAAAAAGCCCCCGCCGGGCAAACCCGGCGGGGGGTACAGTCTGTATGGATGGTCTGTCTTACAGCTCCTTGATGGAGGGGGCGAATGCGTTGTACTTTGCCACCTTGGCGTCGCACTCCTCCTGGGTCTCGCCGTTGGCCAGGATGTAGACCTTGATCTTCGGCTCGGTGCCGGAGGGACGGATGATGAAGGTGGTGCCGTCGGCCAGGTCGTAGGCCACCACGTTGGAGTCCTTCAGCTCCATCTCCTCCACCTTGCCGGTGGCGAGGTCGGTGGCGGTGCCGGTCTGATAGTCCTTGGCCACCACCACGGGGGTGCCGGCCACCTCGGTGAGCGGCTCGGCGTGGAGCCGCTGCATGATGCCGGCCATCTTCGCCATGCCGTCCAGGCCGGGCATGACCAGGTTCAGCGTCTTTTCGCCGTAGAAGCCGTACTTGGCGTAGCAGTCCATCAGGGCGTCGTACAGGGTCTTGCCCTGGGTGGCGTAGTAGGCGGCCATTTCCACCACGATGGTGATGGCGGTGACGGCGTCCTTGTCCCGGACGTAGTCGCCGAACATATAGCCGCAGGACTCCTCATAGGAGTAGATGACCTTGCCCTCGCCGGACTTCTCCAGCTTGTCCTTCTTCTCCCCCAGGAACTTGAAGCCGGTGAAGGTGCGGGCGCACTTGACGCCGTTGGCCTCGGCCACCTTGGTCGCCATGGCGGAGGAGACGATGGTGGTGTTCACATAGGCGTTCTCCGGGAGGATGCCCGCCCGCTTCCGGGCCTGGATGGCGTAGTCCTCCAGCAGGATGCCGGTCTGGTTGCCGGAGAGGACCACATAGTCCCCGGCGGAGGTCTTGACCATGACGCCCACCCGGTCGGCGTCCGGGTCGGAGCCAACGATCAGGTCGCAGCCATGCTCCTTGGCCAGATCGATGGCCAGGTAGAAGCCCTCCGGGTTCTCCGGGTTGGGGGAGGCCACCGTGGGGAAGTCGCCGTCGATGACCATCTGCTCCGGCACACAGTAGACCTTCTTCATGCCCAGCCGCTTGAGCGCCTCGGGGATGAGCTTGTAGCCGGTGCCGTGGAAGGGGGTGTAGACAATGCCGAAGGTGTCCGCCACCTGCTCCACAGAGGCCCGGTCGATGACCTGGCCCATGACCTGCTCCAGAAATGCCTCGTCGGTCTCCTCGCCCAGCAGCGTCACCAGGCCCTGGGCCTTGGCCTCCTCCAGATCCATGGTCTTGACGTCGTCGAACACGTCCAGCTCCTTCATCTTGGCGGCGACCACGTCGGCGTGGACCGGGGGCAGCTGCGCCCCGTCCGCCCAGTAGACCTTATAGCCGTTGTACTCCTTGGGGTTGTGGGAGGCGGTGATGTTGATGCCCGCCTGAGCGCCGTAATACCGGACGGCGAAGGACACCTCCGGGGTGGGGCGCAGCTCGTCAAACAGCTTGACCTTGATGCCGTTGGCAGCCAGGATGGCGGCGGCGGTGCGGGCAAACTCGGTGGAGTGGTTGCGGCAGTCGTGGATGACGATGACGCCCTTCTCACAGGCCTCGGCTCCCTCCGCCTTGACCACCTCGGCAAAGGCCTGGGTGGCGTGGGCGACGATGTGCCGGTTCATCTGGTGCAGGCCCACGCACATGGTACCCCGCAGACCGGCGGTGCCAAACTCCAGGGGGCCGAAGAACCGGCTCTCGATCTCCTTCTCGTCATCCCGGATGGACTCCAGCTCCGCCTTCTCCTCAGCGGACAGAGCGGGGCTGTTCAGCCATTTTTCATAAGTGTCTTTATAGGACATTGGAATGCACCTCCAAAAATGTGAGACCCCCGTCCCGGCCCTGGGTCGATTGCGCTGCCCGTCCCGGCAGGTCTCCGGTTGATGGCTCTATTATACCAGCGTCCCCCGGCATTTGTCCAGTAGATAAGAGAAATGTCTTTTCGTAAAAGTGGCTTTTGGTGGTAGTGCTTTTCCTCCCACATCTGTCCACAACAAATTCGTACCGCTTCTAAAAGCGTTCTCCCCACAAAACCCGTTTGCCAATCCCCTCGCCCTGTGCTACAATAGGGAAAAATCTCAGACGGGAGGTGGGCGTATGACGCTTCTGACCCGGGAGCTGGTGGCCGGATGGCTGCCAGAGCGGCCGGAGGACGGCCACAAGGGTACCTTCGGGAAGGTACTCATCGCCGGGGGCTGCGTGGGCTACACCGGCGCTCCCGTGCTGGCCGCCCGGAGCGCGGTCCGGGGCGGTACCGGGCTGGTGTTCCTGGGGGTCCCCCGCTCCGTCTGGCCGGTGGCGGCGGTGAAATGCGACGAGGCCATGCCCTTCCCTCTTCCGGAGGATGAAAACGGAAAGCTGGCCGGGGCCGCCCTGGAGCCGCTGGCAGAGCGGCTCTCCGGCTGTGACGCCGGGCTGGTCGGCCCGGGGCTGGGCCAGTCGGAGGACCTGGACGGGCTGGTTTCCAAGCTGCTCCTCCAGGCGAAATGCCCCATGGTGGCGGACGCCGATGGTCTAAACGCCCTGGCCCGGCATATGGATATTCTGGGCCGGGTGAGCGCTCCCCTCATTCTCACCCCCCACGACGGGGAGTTCCGCCGTCTCTCCGGCCACTGGCCGGGGGCAGACCGGGTGCGGGAGGCCGCCGACTTTGCCCAGGCCCACCGGTGCGTCCTGGTACTCAAGGGCCACCGGACGGTGATCGCCGGGCCGGAGGGCCAGGTATTCCAAAACACCACCGGCAACCAGGGCATGGCAAAGGGAGGCAGCGGCGACGTGCTGGCCGGGCTGATCCTCTCCCTGCTGGGCCAGGGCATGGAGCCGGTACGGGCGGCGGCGGCAGCCGTCTGGGTGCATGGCCGGGCGGGAGACCGGGCGGCGGAGGCCAAGGGCTTCCGGGGTATGACCCCCTCCGATCTGGTGGAGGCGCTGCCGGAGGTCTGGCGAGACGATTTCCATTGTTAACATAACGCAAGGAGGAAGTTCAATGCGCCATAAGAGGGGCGCACTGATGATACTCCCCATCGTCCTGCTGCTGAGCGGCTGCGGATGGATGGGGCAGAGCACAGAGGCAAAGACGGAGGAGCTGCGGGCGGTCTATCAGGCCATGACCGGCTTTCAGGCCTCGGCGGAGATCACCGCCGACTACGGCGACCGGGCTTATCAGTACACCGTGACCCTCTCCGGCAACGCAAGCGCGGGGACCATGACGGTCACTGCCCCGGAATCCATCGCGGGGACGGGGCCGCCTGGTCCGGCGGCTCCGCCAGTCTGGAGTATGAGGGCATCTCTCTGGAGACAGGGGCGCTCTCCCCGGACGGCCTCTCCCCGGCGGACGCCATGCCGGTGATTTTGGCCGCCTGTCAGTCCGGCTCTGTCATCGAGCGCGGCACAGCCGCCTGGGGAGAGAACGGGGAGAGCCTCTACCTCCTGCTCCAAAACCCCAAAACCGCCGACGAGGAGAGCCGGGTGGCGATCTGGGCCGACCCGGAGACCTATGCCCTTCGGCAGGCGGACATTCTGTGGGGAGAGGATCGGGTCGTCTCGGTGACCTTTACTGACTTCACTATAGAGAATGGATGAGTGCCTCCCCTGAAAGGGCGTAAGTGCCGCAAAGCGGGAGCCGAGGGGTTTGTTCTAGACGCTTGCCTCCCTCTCTGAGGACACCATTTTCCCCACCACACAGACAAAAGAAGGAAGCGATACCCATGACAGAACAGACGAGCCGCACCTGGGCGGTGATTCACCTGGACCGGCTGGCCCGGAATTATGAGACGCTGCGTAAGCTGGCCCCCCACAGCAAATTTGCGGGACTGGTCAAGGCCAACGCCTACGGCCACGGGGCCATCCCGGTGGCAAAGAAGCTGGAGCAGCTGGGGGCAGACTATCTGCTGGTGGCCTGCCTGGACGAAGCGGAGGAGCTGCGGGAGGCGGGCGTTCAGGCCCCCATCCTCATTCTGGGCTACACCCCCGTCTCCGCCACGGAGGCCCTGCTCCGGCAGCACATCGTCCAGACGGTCTACGACCCGGAGCAGGCCCGGGCCTTCTCCGACGCGGCCCTGGCTCTGGGGGGACGGCTCCGGTGTCACCTGAAGGCGGACACGGGGATGTCCCGGCTGGGGATACTCTGTGACGAGGGCCATCTGGAACAGGGTGCGGAGACCCTGGCGGAGATGGCCCGGCTCCCCGGTCTGGAGCCGGAGGGCATCTTTATGCACTTCTCCGACGCAGACACCTGCCCGGAGTATTCCGAAATGCAGATCAGACGGTTCCGGGTACTGCTGGAGCGGCTGGAGGGGATGGGCGTCACCTTCCCCATCCGCCACTGCTGCGCCGGGGCGGCCACGCTGAACTATCCCCAGGCCCATCTGGATATGGTCCGCCCGGGCATCCTGCTCTACGGTCACTCCCCCGACCACTCCTGCGACGGGAAGATCCCCCTGGAGCCGGTGATGGAGGTCAAGAGCCATGTGGTGTCGGTGAAGCGTCTCCCCAAGGGGACCTGCATCAGCTACGGCAGGACCTACACCCTGGAGCGGGACAGTCTGGTGGCGGCGGTGCCGGTGGGCTATGCCGACGGCCTGTTCCGGCTGCTCTCCAACCGGCAGGAGATGCTGGTGCGGGGGCGGCGGGTCCCCCAGATCGGAAGGGTGTGCATGGATATGTGTATGCTGGACGTCACCGATCTCCCCCAGGTCCGGGTGGGAGACGAGGTCACGGTGTTCGGCGACGGCCTCCCCCTGGAGGAAAAGGCGGACGCACTGGGAACTATCTCCTACGAGCTGCTGTGCGCCGTATCCCCCCGGGTGAAGCGGGTCTATGTGGAATGACAGTCTGACAGTATGGAAGCGGCCCTGACCGGCATACCGGTCAGGGCCGCACTTTGTTCGCCGCCTGTGGGCAGCCGTCTTGAAGCGCATACAGTCAGCGCTCCGGGCGGGATTTTTTCGTTTCCCGTCAGACTTCTGTGAAATTTTCCCCATGCAGCCGTCCCCGTTCCTCCCTTTCTTCACTTGAATTTTACATTTCATACAAAGATTTGATTTCCTGTTTACATTTCATGGTGAAATCGTTTATAATAGACATAATGGGCGGGAATGGGCGCGCCTGTCTGCCAGGCGTGACCGGACGGTCCCCCCGCGTGATCTCGAATACCTGGCATCCGGGAGGGCAGCTCTGCCCCCATTCCAACCGTTTCCATGCTCCGGGGACGGACTCGATCGGAGGAATTCATCGTTATGGATTTGTTTGACGTTCTGAACTTCGTCTGTGGCCTTGCCATGTTCCTGTTTGGCATGAGCTACATGGGCGACGGCCTGGAGAGCTGTGCGGGAGGTCGGCTCCAGTCCATTCTGGAAAAGCTCACCTCCAGCCCGGCCAGAGGCTTTCTCCTGGGTGCGGTGGTCACCGCCATTATCCAGTCCTCCTCCGCCACCTCGGTGATGGTGGTGGGCTTCGTGAACTCCGGAGTCATGACGCTCCAGCAGGCCATCGGCCTCATTATGGGGGCCAACGTGGGTACCACCGTCACCGGCTGGCTGGTCTCCCTGACCAGCATCGACGGGGCGAGCATGGCCATCCAGCTGCTGAGGCCCTCCTCCTGGGTGCCTGTCCTGGCGCTCGTGGGCGTCTACTTTATGAACTTCGAAAAGTCGGGCAAGCACAAAAATGTGGCCGCCGTACTCATCGGCTTCGCCATCCTGATGGTGGGCATGGACACCATGTCCTCCGCCGTGGAGGGGCTGAAGGAGGTCCCCGCCTTTACCAGCCTGTTCAGCCTGTTCTCCAACCCTGTCGTGGGTATCCTGGTGGGCGCTCTGGTCACTGCTGTCATGCAAAGCTCCTCCGCCTCGGTGGGCGTGCTCCAGGCCCTCTCCATGACCGGCAGCATCACCCTCAGCTCGGCTATCCCCCTGGTGCTGGGCATGAACATTGGCGCAGCCGTCCCGGTGCTGCTCTCCGCCATCAGCGCCAACAAGGAGGCCAAGCGCACCTCCCTGATCTATCTCTACTTCAACCTCATCAGCACGGTCCTCTTTATGATCGTCTATGAGCTGGCCACCGCCCTCTTTACCATCCCCCTCCTGGACGAGCCGGTGGGACCGGTGGGCATCGCCCTGTTCCACACCATCTACAATCTGGTCTGCGCCGGCGTGCTGCTGCCCTTTACCAAGCAGATCGAAAAGCTGGTCTGTCTCTCCGTCCGGGACGCCAAGGTCAAGGAGGAGAAGCCTCTGCTGGACGAGCGTCTGATGACCACGCCTGCCGTGGCCCTGGCTCAGGCCCAGCGGCTGACGGTGGAGACCGCCCTCATGGCCCAGGACTCCTTCAACGAGGCGGTCACTCTGCTGGACGGCTGGAACGACAAGGTGGCGGACCACGTCCGGGAGATGGAGCGCACCATCGACAAGCACGAGGATATCCTGGGCACCTTCCTGGTGAAGCTCTCCTCCCTGAGCCTGACCCCCTCTGAGAGCCAGGTGCTGTCCATCATGCTCCATACCATCAGCGACTTTGAGCGCATCAGCGACCACGCGGTCAGCATCCTCCTCTCCATCCAGGCCTCCGAGCAGAAGCCCAGCGCCATCTCCGGCGGGGCGAAGTCGGAGCTGAAACGGATGGCCGCCGCCGTCTCCGAGGCCCTGGCCCTGTGCATCGCCGCCTTTTCCACCAACAATCCGGAGGCCGCCCGCCGGGTGGAGCCGCTGGAGGAGGTGGTGGACGACCTGGCCGACCAGCTGAAAAACCACCACATCGACCGCCTCCGGGCGGGGAAGTGCAGCGTGGACAGCGGCTTCATCTTCACCGACCTGATCTCCAATTTCAGCCGCGTCTCCGACCACTGCTCCAACATCGCCGCTTGCCTGGTGGAGATGCAGCACAGCAGCTACGACACCCACCAGTATGTCCACACCGTCCACCACTCCGGGGACGCGGACTATCTGTCGGATTACGAGTACTTCTCCAACAAATACGCCGTGTGACAGCGTCTTATGCCCCCGCCGCCTGGCGGGGGCATTTTTCATTGTTTGTGGACATCTCCTCAAAAATCTCTTTTCCCGGTGAGTTCTCCCTTGACGACATACCCTTTCTATTGTATAATTTACACAAACAGGTTTCTGATTCTCTGGCATCTGTGGGAATGATAACAAATTTTACCCCATTCATACCTGTTTTTGACCGAATCCGTACAGATGGAGGAAATAACTGTGTATACGATCCCTCCCGCCGAGGCAGACAGCCACGTCGCCGGATTTTTAAACGGCAGTTCAGATCATGCGTACGCCTTTATGGGCGCGCATCCTGTCCAGCAGGGGGGAAGGTCCGGCTGGTTTTTTCGTGTCTGGGCGCCAAAGGCCCGCGCGGTCTCCGTCATCGGCTCCTTTAACCAGTGGAACCGGGAGGCGGCCCCTATGGCGCCGGACGGCAACGGCATTTGGACCCGCTTCATCCCCGGCCCTCAGCGGTACGACAGCTATAAGTTCTCCGTCCAGGCTCAAGATGGCCGCTGGGTGGACAAGGCCGACCCCTTCGCCTTCCACGCGGAGACCCGGCCCGCCAACGCCTCCAAGCTCTACGCCCCGGGGGGATACAGCTGGGGAGACGAGGCCTGGCAGGAGTATTGCGCCCGCCACCCATATGGGAGCAATCCGCTGAACATCTACGAGGTGCATCTCGGCTCCTGGCGTCGTCGGGGAGACGGCAGCTATCTCTCCTATCGGGAGTATGCCAGTTGGCTGGTCCCCTATGTGAAGGAGATGGGCTTCACCGCCGTAGAGCTGCTCCCTCTGACCGAGCATCCTCTGGACGCCAGCTGGGGCTATCAGTGTACCGGCTATTTCGCCCCCACCAGCCGATTCGGCTCTCCCCACGACTTTATGTACCTGGTGGATCAGCTCCACCGGGCGGGGGTGGCGGTGTTCATGGATTGGGTCCCCGCCTTCTTCCCCCGGGACGAGCATGGCCTGGCGATGTTCGACGGCGCCCCCTGTTATGAGTATGCCGACCCCCAAAAGGCCGATCTGCCCCGGATGGAAACCAGCGTTTTTGACTTTGGCAAGCCACCGGTGAGGGCTTTTCTCCTGTCCTCCGCCCTGTTCTGGCTCCGGGAGTATCACCTGGACGGTCTGCGGCTCAGCGGCGTACCCTATATGCTCTACCTGGACGCAGAGGGCCGCCCCTGGGAACCCAACGAAGAGGGCGGTCGGGAAAACCGGGAGGCGGAGGATTTCCTCCGACTGCTCAACGAGGAGATCCACCGGCAGTTCCCCCACGCCATGCTCAGCGCTGATGCCGCCACCGAGCGGACGGGGATCGCCTTCCGGGACAACACCTTCCAGTGGCATCAGGGCTGGACCCACGACGCCCTTCACTATATCCAGTTAGATCCCGTCTACCGGCAGTACAACCACAAGGACCTGACGCTGTCCCTGGGCTATGTCTTTTCCCGGCAGTTCCTCCTGCCCCTCTCCCATGACGAGGTGTGCAGCGGCAAAGGCTCCCTGATCGAACGGATCCCGGGAGACGACGAGGAGAAATTCGCCGGGGCGCGGGTGTTCTACCTCTATATGCTCACCTGTCCCGGCAAAAAGCTGGTGATGATGGGGACGGAGTTTGGGCAGCGGGGTCCCTGGCGGCACGAATACTCCCTGGACTGGCATCTGCTGGAGCAGGAGCGGCACCGGAAGCATCAGGCCTTTTTCCGGGACGCCAACCAGTTTTATCTGGCCAATCCCCCGCTCTGGGAGATCTATAACAACACCCGGGGATTTCAGTGGATCTGCCGTGACGACGAGAGCAGCAACGTTCTCGTCTACCTCCGCCGGGACAAATCGGAGCAGGAGCTGCTCATTGCGCTCAACTTCTCCCCCGTCCGCCGTCCCCATTACCGGATCGGCGTGACCCAGGCGGGAGACTATCAGGTGGTGTTCCACACCGACGCCCCGGCCTACGGCGGCGGAGGCACGGTGCAGGAAAAGGAGCGCATCCCCAGCACGGACATCCCCTGTCATCTGCTGCCCTGCTCCATCGAGGTGGAGCTGCCCCCCATGAGCGGGCTGGTCCTCGCCAGAGCATGAGTCGGCGTCTCATAAACCGCCGCTGTACTTCGTATATTTGATGGGTCTCCCATTCAAATATAAATTTGGACCGATGCGGCTGCCGGGTTTGCCTGACAGTTGGACGCAGAGGCCCGGGGCTGGCGCGGCCTCGCCTGTAGGTTGCGTCGATCACAACAATATTGAGGTGAATGTAAATGAAGAAGGAATGTGTCGCCATGCTGCTGGCCGGCGGACAGGGTTCCCGCCTGTACGCACTGACCCGCTCCGTGGCAAAGCCCGCTGTCCCCTTCGGCGCAAAGTACCGGATTATTGACTTCCCCCTGTCTAACTGCGTCAACTCCGGTATCGACACCGTGGGCGTCCTGACTCAGTATCGCCCGATGGAGCTCAATGCCTATCTGGGCAACGGTCAACCCTGGGATTTGGACAAGTCCGAGGGCGGCGTCCATGTGCTGCCCCCCTACCTGGGCGCCGGGGAGAAAGGCTCCTGGTACAAGGGAACCGCAAACGCCATCTATCAGAACATCGACTTTATCGATATGTACAACCCGGAGTATGTACTCATCCTCTCCGGCGACCATATCTATAAGATGGACTATGACAAGATGCTGGACTTCCACAAGGCCCAGAACGCCGCCGCCACCATCTCCGTCCTGGAGGTCACCATGGAGGAGGCCACCCGCTTCGGCATCATGAACGTGGACGAGAACGACGTGATCTACGAGTTCGAGGAGAAGCCCAAGCACCCCAAGAGCAACCTGGCCTCTATGGGCATCTACATCTTCACCTGGTCCAAGCTGCGTGAGGCCCTCATCGCCGACGAGAACGACCCCACCTCCAAGAACGACTTCGGCGGCAACATCATCCCCAACCTGATCGGCAAGGGCGAGACCTGTGTGGCCTACCGCTTCGGCGGCTACTGGAAGGACGTGGGCACCATCGCCTCCCTGTGGGACGCCAACATGGACCTGCTGGACATCAACTCCGGCATCCAGGTGTTCGACAAGGGCTGGCCCATCTATGCCCGCACCACCGGCTGCCCGCCCCATGTGGACGGCCCCAAGGCGGAGATCACCCACTCCCTGGTAGCCGGCGGCTGCGAGATCGACGGCGTTGTGGACAACTCCGTCATCTTTGAAAACGTCACCGTGGAGGAGGGCGCAACCGTCCGCTACTCCGTGATCATGCCCGGCGCGGTGGTCAAGGCCGGCTCCAAGGTGGAGTACGCCATCCTGGCCGAAGACACCACCGTAGAGGCCAACGCCACAGTGGGCGAGGACAAGGGCGCTATCGCCGTCGTCGCCGGCGGCGTCACCGTGGACGAGGGGGCGACCGTGCCTGCCGGAGCCATGTATACTGAAGAATCGAAAGGCGGTGTTGCATAATGTTGAACAATGTGCATGGTCTTCTCATGACCAACCAGCCCGGCTATAACCTGAAGGAGCTTTCCTCCATCCGCTCCATCTCCTCCGTACCCTACGGCGGCCGGTATCGCCTGGTGGACTTTATCCTCTCCAACATGGTGGACGACGGCATCACCGACATCGGCGTTGTCCTCCAGCAGAGCTATCAGTCCCTTCTGGACCACCTCGGCTCCGGCAAGGACTGGGACCTGGCCCGCCGTCACGGCGGCCTGCGGCTGCTGCCCCCCTTCTCCATGGGCAACGATCAGCAGCACAACTATCAGGGCATGATGGACGCTCTGACCGGTCTGCGCAGCTATCTGGACGAGATCGAGCAGGAGTACATCATCATTGCCGACGCGGACATCGTGCTGAACATCTCTCTGAGCAAGGTCTTTGAACAGCACCTGGCCACCGGCGCGGACGTCACCGCTGTCTGCTCCAAGAAGTACACCGACCGTCCGGGCTACGCCACCTACTACACCCTGACCGAGGACGGCGCTGCCGACGAGATTTTGAGCAAGTCTGTCCCCAACAGCTATGAGTCGCTGAACATCTACGTCATCAGCAAGGCCAAGCTCATCGAGCTGGTGGACTACTCCTCCGCCCGTGGCCTGTACTCCTTCTCCCACCAGGTCCTGGCCAACAAGGACAAGCTGGGCCTGAAGGTGGTCCCCTACATCTTCGAGGGCTATGTGGCCCGGTTCCCCACCGTGGCGGACTATTTCGAGAAGAGCATGGACCTGCTGAAGAAGGACGTCCGGGACGACCTGTTCAACCCGGATCACCCCATCCGCTCCAAGGACCGCTCCGACCCCGCCGCCTACTATGGACCTGACTCCAAGGTGGTCGGCTCCATGGTCTCCGACGGCTGCGTCATCGAGGGCACGGTGGAGAACTCCATCCTGTTCCGCAACGTCAAGGTGGGCAAGGGCGCAGTGGTCAAGAACTGCATCCTGATGAAGGACACCGACGTGGGCGACAGCGCCAGCCTGAACTGCGTCATCTGCGACAAGTCCGTGACCATCAGCCCCAACCGCACCCTCTCCGGCTGCGAGACCTATCCCATCGTCTACTCCAAGGGAACCCGTATTTAACTAACATCCTGCGAGGCCCGGCGTCTCCGCCGGGCCTTTGCCCCAGATTGGAAAGGATTGAACGCTATGAAAATCCTGTTTGCCTCCTCCGAGGTCGCCCCCTTCATCAAGACCGGCGGTCTTGCGGACGTGGCGGGGTCTCTGCCCCCCGCCCTGGCTGCGGACAAGACCAACGACGTCCGGGTCATCCTGCCCCTGTATGCCGGTATCGGCGACACCTGGCGCAGCCAGATGTCCTTCGTGAAGTACTTCTACCTCCAGCTGGGCTGGCGGAGCTGCTACTGCGGCCTGTTCCAGCTGGACCGGGGCGGCGTCACCTATTACTTTGTGGACAACGAGACCTACTTCAAGCGCAACGGTCTCTACGGCCACTATGACGACGGCGAGCGCTTTGCCTACTTCTCCAAGGCCGTCATCGAGCTGCCCGCCCAAATTGGCTGGGCGCCTGACATCATCCACTGCAACGACTGGCAGACCGCCCTCATCCCCATCTATCTGATGGAGGCCCGGAAGTATGTCCCCGAGCTGACCGGGGCCAAGACGGTCTACACCATCCACAACATCGAGTATCAGGGCCGGTATGGCAACTCCATCCTCACCGACGTCTTTGGGCTGGATTACAACACCTACTTTAACGAGCATATGCTGGCCTACTACAACGATGTCAACCTGATGAAGGGCGCCATCTACGCCTCCGATTTCGTGACCACCGTCTCCCCCACCTACGCCAACGAGCTGCAATATGCCTTCTACGCCCACGGCCTGGAGGGCGTGATCGCGGAGAACCAGCACAAGATCCGGGGCATCCTCAACGGCATCGACATGGACGCCTTCAACTCCGAGAAGGACCCCAAGATCGCCGCCAACTTCTCCATCGACGACCTCTCCGGCAAGGCGGTCTGCAAGGCCGACCTCCAGCGTCAGCTGGGGCTGGAGGAGGACCCGGACGCCGCCATCATCGGCTCCATCTCCCGTCTGGTGGGCCACAAGGGCTATGACCTGATCACCGCCGCCTTCGACCGGATCATGGACAATCACGTCCAGTTCGTCCTGCTGGGCACCGGCGAGTGGGGCTTTGAGGAGTTCTTCCGCAACGCCCAGGCCCGGTATCCCGGCCGCGTCTCCTCCAACATCACCTATTCCGCGCCCCTGTCCTCCGCCATCTACGCCGGGGCCGATCTGTTCCTCATGCCCTCCATCGCAGAGCCTTGCGGCCTGAGCCAGATGATCGCCCTGCGTTACGGCACCGTCCCCATCGTCCGGCTCACCGGCGGCCTGAAGGACTCTGTCCCCGCCTACGACCCGGAGACGAAGGAGGGTCTTGGCTTCACCTTCGGCAACATCAACGCCGAGGATATGCTGGGAGCCGTGGACCGGGCTCTGGCCGTCTACGACGACAAGGAGGCCTGGACCGACCTGATGAAGCAGGGTATGCAGGCCGACTTCAGCTGGAACAAGTCCGCTGAGGAGTATATGGAGATCTATCGCACCATCCTCATGTAAGACATCACCTGCAAAAAATGCCATAGAAACCGTCTGCCGCCCGCCGGAGCCTCCGGCGGGCGGCAAACTAATGCTGTCATCGTCCCGCCCCTTGCCCCGGGGGCGCGGTAGATTTCCCTCCATCGGCGTGCGATATGGAGCATAAATCGACAGCGAAAGGAGAGAACGCCATGGTCTGTTGCGTCGCGATCATCGACGACAGCGGGGCGGACCGGCAGCTGCTGGGCCGTCTGTTGACCGAATGGGCAGAGGCCCGGGGCCACACCGTCCGGACGGAATATTTTCCCTCGGCGGAGAGCTTTCTCTTTCGCTGGGCGGAGCGGCAGAGCTTTGACCTGCTTTTGCTGGACGTGGAGATGGGAGAGATGGACGGGGTGGAGCTGGCCAGGCGGGTCCGCCGGGACAGCGAGCTGGTACAGATCGTCTTTATCACCGGCTACTCCGACTACATCGCCGAGGGCTACGAGGTGGAGGCCCTTCACTATCTGCTCAAGCCGGTGCGCCGGGACAAGCTGTTTCAGGTGCTGGACCGGGCGGCGGCCAGGCTGCTCCGGAACAGCCGCTGCCTGAACCTGAGTTGCGGCGGCGAGCTGGTGCGCATCCCCTGCTACCGCATCCGCTATCTGGACGTGCAGCGCAACTATGTCACCGTCCACGCGGACCGGGATTACACCGTCAAGCGCTCCCTCAGCGACTTTTCCGACGAGCTGGGAGAGGACTTCGTCCGGGTGGGCCGGGGGCTGATTTTGAACCTCTCCTATGTCCGGAGGGTGGCAAAGACGGAGGTGCATCTCGCCGGGGGCGAGGCGCTGCCTCTGCCCAGAGGGGCCTACGAGCCGCTGAACCGGGCCATTATCGACAGGGGGTGATGAGATGCTTCTGTCACGCTGGATAGACCGCCGCATTGACCGCCGCCTGGCCGCCTATCAGCAGGAGCTGGTGGAGACCCACTACCAGGAGGTGGAGAATATGTACCGCCAGGTGCGGGGCTGGCGGCACGACTACCGCAACCATATCCAGACCATGAAGGTGCTGGCGGCAAATGGGGACATGGAGGGCATCCGCGCCTACTTGGACGAGCTGGACACCGACCTGAACACGGTGGACACGGTCATCAAGACGGGCAACCCCATGGCGGACGCCATTTTGAACAGCAAAATCTCCCTGGCCCAGTCCAAAGGCATCCCCGTCCGCTGCGACGCCCACATCCCAGTGAAGCTGCGGATGTCCGAGCTGGACCTGTGCTGCATCATCGGCAACCTCTTTGACAACGCCATCGAGGCCAGCCTCGCCCTGCCGGAGGGGGAACGGCTTATCCGGGTGTACATGGACATGAAGGGCACTCAGCTCTACCTCTCCTTCACCAATTTCACCGCAGACAAAAAGCGGGTCAAGTCCGGCGGCCGCTTCTCCACCACCAAAGGGGAGGGCCACGGCTTTGGCCTGGTTCGGATAGACGCCATCATCGAACGGCTGGACGGCTATCTCAGCCGGAACAGCGAGGACGGGGCGTTCACCACGGAGATTTTGATTCCACAGGTTTGATACGATTAACGATTCGTCCCCCGGTTTTTGCGATTCGTCCCCGAATCGCGCCGGGGGGCGATTTTTTGTGATAGGATAGCAGCGTGAGGTGATGACATGAAGGAACAGAAGAAACGGGCCTACCCCATGCACCGCTCGGTGGGCTTTATGCTCGCCTCCGCCTGGCGGGGGAACCGGAGCGTCATCTTCCTGTGCGTGGCGGTGGCGGCGGTGACGGCGGGGCGCTCCGTGGCGGAGCTGCTCATCGCCCCGACCCTGTTGGCTCAGGTGGAGTCCGGGGCCGGACTGGGGGCGTTGCTGGCCGCCGTGGGCGGCTTCGGAGCCGTGCTGGTGCTGCTGTCCACCCTGAAGGGATATCTGGACAACAATGTCCTGTTCGGGCGCATCGCCGTCCGGCTGGAGCTGGCCCGGGAGATCGCCCGAAAGACAGACCGGACCTCCTTCCCCAACCTGCTGGACACGGCGTTTCTGTCCCTCCAGGACAAGAGCTGGGAGGTCACTGGCAGCAACGCCGACGCCACCGAGGCGGTATGGACCACGCTGACCGACCTGTTGACCGATCTGATGGGCTTTGGGGCGTATCTGCTGCTCATGTCCGGGCTGCATCCGGGGCTGCTGTGCCTGGTGGTGATCGTGACGGTGGCAGGCTGTCTCTTCGACCGGCGCATCCAGGCCTGGGGCTACGACCACCGGGCGGAGCAGGACGGCTATTACAAGCAATTCCATTACATCGGGCAGAAGGCCACCGACCGCACCCCCGCCAAGGACATCCGCATTTTTGGCCTCCAGGGGTGGCTCCGGGACGTGCGGGAGAGCGCCGTGAACCTGATCCGGGCCTTCAAGATCAGGGAGCAGCGGCATTACCTGTGGGCTGATTTGGCGGACTTTCTGCTCACCCTGGCCCGGAACGGGGCGGCCTACGCCTATCTGCTCTGGCTGACGCTGACGGAGGGGCTGTCCGCGTCGGAATTTCTGCTCTACTTCACGGCGGTCAGCGGCTTCACCGCCTGGGTGACGGGTATCACCTCCGGCCTGCTGGAGCTGCACCGACAATGCCTGGACATCTCCTGTGTGCAGGAATATCTGAACTGGCCGGAGCCGTTCCAATTTGAGGGGGGCAAGCCCCTCCCCAAAGACGCTGACCGCCCTTATGAGCTGCAGCTGGACGACGTGAGCTATCGTTACCCCGGCGCGGAGTCGGACGCCATTTCCCATTTCAGCCTGACCATCCGTCCCGGGGAGAAGCTGGCCATCGTGGGCCTGAACGGGGCGGGGAAAACCACCCTGGTCCGGCTGCTCTGCGGATTTCTCGACCCAACCGGCGGGCGGGTGCTGCTGGACGGGGAGGACATCCGGCAGTACGACCGGCGGGACTACTACGCCCTGTTTGCCACCGTGTTTCAGGACTTCTCCGTGCTGGAGCACAGCGTCCGGGTGAACGTGGCCCAGCGGCTGGAGGGCATCGACGAGGAGCGGGTGCGCCGGTGCATCGACCAGGCGGGGCTGACCGAGACGGTGGCCCGGCTCCCCCAGGGGCTGGACACCAAGCTGGGGCGGCTGGTCTATGAGGACGGGGTGGAGCTGTCCGGTGGGCAGACCCAGCGGCTGATGCTGGCGAGGGCGCTGTACAAGGACGCACCCATCCTAGCCCTGGACGAGCCGACGGCGGCCCTGGACCCCATCGCGGAAAACGACATCTATCTGAAATACAGCGAGATGACCCGGGGGCGCACCGCCCTGTTCATCTCTCACCGTCTGGCCTCCACCCGGTTCTGCGACCGGATTTTGTTCCTGGCGGACGGAAGGCTGGCGGAGGAGGGCACTCATCAGTCCCTCCTGGAGCTGGGAGGCGGCTACGCAAAGCTCTTCGAGGTACAGAGCCGATATTACCGGGAAGGAGGGGACGAAGATGGCGCAGGAGAAGAAAACGTCTCTGCCCTGGGGTGAGGCCTTCCGGCGCACCCGGCGGGTCATGGGCATCTGGTGGCGCATCTGCCCCAACTGGTTCTGGGCGACAGGGCTGTACGACGTCCTGACCGCCCTGGCCCCCTATGTGGCGGTGTGGTTCTCCGCCCGGCTCATCGGGGAGCTGTCCGGCAAACGGGACCCGGAGACCTTGGGACTGCTGGCGCTGGGGGCGCTGCTGTCCGGGGCGCTGTTCACCCTGGCCGCGGGAGCCGCCAAACGGTGGCGGGATTATGAGAATCAGATGTCCCGGCTGGCCTATGACCGGCTCCGGCAGGACAAGATGCTGGACATGGACTTTGTCACCATGGACCGGCAGGAGACCGCCGATCTGTACTCCCAAATCCGGCAAAACGTCAACTGGTCGGGGAAGGGGCTGCTGGAGCCGCTGGTGTCTCTGGAAAAGCTGATGACCGCTGTGGTGCGCATCCTGGGTGGCGTGGGGCTGTCCGTCACCCTGTTTCTCTCCAGTGTGCCGGAGGAGAGCGGCATGACCTGGCTGAACCATCCCCTGTGCGTTCTGGGGGTGCTGGCGGTGCTGCTGCTGGGCGCGGTCACCGCCCCCGCCCTGTACAACCGGGGGGACGCCTACTGGGTCAAATATGCCCAGAGCATCCTGTACGCCAACCGGGTGTTCAGCTTTTACGGCTACACCGTCTCCACCCAGCGGGGACGGGCGGAGGACGCCCGGATGTACCGCCAGCGGGAGCAGGTTTCCGACCCCCTCCTGGGGCAGACCGGCGAATTCGGCCCCCGCTCCCTCATCGCGCGGTGGGCCAGAGGCCCCATGGGAGCCTGCTTCGCCGCCTCTCAGAGCGTCTCCGCCGTGCTCACCGGGCTGGTGTACGGCTTCGTCTGTCTGAAATCCTGGGCGGGGGCCTTCGGCGTGGGGTCCATCGTCCAGTATGTGGGGGCCATCACCAACCTGTTTCTCGGCCTCTCCGAGCTGCTGGAGGGACTGGGGGAGCTGCGGGTCAACGCCGAGGACGCGTTTTTGGGGACAGAGTTCCGGTTCCTCGACCTGCCCCACGAGATGTACCGGGGCAGCCTGACCACGGAGAAGCGGGCCGACCGGCAGTATCAGGTGGAGTTCCGGGACGTGTCCTTCCGGTATCCCGGCACGGAGCGGTACGCCCTTCGCCATGTGAGCATGACCTTCCGGGTGGGCCGCCGCCTGGCGGTGGTGGGGCCCAACGGCAGCGGCAAGACCACCTTCATCAAGCTGCTCTGCCGTCTGTACGACCCCACCGAGGGGGAGATCTTGCTCAACGGCATCGACATCCGCAAGTACCGCTATGCGGACTACATCGCCCTGTTCTCCGTGGTGTTCCAGGACTTCCAGCTCTTCGCCCTGCCCCTGGGGCAGAACGTGGCCGGGGCGGCGGACTACGACCGGGAGCGGGCAGGGCGCGCCCTGGAGGACGCCGGGTTTGACCGGCGGCTGGAGACCATGCCCCGGGGGCTGGATACCTGTCTCTATAAAGACCTGGACAGAGACGGGGTGGAGGTCTCCGGCGGCGAGGCACAGAAGATCGCCATCGCCCGCGCCTTGTACAAGGACGCCCCCTTCATCGTCCTGGACGAGCCCACGGCAGCCCTGGACCCAATCGCCGAGGCGGAAATTTACAGCAAATTCAACGACATTGCCGGGGACAAGACCGCCGTCTACATCAGTCACCGCCTGTCCTCCTGCAAGTTCTGCGACCAGATCGCCGTGTTCCGGGACGGGGCGGTGGTGCAGACCGGTTCCCATGAGGAGCTGCTGGCAGACGAGGACGGGCTGTATGCCCGGCTGTGGAACGCTCAGGCCCAGTATTATGTAAAGCGGGAGGCCGGCGCATAGTCAGGTTCTCTCCGCTATGCTTCTCTCAATACGCAACGCATCCCTGAGCCGCACAGCGGCCCAGGGATGCGCCTATTTCTCCCTCTCCCACGGTCAGCGGCGGGAGAATAAATCCAGAATGTTGCATTGACGATATAGAACATTTGTACTATACTATTGGTATCAGACCCAGAGAGGAGCGGAAAATATGTCCAGAAATTATGTGGCGCTGCCCTATGAATACCTGGCGGAGATGGAGGAGCTGGACGACGAGGAGTTCGGCAAGCTGTGCCGGGGATTGCTCCGGTACAGCATGGACGGGACCCCTGTCCCCCGGGAGGGCAACCTCCGGTTCTTCTGCCGCCGGGTCATGGGCCGGGAGGACCGGTTTCAGGAGAGCTTCGACGAGCAGCGGCGCAAGCGCTCCGAGGCCGGGAAAAAGGCCGCCAACGCCCGCTGGGGAAAGAGCGAGACGTTGGACGACGTGGCTCTGCCCTCAGACAGCGACAGTATGCCAACGGAGAGCGAAGGTATGCCAACGGATGCGGAAAATGGCTATACCGATACCAAAGCCGATACCAAAACCAAAGCCGATACCAAAACCAAAACCGATACCGAAGCCGAAGCCGAGGCCGAGGCCGAAACCAAAACCGATGCCGAAGCCGAGGGAGAAGCCGAAACCGAATCCAAACCCAACCCTCTCCCTGCTG
>JAJBUB010000021.1 GCA_020860575.1 Clostridiales bacterium | reverse complement strand
CGGCTCACGCCGCCGGCGCCAATGTGGTCACGCTCGGCGCCCTCCTGGCTGTTTTTTTTTATGCTCCGGCGTCCACCGAGATCTACCAGGGCCGTCAGTTCAAGGTCTACCGGGGCATGGGCTCCCTGGCCGCCATGGCCCAGGGCTCCAAGGACCGGTATTTCCAGGAGAACAACAAGAAGCTGGTCCCCGAGGGCGTGGAGGGCCGGGTCCCCTACAAGGGGAGCCTGTCCGACACCATGTATCAGCTCATGGGCGGCCTCCGCTCCGGCATGGGCTACTGCGGCTGTCCCACCATCCCGGACCTCCAGGAGAAGGGCCAGTTCGTCCGCATCACCTCCGCTGGTCTCCGGGAGAGCCATCCCCACGACATCTATATCACCAAGGAAGCCCCCAACTACACCGTCAATACCGCCAACAAATAAGACAGCAACGAGTTATCGTCCGCCGGGAGCCATGTGGCCCCGGCGGAAAAAAATTTCCACAGAATTTGATTGACTTTACCGAAAATTTCCGGTATGATATGGACGTGGAGTGGGAAACTCTTTTCCCAATACCTTTTTCATTGGTATTTTGGGGCTTTGCCCCGGAATATATATCATCCCCATGGCGTCGGCCACTCCACGATATGGTCGGCGTACATTCAAAGAGGAGGTCAATCATCCCCGCAAGGCTCGCGGTGCGGCAGTGTGGAGACCTGTCGTAATGGCACTGTGATAAAGCACACAGCGCTGAGGCAGAAGCTGCGGATGCTCTTCTGTCAGAGTCGGAAGCAATGGCAACTGTTAAACTGAAAAACCTGAAGAAAATCTACGACAACAAGGTTACCGCCGTCCATGACGTCAACCTGGAGATCGCCGATAAGGAATTTATCGTCCTGGTCGGCCCCTCTGGCTGCGGTAAGTCCACCACCCTTCGTATGGTCGCCGGTCTGGAGGAGATCTCCGAGGGCGAGCTGTACATCGACGACCGCCTGGTCAACGACGTGGCCCCCAAGGACCGTGACATCGCAATGGTCTTCCAGAACTACGCCCTGTATCCTCACATGACCGTGCGGGACAACATGGCCTTCGCGCTGAAGCTGAAGAAGGCCCCCAAGGCTGAGATCGACAAGAAGGTGGAAGAGGCCGCTGAGATCCTGGGCATCACCCAGTATCTGGACCGGAAGCCCAAGGCTCTTTCCGGCGGCCAGCGTCAGCGTGTGGCTATCGGTCGTGCTATCGTCCGTGAGCCGAAGGTGTTCCTGATGGACGAGCCTCTGTCCAACCTGGACGCCAAGCTGCGTAACCAGATGCGTGCTGAGATCATCAAGCTGCGCAAGCGGATCGACACCACCTTCATGTACGTCACCCATGACCAGACCGAGGCCATGACCCTGGGCGATCGTATCGTCATCATGAAGGACGGCTTTGTTAACCAGATCGGCACTCCCCAGGAGCTGTTCAACTGCCCCGCGAACCTGTTCGTGGCAGGCTTCATCGGCACCCCGCAGATGAACTTCTTCAACGACGCCAAGCTGATCGTCAAGCAGAACAAGTATTATGCCCAGATCAAGGGCACCGACTTCGAGCTGTCCGAGCTGCACCAGAAGGCCCTTCGCGCCAACAACCAGCAGCCCTGCGACATCGTGGCCGGCATCCGTCCGGAGCATGTCACTCTGGGCGAGGGCGGCCTGAGCGCCAGCGTGGAGGTCTGCGAGATGATGGGTTCCTCCCTGCATCTGCACACCGACTGCAACGGCGACGAGGTGGTCCTGGTGGTCTCCACTGTGGGACTGGATCAGGGCCTGATCGACGGCAGCACCAAGACGGTCCACTTCACCTTCCCCGCCGACCTGCTCCAGCTGTTCGACAAGCAGACCGGCAACAACCTGGTGTGGTTCGACCCCGAGTCCGCCGCCGCCAATGCCCCTGTCTGCAAGAAGTATTGAGCTGCATCCCTGTTGTCACATTCACCATAAAATCGACCGGCTCCCGCCTCTGCGGGGGCCGGGTTCAGTCTGCCCGCCGGAGGTATCGTTATGTCAACCATCACAGGCCGTTTCGCCCCCAGCCCCAGTGGGCGGATGCACCTGGGCAACGCCTTTTCCTGCCTCCTGGCCTGGCTGTCCGTCCGGTCTGCGGGCGGACGGATGCTCCTGCGGATGGAGGACCTGGACCCGGAGCGGTGCCGCCCCGACTACGCCCGGCAGGTGGAGGACGATCTGCGCTGGCTGGGGCTGGACTGGGACGAGGGCGGAGTGGACGGCGAGACCGCCTACTGTCAGAGCCGCCGCCGGGAGATCTACGCCCACTATCTGAACCTGCTGCAAGAATGCGGCCTGATCTACCCCTGCTTCTGCACCCGGGGGGAGCTGCACGCCGCCTCCGCGCCCCACGCCTCCGACGGGACCCCCCTCTACCCCGGCACCTGTCGTGGTCTCTCCCCGGAGGAGCAGAGCCGCCGCGCGGCCCTCCGCCGTCCTGCCCTGCGCATCCATGTCCCCGACCGGGAGATCGCCTTCACGGACAGACTGCAAGGAGCTTACCGGGAGAATCTGGCCCGGGACTGCGGGGATTTCATCCTCCGCCGGTCGGACGGCGTTCACGCCTATCAGCTGGCGGTGGTGGTGGACGACGGACTGACCGGGGTCACTGAGGTGGTCCGGGGGCGCGATCTGCTCCCCTCCACCCCCCGGCAGCTCTGGCTCCAGGAGTTGCTGGGATTTCCTCACCCGGCGTATGCCCATGTCCCCCTGCTCCTCTCCGCCGATGGGCGGCGGCTGTCCAAGCGGGACCGGGATCTGGACCTGGGCGCTCTCCGGGCCTCGGGACAGAGTCCGGAGGCCGTGGTGGGCCGTCTGGCGTTTTGGGCAGGCCTGATCGACCGGCCGGAGACGGTATCTGCGAGGGAATTGATTCCCCTGTTCTCCTGGGACAGAGTACGCCGGGAGGACGTGCGACCGGGGCAAAATTCGTCCCTCTTTTGAAATTCATACTTGACAAAGGGGTGCCCCTTGAGTATAATAATACCTGCGCTGTGACGAGACTGTTATTTGTGCGACATGGCGGCGTAGCTCAGTTGGCTAGAGCACACGGTTCATACCCGTGGTGTCACTGGTTCAAATCCAGTCGCCGCTATTTTTTCTCCTCTGGAGAAAGCCCATGGCCCGTTGGTCAAGCGGCTAAGACACCGCCCTTTCACGGCGGAAACATGGGTTCGATTCCCGTACGGGTCAGTCTGGAGGCTTAGCTCAGCTGGTTAGAGCGCATGCTTCACACGCATGAGGCCACTGGTTCGAGTCCAGTAGTCTCCACTCAAGCGACTCCCGAAGCCGGTTCCGGCTTCGGGAGTTGTGCTTTTATGGAGGCCCATTTTTTTGAAAAACTCACCGGGATTTTACACACACGCCCCAAAATGTATATTGACGCTGACTGTAAAAGCGGGTACAATAATTCTTGATACCCCAAAGGAGGATGCGCTATGCTGAGAGACGAGCCTGGCTTTTATATCACCAATCTTCACAGCTGGGTCAACGGCAACGCCTTTTACGGCAGCTTTCGGGAGATGCGCTTTCTCATCAAGCCCACCGCGGTTTTAGACAAGGTCAGCGGCGAGCCGCTCCCGGAGAGCAAGGTAGACGTCTTCGTCTGGAAGGGGGAGTATTGCCTGGAGGAGAGCGAGGTGCTCAACCAGGCCACCTTCCCTCTGAGCGAGGAGGGCCGGGAGCAAGTCATATCATGGATGGAGGAACAATACAAATGGATCACGACGTAGATGGCAGTAGTCCCACAGGACGACGAGGGGAGACGGAAGGGCTGGTGACGGAACGATGAACTCCGGTACACCGGCGATGATCGCAGCCCTGGTGCTGCTGGTGGCTCTGTCCGCCTTCTTTTCGGCATCTGAGACGGCCTTTACATCCTTCAATGTGATTCGTATGAAAAGCTGGGCGGAGGACGGGAACAAAAAGGCCCAACGGGTGATGAAGCTTCACGAGGACTATGACCGACTGCTGTCCGCCATTCTGATCGGCAACAATATCGTGAACATCTCCGCCGCCTCTCTGGGTACGGTGCTGTTCACCATGTACTTTCCCATCTATGGGGCCACCGTCTCCACGGTGGTCATCACGGTGGTCGTGCTGATTTTCAGCGAGGTCACCCCCAAGACGCTGGCCAAGAGTATGCCGGAGAAGATGGCCATGGCGGTGGCTCCGGCGATTCAGGTCGTCATGACCGTCTTTTACGTCTTTACCGCCCTGTTCAACGCCTGGACAAAGCTGATCCAGCGGGCCTTCAAAAATGAGGAGGACGTGGGCATTACCAACGACGAGCTGATCACCATGGTCTCCGAGGCGGAGCAGGAGGGCGGCATCGACGGGGACGAGAGCGAGCTGATCCGCTCCGCCATCGAGTTCGGCGACCGCATTGCAGAGGAGATCCTCATCCCCCGGGTAGACACCGTCATGGTGGAGGACACCATGACCATGGGCGAGGTGGAGCAGGTGTTCTTCACCAGCGACTACTCCCGCCTGCCCGTCTATCACACCAACCGGGACAATGTCCTGGGCTATGTCCACATCCACGACCTATATCAGCTCCAGCGCAGCGGCCGCACCGACTGGCTCACCGCCCTGACCCCGGTGGTCTACGCCTCCCACACGGAGCAGATCTACGACCTGCTCCAGACCCTCCAGCGGCAGAAGGCCCATATGGCCATCGTCGTGGACGAGTACGGCGGCACCATGGGCATCGTCACCATGGAGGACATTCTGGAGGAGCTGGTGGGCGAGATCTGGGACGAGCACGACGAGGTGGTGGAGCCGTTCCAGGAGCTGCCCGACGGCTCCACCCTGATCAACTGCACCGCTGACCTCCACGAAGTGTTCCGCCGGTTCGACTTAAAGGAGGAGGACTGCGAGTCCTCCACTGTGGCCGGATGGGTGGTGGAGGAGCTGGGCCGGGTACCCGCCCTGGGCGACCAGTTCCGGTATGAAAACCTGGTGGTCACTGTCACCAATATGCACCGGATGCGGGTGACGGAGATCCAGGTGACGGTTGTCCCCGAAGAGGAAGAGGAAAAGCCGGAGCGACCCCGCTCCCGTCGGGGCGACCACGGCGAGAACGATGACAGTGAGGACTAAAAAACATCCCCCGCATCTCAGACGAGGTGCGGGGGATTTGTAATGCCTGGTTATGGCAGAGAGGCAAGGCTCAGTGGCTCGCCTCGTAGGAGGCCAGGGCGGAGACCGCCGCGGTCAGCTTGCTGTAGTTGGTGACCAGCGCTTTGGCGGAGCTGCTCAGGCTGCTATAGGCTGCCTGCGCCCACTCGATACGCTTGGACATGACGTTGTAGTTGCTGGAGGTGATGTCTCCGGCGGCCTCGATCTCGTCGATGGCGTCCACCACGGCGGCGGCAATGTCCTCATAGCTCTGGCTGCTGGTGGTGCTGCTCTCGGTGCCGTCCAGCTTGTAGACGATGATGGCGCAGGTGTCGGTAATGTTTTCGTAAATCGTCTTGGCGGTCTCGATGGGCAGATTGACGCAGCCGTGGGAGCCGTTGGTCTGGTAGATGGTGCCGCCAAAGACGGTGCGCCAGGAGGCGTCATGGAGGCCCACGTTGCCGCTGAAGGGCATCCAGTAGCTGACGGGAGAGGAGTAGTTCTCACCCACCAAGGTGCCGTAGCGCTCCTTATAGGTCATGCTGTATGTACCGGTAGGCGTGGCGTCGTTCTTGCCGGAGACAATATCCGACTCGATGATCAGCTCTCCGTCCTTGTAGAAATAGAGATGCTGGGCGGTCAGATTGATCTCCACATAGGTGTTTCCGAAGTCGCCGCTGGCCCCTTCGCCCAGGACGGCGGCCTCCTGATACCACACCGGCTCCATGGAGCCGCTCTGCTTGTTCTCAATGGCCTCGATCAGCTCCTGGGCGGTGGTTTCATCGTCCATCCACCAGCCGTAGTCGCCCCCCTCCACTGTGATGGTCTCCCCATAGGAGGTGGCAAACTCCCGGTTGGAGAAGATGGTGGCGTAGTTGTACCGCAGATTGGACACCCAGGTGGTCACCTTGCTCTCGTCCAGAGTGACGGTGCCGTCGTCGTTGAAGGTGAGCCAGTTTTGGAGGGTAGAGCCGTCGATGGTCAGGGTGTCGTCCCCCATCTCGTAGGTGATGACGAGGCCCAGGTATTCGTTCAGGGTCTGGGCCTCGGCGATCAGATCCGCATCGTCAGAGGTGACGGACGGCTCCACATAGCAGCCCAGCTCCTCCAGATCCAGCTCGGTCTGCAGGGAGGCTACCGCCTCCAGAATGGCGGGAAGGAGGATATCCTGATCCACCAGGTTGCCCTCCACCTCCTCTACGATGGTCACGCCCCCCAGCTCGGCGTCATAGTTGGAGATGTAGGCGTCCCTGGGGGCGGTGGAGGAGGAGCTGTCCATGCAGCGGAGGTCGGCAATGGCCTCGGTGAGCTTGGCGGTGTCGTAGGAGAACATCTCGTCCACCGTCATGGTGCTGGTCCGATAGCCCAACAGGGCCATGGGCCAGGTCCAGGCATTCTGTCCGGCCAGCAAATCGTCCACCTCACTGCCCAGATTCAGGGCCAGGTCGATCTCGTCGCCGGTGATGGTCTCGGTGACGCTGTCCCGCTCGATGAGGGTCAGGGTGTAGGACTCCTGGCTGTCCTCCAGCGCCCGCTCCGCCTGGGAGACGGTCATGCCGGAGACGTCAATGCCGTTGATGGTGGAGCCGGGGAGGAACATCTCCTCATATCGCTTGGCGATACCGGCGTAAATGCCTGCGACGATGAGCAGCAGGCCCAGAATGACAGAGAGCAGCACAAGCACCCAGGACCCGGTCCGGCGCTTGGAAGAGGCTGAGGTTCCGGCAGGCATAGAAGCACTTCCTTTCCAATGGGCAGAAATGCCCGTGAAATCCTGATCAGACGATTTCTATCATCATACCACAGAACAGGGCCAGCGTCAAATTCAGGAGGAAAAATTCAAAAAAGATTCAGAAGCACCGGGAAAATGGGGCAGCTTTCCGGTTGACAACTGCCCCGGGGACGGATAAGATAGGGTCAAACAGGGCGGCGGGGCCGCCGGATAAGGGAGGGACAGGTTTGATGAAACAACTGCTGCTTGCCGTTGCAAAGTGGGGGATGAGCCTGCTGTACCTGCTGTTCCGTCCCCTGCGGGTGCGCAACAAGGTGATCATGCTCTCCCGGGAGTCGGACACGCCTCCCATCGACTTTGTCCTGCTCCGTCAGGAGCTGGCCCGTATCGCTCCGGAGACGGAGGTGGTCATGCTCTGCCGGAAGCAGACCCGACGGACCAACCCCGTCACCTACTGCCTCTTTCTTGTCCGCAACCTGTATCATATCGCCACCGCCTCCGTGGCGGTGACAGACACCTACTCCATCCCCCTGTGTGTGCTGCACCACAAGTCGGAGCTGAAGATCGTCCAGATCTGGCACGCCGTGGGGGCGGTGAAGCAGTTCTCCTATCAGTGCCTGGACCGGCCGGGGGGACACTCCTCCGCCATGGCGGAGCAGATGGCCATGCACCGGAACTATGATTACATCCTCTGCGCCAGCGAGGCCACCCGGCACATCTATGCCCAGGCCTTCGATACCCCGGAGGAGCGTATCCTGCCCCTGGGGATGCCCCGCATCGACTACATCCAGCGCCCTGACCCTGACATCCGGGAGCGGTATCTGGCCCAGCGGCCCCAGCTCCGGGGAAAAATATTGGCTTTGTACCTCCCCACCTTCCGGGGGGGGGTGGACGAGGGGGTCCGGGCTATGGTGGAGGCGGCGTCCGGTCAGCCGGAGGTCGCCCTGCTGGTCAAGCCCCATCCCCTCTCCCGGTTTGAGCTGCCGGAGGAGAACCGGACGGCCCGGGGCTGGTCCACCTATGATCTGATGAAGGTGTGCGACGCGGTGATCACCGATTACTCCGCCGCCTCCCTGGAGGCCAGCCTGCTCCACAAGCCGGTGTACTTCTACCTGTTCGACAAGGAGCGGTATATGGAGACCCAGGGCCTGAACATCGACCCGGAGGCCGAGCTGCCTCTGGCCTGTTTCCGCCGGGCAGATCAGCTGTTGGAATCGGTGGCCCTGGGGGGCTATGACCTGGCGGCTCTGGAGGACTTCCGGGCCAGATACATCGAGACGGCGGACCGGAACAATACCGCCGACATCGGGGCATTTCTCTGCACCCTTCTCCCGGAGCGGTTCCGGCCGTCTCCGGCGGAGCGCGCGGGAGAGCGCAGCGCACCATAAACAGGCCAAGACGGATAAAGGGGGCGATGGCTCCCTTTTCTGCTGTGACAGGGGATACAGACCTGCCGCCGGGAAACCTTACAAATGCGGGAAGGCATTGATCAGATGGGAAATTGTGTTATGATAATGCGTGTTTTCATGGATACAAATCACGGAGGCATACAGCGATGAAAAAAGTAATTACCTATGGCACCTATGATCTGCTCCATTACGGTCATATCAATTTGCTCAGAAGGGCCAAAGCCCTGGGGGACTACCTCATTGTGGCCCTCTCCACCGATGAGTTCAACTGGAACGAGAAGCAGAAGAAATGCTATTTCAGCTATGAGCAGCGTAAGCAACTGCTGGAGGCGGTACGGTATGTGGACCTGGTCATTCCTGAGACCTGCTGGGAGCAGAAGGCCTCCGATGTAAAGGAGTTCCGGGTGGACACCTTCGTCATGGGAGACGACTGGAAGGGACAGTTTGATTTTCTCAGCGATCTGTGCCAGGTGGTCTATCTGCCCCGCACGCCTGAGATCTCATCCTCCCAGATCAAGCAGGATCTGGGCCGATAAGAGAGAAAGACGAGGAGAAGATGAGCGCGGAAGAGAGAATGAAGCACAGGCAGAACAACCTGGGCTGGCTGCTGTACCTGGTGTCGGCGGTCTTCTGGGTGATGAACTGTTACCGCAGCAGGCGGATCGCTATGGCGGGGTATACCTTCACCTCGCTGATCGTGTTCCCCGGTATGCTGTTTCTCATGGGACGGGAGTCCCGGGGGGGGCAAGGACCGGCGGGAGCTGATCTCCTCCGGTGTGGGGATGATCCTTCTGGGGTATGCGCAAAAGGTGCTGCTGTTCTGGTGCGAGACGCTGGCGGGACGGGAGCCGGGGTTCTACCCCTTTTCCACCACCGGCGCGCCCTGGCTGTTCCTGGTGGGAGGCGTCTGCCTGATCCTGGCGGGCGCAGTGCCCCAAAAAGACTGGATGAAGAAATGGCTCCTGCCCCTGACGGTGGTCATCGGCCTGGCAGCGGGTCTGATCAAGCCGATCACCAATTTCCTGTGTCTGGCCCGGCTGGCGGTGTATCTGCCCTTCTTTGTGCTGGGCCGCGGCATGGAGGATGAGAAGCTTGCCCGGTGGTGCCGCGCCAAATCGAGCAAGCTGCCTTCTCTGCTGCTGGTTGGCGGATGGGCGGTGGTGTGCGTCCTGCTCAGAGGTTATTGGAAAAACCTCCGCGCCCTGATCGACGGGAACACCTGGTATGACGGCGTGGCAGGCCTGCCTGCGTCCTGGGTGGGTATCCTGGCCCGGCTGGCATTCTATGTGCTGGCGGCAGGACTGATCTGCGCTGTGTGGACGCTGACCCCGGACTGGAAGGTGCCTTTGTTCTCCGACCAGGGAAAACGGTGGAAGTCCGGCTATTTCTGGTTCTCCCCCCTGATCTATGTGCTGGTCATGCCCATGAGCGGTGGGGTCACCCTGAAGGGTGTTGCGTTGACAGGAGCTCTGTGTGTCCTGGCCGGGCTGGCAGCGCCCAGCCGCCTGGCGAACCGGCTCCCCAGTCTGTGCCTGAATGTGGCGGACCGCCTGGACAGAGAGGAACGCCCGCCCCGCGCCTTGGGACAGAAGCGTTTCTGGCAGCGGCACCGGTGGGGGCTGAAAATGACCGCCCTGTTCACCGTCCTCTTCCTGGTGGTGGCGGTGGCCTATGTCTATCCCTTCATCTCCAACGGGAAATCCCTGATCTGGTCCACCGACGGCCTGGATCAGCAGTTCCCCGGGATGCTCTACTTCAAAGAGTATGTGATGAGCGGGATCAACAGCCTGCTGGAGACGGGCGTGCTCCGCTTCCCCCAGTGGGATTTTACCCTGGGCTTTGGAATGTCCCCCCTGGACGTGATCCGGCGGGAGCCGTTTATGCTGCTGAGTCTGTTGGGCAATGAGGAGACCATGGAGCTCATCGCGGACATCACGGTGATCCTCCGGCTGTACGTCTGCGGGCTGGTATTCATCTGGTTCTGCGCTACCCTGGGCAAGCGGGAGAAGCTGCCCATCCTGGCGGGGGCACTGGCCTATGTCTGCTCCGGCTACGCCATCTTTGTCGCTGCCCGACAGCCCTTTTTCACCACGGTCCTGATGACCTACGGGGTGTTGACCCTCATCGGGGCGGAGCGGTTCATCCGGCAGCGGAAGTGCGGCGTATTTGTGCTGGCGGTCTTTTTACAGTGCTTTTCCGGATATTACTCCGCCTACGTCAACGGCGTGATCTTGGCGATCTACCTGCTCATCCGGCTGTTCTGCCTCCACGGGAAAAAAGTGGGGAAGGTCATCTCCGAGATCGTGAAGCTGATCGGTCTCTATGCCTGGGGCGCGGCCATGGCTGCCTGCGCCCTCCTGCCCGGGATACTGGGTTTTGCCGACTCCGCCCGAAGCGGCGAGGGGACGGAATTCAGCATCTTTTACAGCAACAGCTACTACTCCGGTCTGCTGGACGGCCTGAATCTGGAGTTCAGCTTTATCGGCTCTTGGACTCATATCAGTATGGCGGCGCTGGCCTGGCTGGCCTGTATCCTGCTGTTCCGGCGGAAGAGGAAGGAGCTTCGCCCACTGAAGGCAGGGCTGATCGTCTGCTGTGTGGGCATCTGTCTGCCCATCTTCGGCCTGGCCACCAACGGCTTCTCCTATGTGTCCAACCGCTGGGGCTATGCGTTCTGTCTGCTGGTAGCTTATATTCTGGTGGAGATGCTGCCGGAGCTGGCGACCCTGACCCGACGGGACAGGCTGGTGCTGACCGGGAGCACGGTGGCCTACTGTGCCGTCTGCGCCACCCAGAGCGACGCCACCAAGCTGGTGGCCCTCGGGCTGGTGACCATGGCAGTGACCATGCTGGTCCTGATTCTCCTGGACGAGTCTGGATTGAAGCGGGGACAGCGGATCGGTGTGCTGACCCTGGTCACGGTGTACACGGTCATGCTCAATGTGTCCAGCTCACTGCTGCCGGAGGGCGGAGATTATGTGTCTCAGTTTATATACGCCGGAGAGACCTACAGCACCATGAGCGGACTGATGGGCGACGCTCTGTCCACGGAGACGCTGTCGGAGGACGACTCCTTCTACCGCATCGACCAGGACTCCCCGCAGTACAATCAGGCCAGCGCCCTGGACTTTAACAGTACAAACTCCTACTACAGCGTCATTCCCTCGGGGATCAGCGAATATTTTGCGGATGTCTGTCTGAGCAGTCAGTCTCACACCTTCTGCGTCCGCAACCTGGACGAGCGTTCCGCCCTGATGGCCCTGGCCAGTGTGAAGTATTACGTCTCCTCTAAGGAGACCCGGGTCCCTTACGGCTTTGAGGCCGTGGAGTCGGTAGAGAGCGAGGACGGGGAGCAAACGGTGACGGTGTACGAGAACCGGAACGCCCTGCCCCTGGGCTACACCTATACCAGCTATGTCACCCAGGAGGAGTATGAGGCCATGACCCCCCTGGAGCGGCAGCAGGTGATGCTGGAGAGCGCCGTGATCGGCGGGGACACCGACCTGCTGGAGCATAACGAGGATACCTACACCGAGGAGCGGACCGAGGTCACGGTAAAGTCCAGCGATGGCGTGACCCTGGATCAGGAGGCAAAGACCCTCTCCGGAGAGAGCGACGGCAGCAGTATCAAGCTGTCCTTTGAGGGGGAGGCCAATTGCGAGACCTATCTGGTGATTTCCGGGCTGGAATTTGCCAGCAAGACATCCTCCGCTACCTGTGATATCTCCTGTAAGGCAATAGGGAACAGCGAGAAAGCGACCCTCCGGGGCAAGACCCAGAGCTATTACTTCGAAAAGGACGCGGTGGTATTCCATCTGGGCTACAGCGAGGAGGCCCAGACCGGCTGTACCCTGACCTTCGAGACGGCCCTGGATGCGGTCTATGACGACATCTATGTGGTCTGCATCCCCATGGACGAGATGGACAGCCAGGTGGACGCGCTTCGTGAGGTTACCTTGGAGAACGTAGTGGAGGACGGTGACCGGATCACCGGGACGATCTCTCTGGAGGACAGCCGTCTGCTGACCTTCTCCGTTCCCTATGCCGAGGGCTGGAGCGTCTATGTCAACGGCCAGGAGGCCGAACTGCTTGAGGTCAACGTCATGTACTGCGGCGTCCTGCTGGAGCCGGGAGAGTACGAGATCGAGCTGCGATATGAGCAACCGGGGGCATCCACGGGAATGCTGATCTCCGTTGTCGCAGTGGTCGCCATTCTGCCGGTGGCCCTGGTGCGCGGAGCGTTGAGGCGGCGGCGGAGACCATCCCAACCGGATGAGGACCCGGCGGAGAACGGCACAACCTGAGAGAAGCCGGTCTGCGCTGTCGAATCTGCAAAGAATGAGAGATATGGAGGTAATGTGCAATGATCCCCTTCAACCGTCCGCCCTATACGGGCAAAGAGCTGGACTATATGGCCCAGGCGGTGCTGGTCAACCACAAGCTGTGCGGCGACGGCCCGTTCACCCAAAAGTGCCACGCCCTGCTGGAGCGGCAGACCGGCAGCCCCAGAGTGCTGCTGACCACCTCCGGCTCCGACGCCCTGGAGATGGCTGCCCTGCTGTGCGACCTCAAGCCGGGGGATGAGGTCATTATGCCCTCCTATACCTTCTGCTCCACTGCCAACGCCTTTGTGCTTCAGGGGGCGGTGCCGGTGTTTGTAGACGTCCGACCGGACACCATGAACATCGACGAGACGAAAATCGAAGCCGCCATTACCGACCGGACCCGGGTCATCTGCGCCGTCCACTATGCGGGCATCGGCTGTGAGATGGACACCATTATGGACATCGCCCGCCGCCACGGTCTGCTGGTGGTGGAGGACGCCGCCCAGGGCGTCATGGCCAGCTATAAGGGCCGCGCGCTGGGGAGCATTGGCGACTTCGGCTGCTTCTCCTTCCATGAGACGAAGAACTATTCCATGGGAGAGGGAGGCGCCGTGCTGGTGAACCACCCGGAGCTGGTGGAAAAAGCGGAGACCATCCGGGAGAAGGGCACCAACCGCTCCCGCTTCCTCCGGGGACAGGTGGACAAGTACACCTGGGTGGAGTACGGCTCCTCCTATCTCCCCAGTGACATCAACGCCGCTCATCTGCTGGCCCAGTTGGAGATGGCCGACGAGATCAACCGGGACCGGCTGGACTCCTGGCACTACTACGAGAAGGGACTGGCCCCTCTGCGGGATGCGGGGAAGCTTCGCTTTCTGGAGCCGCCTGCCGAGTGTGCCCACAACGCCCATATGTTTGCCATCCGGGTGAAGGACCTGGAGGAGCGGACCGCCCTGACCTCCTTCCTCAGAGAGCGGGGTATTATCGTCTCCTTCCACTATGTGCCCCTTCACAGCTCCCCCGCCGGACGGAGGTTCGGCCGGTTCCATGGGGAGAACGTCTATGCCGACCGGGAGAGCGATCGCCTGACCCGTCTGCCCATGTACTACGGCCTGAGCCGGGCGGAGCAGGACCAGGTGATCGACGCCATCTTCGACTTCTTTGGTCAGAAGCGATAAGAGAAGGGAGACAGGGATGGAAGAAGGTGCGGGAATGTCCGTCACAAAACGGGAACAGGAACGGCGGCTGGCGCTGATGCTCTCCTGCCTGCTGGGGGTCCTGCTGTTCTTTATGGTCTTTGCCTCTACCTACCATCTGCTGGCAGAGGTGGACGCCAGTGATTTGACCGTCCACCTGGCCTGGGCGGACGAGTTTGACAAGTGGACGCTGCTCCAGGCACTGCTCACAGGCAACGACCGGCTGTGGCATGCCTGCGTCTGGCTGGCCAACCGTCTGGGAGTGAGCCTGGTCTATGCCGGGTGCCTGGTGACCGCCGGCGCCGTTGAGGCGGCCTATCTCATTTACAACGCCCTGTTCAAGGGCATGCTCCAATGGCTCAACCGGCGGCTGATCCCCTTTGCATCCCTGACCCTGTGCCTGGTTTCGGCGATCTATGTCCCCTGGTACACGACAACCATCTACCGGGGACAGAGCAGCCCCAATGTCTGGCACAATCCCACCCAGATGATGGTCCGGCCCTTTGCCCTGATCGCTTTCTGGATGACGGTGCGTATCTATCGCCGCCTGCGGGAGAGGGACGGCTGGCCGACCCGGGCCTTTGAGAGCAAGAGGGAGATCGTGGCCTATGCCTTCGTCCTGATGCTGACCGTATGGGCAAAGCCCTCCTTTGTCCAGGCATTTATCCCCGGGCTGGCGATTTTGATGATCGTGGACCTGATCCGCAGCCGGGGCAAGGCGTTCCTGTTCTGCTTCAAAACCGCCTGCGCCTATATCCCGGCGGCACTGCTGATGCTGATGAAGTTCCTGTCTGAATTCGGGGCAGACTCCGAGAGCGGCATCGAGATCGCATTTCTGGATGTATGGTCCCACAGCACGAAAAACATCCCCTTCTCCATGCTGCTGCTGTTCGCCTTCCCTCTGTTCGTGTTTATCGTGGACGGAAAGCGGCTGCTGTCCAGCGTAGAAGGGCAGCTCTCTCTGTCCAATCTGGCGGTGGCTGTGGGGATGAAGGCGGCCCTGGCGGAGACCGGGAGCAGCCGTTACCACGGAAATCTGAGCTGGAGCTACGGCCTGGCAGCGGTCTTTGTCTGGTTCATCGCCCTGCGGAGCTTCCTGGAGCTGATGTTCGGTGACCGGCTGACCGGGAAGAAATATACGGTGGTAGCTGTGGTGGGCTGGACGCTGCTGTTCCTCCACCTGCTGTCCGGCATCATCTATTATATGAAAATCGTCTCCGGTGAGATTTTATTCTGAGCTTGCCGGAAAAATGAGCGTGATATTATGGAAGAAGTTCAACTGATCAGCTTTGTCATTCCCTGCTACAACAGCGAGAGGTCCGTCTCCCTGGTCATTCAGGAGATCCGGGACATGGTAGCTCAGCGTCCGGAGTACGACTATGAGGTGGTGGCGGTAAACGACTGCTCCCCCGACCATGTTCTGGACGTGCTGATCGCCGAGGCCCAGGCGGACAAAAAGGTGAAGGTCATCGACCTGGCTAAAAACGGCGGCCGCCACAACGCCCTGATGGCAGGGTACCATGTAGCGCAGGGGGAATTTGTAGTCTGTGTGGACGACGACTGCCAGTGTCCTCTGGACCGGTTCTGGGACCTGCTGGCTCCCCTGGAGCGGGATGAGGCGGACGTGGCTTTTGCCAAGTATGTGAAAAAGCAGCAGAGCGGCCTGAAAAACCTGGGAAGCTGGTTCAACGACGTCGGCTCCACCTGGCTGATGGACAAGCCCAAGAACCTGCACTTCTCCAACTTCGCAGTGATGCGTCGGTTTATCCGGGACGAGGTCATCCGCTACGACAATCCCTATGCCTACGTCTCCGGACTGATGTTCCGGGCCTCCTCCCGGGTGGTGAACGTGACCATGGAGGACCGGGCGCGGACCATCGGGACCAGCAACTACACCCTGCGCAAGTCCATCCAGCTGCTGGTCAACTCGTTCACCTCCTTCTCCATCAAGCCCCTGCGGCTGGCTACCTCGGTGGGCGTCCTCTGTGCGCTGATCGGTTTCCTCTATGGAGTCGTCATCATCATTCAGCGGCTGGTCCGGCCCGTCTATGCGGCGGGGTACAGCTCCATCATGGCCGTGATGCTGTTCATCGGCGGCATGATCATGATCATGCTGGGCATCATCGGGGAGTATATCGGCCGCATCTACATCTGCATCAACAAGGCTCCCCAGTATGTGGTGCGGAAAACCTATAATGTGGAAAAAGATACCCCAGCGGAGGTTCACTGAGATGAAAAAGGTTTTGATTTTAGGCGCGGGCATCTACCAGGTGCCGCTGATCGCAAAGGCCAGGGAGATGGGCTACTATACCATCGTGGCCAGCATTCCCGGCAACTATCCCGGCTTCCAGTACGCGGATAAGGTGTATTATGTCAACACCACAGACCAGGAAAAGCTGCTGGAGATCGCCCGTGAGGAGGGTATCAGCGGCGTCTGCGTCAGCGGCACCGATGTCTGCGTCCCCGCCCAGGGCTACCTCTGCGACCGGCTGGGACTCACCGGCCCCACCGAGGAGGCTGCCCGCAAAGCCCAGGACAAGCGACTGATGAAGCAGGCGTTTCTGGCCCATGGAGTGCGTACCGCCCGGTGCGCCTATGTGGACATCGACAACAGCGACCCGGCGGACATCTGCCAGGAAATCGGCTACCCGGTAATTTTCAAATCAGTGGACTCCTCCGGTAGCCGGGGCATCACCCGGGTCAACGGCCCGGAGGACATCACCTATGCCTGGCAGGAGGCGAAGAACAACACCCACGCCGACAAATACCTCATTGAGAAGTATCTGGTGGGCCGTGAGTTCGGCGCTCAGGCCTGCGTCTGGCATGGGGAGATCCAGTTTGTCCTGCCCCACGGGGACTATGTGTTCCAAGGGGATACCGGGGTGCCTATCGGCCACTTTGCCCCCTATGAGATCGACGAGGAGATCATCGCCGACTGCAAGGAGCAGACCCGTCTGGCCATCCAGGCCCTGGGCATCGACAACTGCGCCATCAATGCGGACTTCATCCTCTGCGACGGAAAGACCTATGTGCTGGAGATCGGCGCCCGGGCGGGTGCCACCGGCCTGGTGGAGCTGACCAGCCTGTACTATGGATTTGACTACAACGAGAAGATCCTCCAGATCAACATGGGGGAGGACGTGGACTTCACCCCGGTTCTGGCAAAACCACAGGCCAACGTGGAAATGGTGTTCTGCGCGGAAAAGACCGGCGTGGTCCGGTCCATCGACACCAGCGGCGTAGAGCCGGACCCCCGTATCATCAGCCTGTCCTTCGATGTGAAGCCGGGCGAAAAGGTGCGGAAGTTCCGCAAGGGTCCGGACCGGTTCGGTATGATCATCACCGTAGGGGACACCGTGGACGAGGCCAAGTCGGCCATGGAGCGGGCCATGTCCCAGGTGAAGGTCACTATCGACTGACGGAGGGGAGAGAGTATGTCTTACGCCACCGACCGCAAGATCGAGCCGCTGCTCATGGCGGCAACTCTGGCAACGCTGGAGAAAAAGCCGCCCCGGGACCTGAAAAAGACCAAGGCGAAGCAGGATGAGCGCATCCACGCGCTCATGGTCCGGGCCTATGAGATTCCCTTTTATCGCGCCCGGTTCGAAGCCACCGGCACCACCCCGGAAGACTACCACACCGCCGCCGACCTGTACAAGTTCCCCCTTCTGACCAAGGAGGAGCTGCGGGACTGGACGGACCGGGAGTTGGCGGAGCACCCGGAGAAGTACCGGGACTGGCACGTCAACCCCACTAGCGGCTCCACCGGATTGCCCCTCAAGACTTTGTTCTCCCCCCGGGAGAACGCCGCCGCCCAGGCCAACTGGATGCGGGTGCTGATGATGGGGGGATTTATCCCCATCGTCCACAAAAACCTTCACCGGCCCAACTCCCTCCACACCACCACTGGGGGCAAAAAGTCCCTGATGGCCAGGCTGGTGGATACCCGGTGGAAGGAGATGTCCGACTCCATCAAGAACCGTATCCCCAGCGAGCAGCTGCTCCAGGAGATCAACGATTACAAGCCCTATTTCCTCTACACCCACAAAAACGTCCTGGTGCGTGTGGCGAAGTACGCCAAGGAGAACAACCTCTACCTGTGGCAGCCCAAGCTGTACGCCCCTATCAGCGAGATGCTGGACAGCCAGTCCGAGCGGCTGCTGCTGGAGATGTTTGGCCCCGGCTTGCTCAACGCCTACGGACTCTCCGAGGTGGGCAGCTGCGCCACCCGGCTCCCCGGCAGCAGGGAGTTCGTGGTCAACAACGATACCCATGTCATCAATATCTATGACGACGACGGCAATCCGGCGGACAACGGCATGGCGGCGGTGACACCCCTGTTCAAGACCGACCTGCCCATCATCAACTATACCACCCGGGACCGGATGGAGAGCTACCAGAAGGAGGGCATCCGCTTCATCACCGCCATCCTGGGCCGGATGAACGACGTCATCCGCCATAAGGACGGCTCCGTGACCGAGTGGGGCAACATCGAGGTGGTGGTGAACTACGCCACCAACCTGGACATCGTCCAGAGCCGGTTTATCCAGGAGAGCTATGACCGGATCCGCATTCAGCTGGTCAAGGACCCGGCCTCTGTCCTCAGCAACGAGGAGATCGAGAGGCGGTATACCGAGCTGTTTGCCCCGGTGCTCAACCACGAGTTCCAATTCGAGTATGAGTGGCTGGAGGAGATCCCCGCCGACCCCAACGGCAAGCTGCGCATGATCGTGTGCAATATCTAGTGACAATGGGAGGCGCCCAGTCTTGATCGATCAATTCTTATCCAAAAAGCGCAATCTGTACCTGATGGTGGCCTTTGTCATCTTTATCGAGAGCTTGAGCACGGCGCTGCTCAAGGTGGCGGGCCAGTATCCCACTCTGTCCTTTGAGTTCTGCCTGTTCTATGTGATATCGGTGGGTATCTTTGGCGTGGACGCCATCTGCTGGCAGCTGATGCTGGAGCGGATGCCTCTGGGGACCGCCTATATGCGAAAGGGCGGGACCTACGTCCTGTTCTTCTTTTGGGCGGTAGTGCTGTTCCACGAGACCATCACGGTCCAGAACATCATCGGTATGGGAATCATTATTTTGGGAATGGTGGTGAGTATGTCCGATGACCATTAGCTATCTGTATGCCATGGGCTCTGTGCTGGTGGCCGTTGTGGGACAGCTCCTGCTGAAAACCGAGGCAAACCGGGAGCACACCTCTTTTCTGAGGAAATACCTGAATGTCAGGGTCATATCCGCTTATGTGCTGATGGTGGTCTCCCTCTTCCTCAACGCCCTGGCGCTGAGGGACCTGCCCCTGTCGGTGCTGCCCTGCATCACCTCCACCAGCTTTATCTGGATCATTATTCTGTCCGCTGTCTGCTTCAAGGAGAAGCCCACCGTAAAAAAGGTGGTGGGGGCGCTGCTCATTATCGTGGGCATTATCGTCTCCCGGGTGGACTTCCAGGAGCTGTCGGCGGCCATCGGGCTGACAGCGTTGGGAGGCTGATAATATGAAAAATGCGATTCAACGTCTGGTGCAGATGATCTTCGGGCTGACCCTGTTCGAGCTGCCCGGTCTGAACAGCCTGCGGATCTGGGCCTACCGGCTGGTGTTCGACATCGGCCCCAACCCCCGTTACATCTCCAGCCACGTCACCATCCTCCTGGGCCATCGCCGGACGGGGGAGAGCAAGACCCCGGAGACGAAGCCTCATACCATCAAGATCGGCGCCCGGGTGGGTCTGTCCGCCAACGTGCAGATCGACTATGTGGGTGGCGTGGTCATCGGAGACGACGTGTGGATCTCCGAGGGCGCCAAGGTGCTGACCCACGACCACAACCTCGGCCCGGAGCGGGTGGAGCTGACGCCGGAGAGTATGCCGGTCTCCCATCTGATCATAGGCGACGGTGCGTGGATCGCGGCCCGGGCGGTCATCCTGCCCAGCTGCAACTATATCGGAAAGAACGCCATCGTCGGCTCCGGCAGCATCGTCACCCACGACGTGCCGGACAATACGGTGGTGGCGGGCAACCCCGCCCGGGTGCTGCGGGTGCTCCAGCCTGAGGAGTACACCGTACCCTGATGAGAGAACACACAGAGAGGAACCTGCCCAAAGAGAGAAAGGAGACCCTGCGATGAAAGGCATTATCCTGGCCGGAGGCTCCGGTACCCGGCTGTACCCCCTGACCCGGGTCACATCCAAGCAGCTGCTCCCGGTATATGACAAGCCCATGATCTATTACCCCCTCTCCACCCTGATGCTGGCGGGGATACGGGATATCCTCATCATCTCCACCCCCCAGGACATTCCCCGGTTTCAGGAGCTGATGGAGGATGGGAGCCAGTTCGGCGTCAACCTCTCCTATGCGGTGCAGCCCAGGCCGGAGGGACTGGCCCAGGCATTCCTCATCGGGGAGGAGTTCATCGGAGACGACAGCTGCGCCATGATACTGGGAGATAACATCTTCTACGGCAGCGGCTTTTCCCACACCCTGCGCTCGGCGACGAGAGCGGCCAAACGGGGCAAGGCCACCGTCTTTGGCTACTACGTCAACGACCCGGAGCGGTTCGGTGTGGTGGAGTTTGACGGGGACGGCAAGGTGCTATCAGTGGAGGAGAAGCCGGAGCACCCCAAGAGCAACTATGCCATCACTGGTCTGTATTTCTATCCTGCCGGAGTGGCGGAGAAGGCCAAGCAAGTGAAATTCTCTCCCAGAGGGGAGCTGGAGATCACCTCCCTCAACGAGCTGTATCTGAACGAGGGCAGCCTGTCGGTGGAGCTGCTGGGCCGGGGCTATGCCTGGCTGGACACCGGCACCATGGACAGTCTGGTGGAGGCCGCCCTGTTTGTGCGCATGGTGGAGCAGCGCCAGGGCATCAAGATCTCCGCCCCGGAGGAGATCGCCTACCGCTATGAGTGGATCGACCGGGACGCCCTGCTGGCGTCCGCTGCCAAATACGGCAAATCCCCCTACGGCCACCATCTGAAAAACGTGGCGGACAGCAAGGTGATCAGCTCGGTGCGAAAGAGAGACGACGGGAGGAAACCGCAGAAATGACGTACATCGTGACCGGCGGAGCCGGGTTTATCGGCTCCAACTTTATCTTCTATATGCGCAAACAGCACCCGGAGGACCGGATCGTCTGCCTGGACAAGCTGACCTATGCGGGCAACCTTTCCGCCCTGGCCCCGGTGATGGACGACCCCGGCTTCCGGTTCGTCAAGGGCGATATCTGCGACCGGGCGGCGGTGGAACGGCTCTTTGAAGAGGAGCATCCCGACGTGGTGGTGAACTTCGCCGCGGAAAGCCGTGTGGACCGCTCTATCGAGGACCCGGGGATTTTCCTCCAGACCAATATCATCGGTACCGCCACCCTGATGGACGCCTGCCGGAAGTACGGCATCACCCGGTATCACCAGGTCTCCACCGACGAGGTCTACGGCGACCTGCCTCTGGACCGGCCTGACCTGTTCTTCACCGAGGAAACCCCTATCCACACCAGCTCCCCCTATAGCTCCTCCAAGGCGGGGGCAGACCTGCTGGTGCTGGCCTACCACCGGACCTACGGCCTGCCGGTGACGGTGAGCCGCTGCTCCAACAACTACGGCCCCTATCACTTCCCGGAAAAGCTCATCCCCCTGATGATCGCCAACGCCCTAAACGACAAGCCTCTGCCCGTCTACGGAGAGGGGAAGAACGTCCGGGACTGGCTGTATGTGGAGGATCACTGCAAGGCCATCGACCTGGTGGTGCGCAAGGGCCGGGTGGGCGAGGTGTACAACATCGGCGGCCACAACGAGATGGCGAACATCGACATCGTCAAGCTCATCTGCCAGGAGCTGGGCAAGCCGGAGAGCCTCATCACCTTCGTCACCGACCGGAAGGGCCACGATATGCGCTATGCCATCGACCCCACCAAGATCCACAACGAGCTGGGCTGGCTGCCGGAGACGAAGTTTCGGGACGGCATCAAAAAGACCATTCAGTGGTATCTGGACAACCGGGAATGGTGGGAGACCATCATCTCCGGGGAGTATCAGAACTATTACGAGAAAATGTACGGGAACCGATAACGGAGGGACAAGGGCGTCCCCCATCGGCGTACCCCGGACAGAGAGGAGACGCCCATGCTGGGGACGATCGTCAATACCTGCTGTATCCTGACGGGCAGCGTGGTGGGCAGCCTGGTAAAGCGGGGCCTGAAGCCGGAGTACCAGTCGGTGCTGTTCACCGCCTGCGGCCTGGCCGCCACCGGCCTGGGCATCAACTCGGTGGTGCAGAATATGCCCAACAGTCAGTATCCGGTGCTGTTCATCATCAGCCTGGCCCTGGGGGGCCTGGTGGGGACGGCTCTGGACCTGCACGGCAGGTTCCACAGCCTGACGGCGCGCCGCTCCGGGTCGGGCAGCCGACTGGGGGGGGGCCTTTCCACCGCCGTCCTCCTGTTCTGCATCGGCACCCTCTCCATCCTCGGACCCATCAACAGCGCCCTCTACGGGGACAACACCTATCTGTTCACCAACGCCACCCTGGACCTGGTGACCTCCATGGTGCTGGCCTCTACCTACGGCATCGGCATCGCCATCTCAGGCGGCGTCCTGTTCTGCTGGCAGGGGGCGATCTACCTCCTGGCCACCCTCCTTGGCTCCTTCATGACGGAGGCCATGATGACCGAGATCTCCATTGTGGGCGGCTTTCTCATCGCCAGCTCCGGCCTGAGCATCCTGGGTATCAAGGACTGCAAGACTCTGAACCTGCTCCCCGCCCTGGCGGTCCCGGTGATTTGGGTGGCCATTGCCGGGGGGATGGGCATCTGAACGGACCGCATCAATGCGTCTCTCCGAAGCCTTTTGGGGCTGTGGAGGGGCGCATTTTCATCTTCCTCTGGCAAAATACCCCGCCCTCTGGTATAATGGCGCCAGGGAAACAGACGGCAAAGGAGGCAATATCCATGGAAATCCCCATCACCGGCCACACCGGGCTGATCGCCCTGTTGGCCCACCCCGCCGCCCACTCTAAATCACCCCTGATGCACAATGCTGCCTTCCGGCTGCTGGGACTGGATTATGTCTACCTGGCCTTTGACGTGGACGAGCCTGCCATCGGCGACGCCGTCACCGCCATCCGCACCTTTGGCATGCGGGGGGCCAACCTCTCCATGCCCAACAAGCAGCGGGTGATGGAATACCTGGACGAGATCGCCCCGGAGGCCCAGCTGGCGGGGGCGGTGAACACTATCGTCAACGACAGGGGATACCTCACCGGCCACAACACCGACGGTGCGGGCTGGGCCAGAGGGGTGTCAGACCTGGGCGTCTCCCTGCCCGGGGAGAAGATCACCGTCCTGGGGACCGGCGGGGCCGCCAAGGCCATTCTGGCCCAGGCTGCGCTGAGCGGCGTCCGGGAGATCGCCGTCTTCAACCGGAGAAGTCCCCGGTGGCCCCAGGCGGAGACGCTGACCGCCCAAATTCAGGAACGAACGGGCTGCCGGGTGCGCCTGTGGGAGCTGAACAACGACGACCCCGTCTGCCGGGAGCGGCTGCGGGAGGAAATTCAAAGCTCCTGCCTCCTGTCCAACGCCACCAACGTGGGCATGGGTCGTCTGGCGGGGCAGAGTTGTGTCCCGGACGGAAGTTTTTTCTATCCCGGCCTGGCGGTCACCGACGCCATCTATGCCCCCAAGGAGACGGAGCTGCTCCGTCTGGCCCGGGAGGCGGGCTGCCGCACTCAGAACGGGGACCGGATGGTGCTCTACCAGGGAGCGGAGGCCTTCCGCTACTGGACGGGACAGGAGATGCCCGTGGAGCAGATCATGCCCCTGATGGGGCTGTAAGGAGGGGACACCGTGGAGCCTGTGAACGTAAGAGGGCTGACCATCGGTTCGGGCCGGCCCAAAATCGCCGTCCCCGTCCTGGGGGAGACAAGGGAGGCCCTGCTGGCCGAGGCGGAGCAGGTGAAGTCTGTCCCCGCCGACCTGGCGGAGTGGCGGGTGGACTGGTTTGCCGACTGGTCAGACCGGACGGCCCTGCTGGAGACGGGAGCGGCCCTTCGGGCGGCTCTGGGCGATCTCCCCATCCTGGCCACCTTCCGCACGGCGGCGGAGGGAGGGCAGCAGGAGACCTCTCAAAAGGATTATGTCAACTTAATTCGGGCGCTGGCGTCCTCCGGTTTGGCGGACCTGGTGGATATCGAGGTGTTCACCGCCGGGGAGAATGTGACCGCTCTCATCGGGAGCTGCCATCAGGCGGGGATGCTGGCCCTGCTCTCCAGCCACGATTTTCAGCACACCCCGGGGGAGGAGGAGATGGTGCGCCGCCTGACTTGGATGGACGGCCTTGGGGCGGACCTCTCCAAGCTGGCGGTGATGCCTCACACTGGGTCGGATGTGCTGGCCCTGCTCTCCGCCACCGACCGGGCGGCGAGGCAGGCGAGACGGCCGATCGTCACCATGAGCATGGGCGGACTGGGGACGGTGAGCCGTCTGGCGGGAGAGGTGTTCGGCTCCGCCATCACCTTCGGCTCCGCAGCGCGGGCCTCCGCCCCCGGTCAGGTCCCCGCCGGACAGCTGGCGGAGATCCTGGAGCTGCTGGAGCCGGGAAAAAACTGACCTCATAGACATGACAAGTCCCCGGAACGTGGAGAGGAAATCACGTTCCGGGGACTGTCTGTGTCGCACGGTCACTCCAGGTAATCCTCTGGGTCTACCGGGGTGCCGTCAATGCGTATTTCAAAATGACAATGGGTGCCGGTGGAGTTGCCGGTGGAACCGGCCTTGGCGATCACATCCCCCTGCTCCACCTCGTCTCCCACGGAGACGCAGAGAGAGGAGTTGTGGGCGTAATAGGTGACGCTGCCGTCTCCGTGGTCGATCTTCACCAGGTAGCCGTAGCCGCCGCTGTTCCACTGGGCGTAGATGACGGTCCCCGCCTTGGCGGCGACGATGTCGCTGCCGTAGGAGGCTGCGATGTCGATCCCCTTATGGTTCTTGGAGCCGCCCACCACATTCCGGCGGCCAAAGTGGGAGGAGATCCGTCCACTGGCGGGCCAGATGTACTCCGGGCGCTCCCTGGTCCCCACGGTGATGACCGTGTCCACTGGGACGACAGTGATCTCCACGTCCACCGTGACCGATTCCTGGGCCTCGCCATTGAGATAAGTGGTCTGGGTGGTGACTTCCTTCAGACCGTCAGAGCCTTCCTCGACGACAGGCTCCTCATCCTCATACATGGTCTCGTCCTCTACCTGAACAGTGGAACAGCAGACGACGATTTCCCGAACGCTCTGTTCCACCGTGACCACCTTCAACTCCCGGGCCAGGGTGTCCGCCGCTGCGGCCAGGTCGTTAGATTCCCACAGGGAGACGACACCCTGACAGAGCTGAAGCTGCTCATTGTCCTCCAGAGAGACGGAGACGGTGTCCTCAGTGATGTATAACCCTGCCACCGACTGTACCAGCTCGGTCAGCGCCTCCTCCGTGTCGGCAGTCACCAGCACGTCGCCGTCCAGCAGCAGATAGTAGCAGTCCTGGGTCAGAACAGCAGAGAGACCGCCTATGTCCTCGACGCAGTCCTGCTGTGAGAGGGCCAGGCTCAGGGAGGGGGCGGGGACGGCGTCCTGGCTCAGCTCTAATGCCCCGGCGGGCTGGACGGACAGGGCCAGGCTCAGTGCCAGGGCCAGGAAAAGACCCGTCCCCAGAGCGGCCAACGGCCGACGGGGGACGGCGGACAAATGCTCCATAGGTGACATCCCTCTCTCACGCGCTACTCTCTCAAAGGAAGACTGTCAGGAACGTTCCGGCGAGATGTGACGCTAAATATTACAACAAGTTACATGAAATGCTACCAGATTTTTACCGACCTGTCAACACTTTTCCTGAATTTTCCACGGAAAAGCGCAAAAATTCCGTCGAAAAGAGCAATTCGACGGAATTTTTGCTGTCATATGTCAACTTACATCAAATGAACAGGAACGACCCGTTTCGGCAGAAACGGTTCCCCGCACCGCCTGGCGCCAACCTTACAGCCGGGCCTCCAGAGTGGCCTTCATGTCCTCGTAGCCGGGTTTGCCGAGGAGGGCGAACATATTTTTCTTATATGCCTCCACGCCCGGCTGTAAACCCGGTCCGAACCGGCTGAGCCGGTTCGGCAAACGTGCCGGTGGCACGTTTGAGGATGAGTGGAAATCCCGGCGCACAGCGCCAACCTTACAGCCGGGCCTCCAGCGCGGCCTTCATGTCCTCATAACCCGGCTTGCCGAGCAATGCGAACATATTCTTCTTGTAGGCCTCTACTCCCGGCTGGTTGAACGGATTGACCCCCAGCACATAGCCGGAGATGCCACAGGACAGCTCGAAGAAATAGATCAGCGCACCGGTGTTGTAGGCGTCGATGGTGTCCACGTTGACCAGGATGTTGGGTACGCCGCCGTCCACATGGGCCAGACGGGTCCCCCGCATAGCCTGCTCGCAGACGAATTTCAGCTCCTTGCCGGCCAGGAAGTTCAGGCCGTCCACGTTGTCCTTGTCCTCTCCGATGACCACGGAGCCGTGGGGCTTGTCATAGCGGACGATGGTCTCAAACATGATGCGCTCGCCCTGCTGAATGTACTGTCCCATGGAGTGGAGGTCAGCGGTGAACTCCACGCTGGCGGGGTAGATGCCCTTGCCGTCCTTGCCCTCGCTCTCACCGTAGAGCTGCTTCCACCACTCGCCGAAGAACCGGAAGTTCGGCTCGTAAGCGCCCAGGATCTCCACCTTCTTGCCGCGGTTGTACAGGACGTTCCGGGCGGCCACATACTGCCAGACCGGGTTTTCCATGCTCTTGTCTGCGCCGAAGGTATTCATAGCGTCGGCAGCGCCCTGCATCAGCGCCTCGATGTCAATGCCCGCCACGGCGATGGGCAGCAGCCCCACGGCGGTGAGGACGGAGTAACGACCACCCACGTCGTCAGGCACTACGAACTCCTCGTAGCCCTCAGCGTCGGCCAGGCCCTTGAGGGCGCCCCGGGCCTTGTCGGTGGTGGCGTAGATCCGCTTTGCCGCCTCCGCCTTGCCGTACTTGTCCTCCAGGGCGGTCTTGAAGATGCGGAAGGCCACGGCAGGCTCGGTGGTAGTGCCAGACTTGGAGATGACATTAATGGAGAAGTCCCGGTCGCCGATCAGCTCCAGGGTCTCCAGCACGGCGTCGGTGGACAGGGTGTTGCCGGCAAAGAAGATGTCGGGGGTGTCCTTTTTCTTCAGATTGTAGTTGGGGCTTTGGATCAGCTCCACCACGGCTCTGGCCCCCAGATAGGAGCCGCCGATGCCGATGACTACCAGCACCTGGGAGTCGGACTGGATCTTTTTGGCCGCCTTCTGGATGCGGGCAAACTCCTCCTTGTCATAGTCCACCGGGAGACGGACCCAGCCGAGGAAGTCATTGCCCGCTCCCTTTCGGGAGTCCAGCACCTGATGTGCGGCGGCCACCTGGGGGGCGATGGCTTCCAGCTCTGCCTTGGTGACAGCTGAGGAGACGTCAACTTGAATCATGAGAAAAACCTCCTGTATCATAAAATAGTATCTATGTGCATTCCGGGGTGACAGATTCAGTTTACCACAGGTTCCCCCAAATTACAACCGGAGACAAAGCTTTTAGAGAGAGAAAACCATCCGGATTTAAAATAAATTTGCCACAGGGGAGATGTGGATGATGATGCTTTACCGACACGCCCTGCTCTGTCCACTTGGCAATGATGCGAAAACAGAAAGGGGAAGTGCCTACTCGTTAGAGCGGCGGTTTTG
>JAJBUB010000066.1 GCA_020860575.1 Clostridiales bacterium | reverse complement strand
CTGAATCAGATCCACAACACACAGCCCGAAATGGAGGTAAACACATGAGCACCAACGAACTGAACCTGACAGCCAAAAACCTGCTGCGCCTGCGTGAGGAGATTGCCAGGCTCCAGCAGGAGGCGGAGGCCCTGACCGACACCCTCAAGGCCGCTATGGTCGAGCGGGAGACCGAAACCCTCAGCGGGGACGGCTGGACGGCAAGCTGGAAGAACGTCCAGAGCAGCCGCTTCGATGCCACCAAGTTCCGCCGTGAAAACCCGGAGGCCGCCGCCCAGTACATGAAGCAAACCGTAACCACCCGGTTCCTGCTGGCATGAAAAGAGGCCTCTTGTGAATCGCCGACCAAGCACACAAGAGGCCCCAGACACCCCGAAACGGGGGAGGACACGACTATTTTATCATCGCCCTCCCCCCACGTCAAGGAGATTACTATGGACACGAAAGATTTTGATGAACTCGACAGACGGATTTTGGAAGAGGCTCGCCGCCTCACCCGTGAAGACTTGGAGCTGTTTCTGGGTTTTCTCGAGAACATGGTAAAACAGCAAACCACCACCTCAGCAGAAAAGGAGTAAGATCATGAGCAAAGTTTTAGAGGCGATTGCCTTCGCCGCCGCCGATGAGTGCGAACGCTATAGCATCGCTGAGTGGTACGAACACAGCAGCAGAGCTGAATCTGCCCTCGCAAGCCTCAGCGAATACCTCGGTTCGTTGGAGATCTCACCGGAGGAGCATGATGAGGCAATCGACCTACTGGACGCCGTCATGGAATCATATCGCAGTGAAGGGTTCTGCAACGGCTTTCGGTACGCTATGAAGTTGGCGCAGGAACTCAAGTAATCACACAGCAGAGGCGGGGCAAAACCCCGCCTCAATTGCTTTCAGATGCGAGCGGATGCGGATGGATGCGACGCTATGCGCACAGATGCGAACGGATGCGAACGCATACCGGAGGATGTGGAGGGATGCAATCCGGGGTTCAATTTGGGGTGCATTTGGGTCATTTTGGGGGTCAAAATCGGGTGCAAAACTGCACCCGCTCGAAAATGAAAATTTCCTTGAATTACAATGAAAATCTGCGAAAATTTGACTGAATCGAGTTAAATTTAAATTGTTTCATCAAAAAATGTTTCAATGTGTTTTCAAGTATCGTGAAACCAGCCGCCGAACCCCGCTGCCAGTGTAGTACATTCCCATCATGTCCGAAACTTCATCCCATGACATACAACGCAGGAAGCGGAGACGGCAAGCAGTTGAAACCCGCTCGTCTGTGATGCTCGAAATGTACGTTTCCGTCTCTCGCCGCTCGCCCTCTGCCCGGAGGCGTAGGGTCTTCATTTGACCCTCCAAGTAAGCGATCTCTGTTGCCAAATAGCCCACCTTGTCAGATGGCCCGGTTGCGTGAGGCATTCCGGTTAAAGCAGGGGAGGCGGGGGCAGCTTTGGCCCGGAGGGAATCTAAAATCTCCTGGTCTTGCTGAATCTGCTCCATCGTGCGCCGATAGGCGCCCAGCTCGTCCAACGTCACGCAGATCACCCCCGCCCGTATTTTAACGCACCGGAGACGGCCCGGCAAGCTATGAAATGCCGTTTTAAGGCTGTTGCAACGGCGCACAACGCCCGTTTCGAGGCATGAGATATAAACAGCCATTCCATGATCTGAGAATGTCAAGAGGCTGCTCGAGCGGGTTTAAGTGGGTTTCCAGCCCCGCCGCCATTTGTGAAAAAACGCCGCTCGGGGTCTGGAGGCCCATTTTTGCCTGTCTGAGAGTGGAGAGAGGCCCCCTTTTATAGACCCCCTTGCCTGGCTATATATAGTATAGCTACCCCAAAATGGGGAGGGTGTGAGGCGAAAAAATTCTCACTGGTATCCCCAAAATGGGGAGGGTGTGAGGCGAAAAAATTCTCACTGGTATCCCCAAAATGGGGAGGGTATGCCCCCGAAAAAGCGGCTGACCCTCCCCAAAATGGGGAAGGTTTGGGCCTCTACCCTCCCCAAAATGGGGAGCGGGTTTTATTCTGGAGGCAGCTCTTTCCGAATAATTTTCAGGGGGGTTTTGTCCACCCCTTTCCACGAATAACAGAATTTGAAACGATTCGGGCTGTACTGCGCCTGATTCTCATCCGGTACGGACTCAACGAAACCCGCCCATTTCAGTTCCAAAATTTGACGGTCAAAAGAGCTGCCGGGGATGCCGTACTTTTGCGCCGATGAGTGGGTGAATAAGACTTCCCGCTTGCCTGCCGCCTCCATTGACAGAGCAAAATACAACCACCGTGCACCCGCTGACAGCGATTGCAACGTTTTGCTTAACATCACACTGTTGCCGACTTGCAGGAAACGCCTGTCAATGTTGTCGGGTTTCGCAGAGAGCCACGGCAGCAGTTCGCCTTTCTGTCTGCCGCTTTTCCGCCCAGCCACATCAATCTCCTGCCCCGCACACAGCGCCAAGCCTGGTAATTTCCAAGTCGATCATGTGTTTAACGGCAAGTAGGTTCCCCGCCGATAAATCGCCCTGGGCCTCAGCAATGCCGCCACAGACCGCCGCAAACTGCGCTATCGCCTGAAGGTCGTGCTTCACGTCAATGATAATTTCGCTCATCGTGTCCTCCTGTAGCTCCGGGTTGAAAAAATGAAAACTGCTCGGACGTGTTTCTTATCACCCCCGAGCAGTTTGCCGCTCGGTTGCCCCGGTGCGGGGCGTTTCTACGGCTCAGAATTGATGCTGTGCGCTTTTGCCAGTGCTGCACGAGCGGCGGCTTTTTGTGCCTCGCTTGCCACACGGGGCGGACGGATGCGCAGCCACGTTTTCGGGCAGACGAATTCGAGACCGCCTTCTCCGCAGTCCTTCACGAACTGACACTCCGCAGGCCGTTCTTGCGCATACAAACGCAGCTTGTTTTGCAGCGCCTTGTTGTGGGTATAGATTGCGGCCTTGTTGTCTGCTTCGTTGAAAAGAAAAATGCTTTCCTGCTCCTCACGACTGAGGCCCATTCGTATCACCCCCCGCCGCCTCCTTGTGGAGCTTGTCCAGCAGCGCCGCAACGTCGATCAGGTATGTCCGCCCGGACATGATGCAAGGGATTTCCCCGCTCTTGCACCCACGCCGCAAATAATACCTGGACAGCCCCGTTGTCCGGCAAGCGTCCTCAATTTTCTGAAAAGGTACCGTTGAATTTGTCATTGTCGTTTGCCTCCGTTTTTTGGATTTGAGTACATTCTAGTGAATTTGTGCGAAGAATTCAACATTTCTCGGATTTTCATTTGTTTTCTGCTACTGTTAGTTACCGTCAAATGTACCAAAATTTCGTTGCAACTTTCCATTTTCAGCGTTGCAACGGGAAAACTAGAACGTTCGTTCCTGAATTGAGGGAAAGTCAAATTGGCGTAGCTTAGCATATCTTGACATAACCTAGCATATCTTAACATCCTTCGTATCGAAAATAGTATTTTTCGTGAAAAATCACCAAGAGACTGCAAAGCAGCATAAAACAATGAAAATGCCGTTGAATAGCGGTTTTCAACGTGATACAATAAAAACAAGGGAGGGCGGTTGACTATGGCGACGATTCTTCAAAAGCAGAGAAAGAACGGACAGCGATATTTTGAAATCCGTGTTTCCCGTGGTCGCAATCGTTCCCGTGCTCAAATGGTTTGGGACTGGCCCCAGGGCTGGTCAGAACGAGCGGCACAGCGAGAAGCCCAGAAAAGGGCCGCACAGTTTGAGCAACAGGTGCAAGCCGGAGAATACCTGGACAAAAGGGAACGAGCGGCCCAGGCCGCCCAGGAGGCCGCAGAGGCGGCGAAAATCCTCACGGTGAAACAATATGCCGAAAAGGTCTTTCTCCCACAGAAAGCGGTCACGGCCAGCGAAAAAACGGTTTACTCCTACCGCTGGACGTTTGACAAGTACATCATTCCCGCCGTTGGAGACCGCAAGCTCACAGAAATAACCAGCGCTCAGGTCAGCAGCTTTCTGCTGGACTATCAGGCAACAGGAGCCGCCCACGCATCCGTCATTCGGATGTATGCCATCCTCGGCAGCTTTTTCAAAATGGCGTTTATGGACGGCAGCATAGACCGGAACCCAATGGAGCGAGTGCAGCGGCCCACGGCCAGGAAGGACGAATTGCAGCGGCAGGGGCCGGAGGCGTACACAGAGGCAGAACTGTCCAATATTTTGGACTGTCTGAGGGGAGAGCCGCTGAAATGGCAAGCCTATATCTCCCTTTTGTGTGAGACTGGCCTTCGCCGTGGTGAGGCGTTGGCCCTCCAGTGGAGCAGCATTGACTTTCAGACTTTGGAGATCACTGTTTCCGGCACTCTGGGCTACACGCCGGAAAAGGGCATCTATCGGGATACTCCGAAAAGCGGGAAAAGCCGTGTGGTGGATATTACACCCGGCACCGCCGCCCTGCTCCGCCGTCTCAGACGGGAACAGGCGGAAACCGCCGTCTCCGAATGGGTATTCACGCAGGACAATAGCCCGCTACCCATGCACCCGGACAGCCCGAACCGGTTCATGAGGGAATTTGGCAAGCGGCACGGGATTGAAAACTTCCACCCCCACAAGCTCCGGCACAGCTTTGCCAGCGTTGCCATTACCAACGGGGCGGACATCGTTTCTGTCTCTGAAATTCTGGGCCACGCCGATACCGCTATCACCCTGCGCACCTACTCCCACGCCAACGCAGAGAGCCGGAAACGGGCCGCCAATGTGTTCCAGCAGGCCATCAAACAGGACAAGAGCCGGTCAGGGTAAGCCCTGCCCGGCCCTCTTTTTATAGGCCCGTGGTGGTTTTGGTGGTGGTTTTTCGTGTGAATCACCCTTTTGACATTTTGACGAACAACCGAAAATGAAGCCGAAAAATTCCAAAAGGCAAAAAGAAACCGCTCGAAATTGATGTTTTCGAGCGGTAAAAGTTGAAAGCTAACGGTGGGAATCGAACCCACAACCTTCTCATTACGAGTGAGATGCTCTGCCATTGAGCCACGTTAGCATTTACAGCTATGATACTTTAGCATAATTTTCGGTCTCCGTCAATCCCTGAAATGGGAAATTCCCCGGCGAAAAAAGAGGGGAGGGGTGCAGCAAATCACCCCGGTCATGCGTATGAACAGTAGAAGGAAATCACCCGACCGGAAAGGAGCACGCATATGAAAAAGACATTGACCCTCCTGCTGGCCCTGGTCCTGGCCCTGAGCCTGGCCGCCTGCGGGAATGACCCTACATCAGACATCCTGTGGGCGGCGGACGACGGCGGCGGGACTGAGACCGAAACCACAGAAAACGTGGACACGGAGGACGTCTTCGCCTGTCTGTTAGACGAGGCCGACACGGCGAGCAGCGCCCTGATTCTCTACTATTTTGACGGGGAGATAGTGACCTCCCGGACGTGCTACACCACGGCCACAGAGGACGAGCTGCTGGAGGTCCTCAACGTCTCCGTCACCCCGGCGGAGGACGCGGACCTCTCGGCGTGGGAGGCTCCTTGCTATGGTCTGTGGATCTGCGACGGAGAGGGTTATAACCTGACCCTGGCCTATTACGACGGCCTGTGGCTGGACCGGGACGGCAACGTCTGGGCGGGGGAGGCGAACTTCGCCGCCTGCTGGGACGAGCTGGAGGGGGAGGACGAGGACGGCACGCTCTCCGTCCTGAGCTTTCCCAACGCCGGGTATCTGGCCCCGGTGAACAGCCGGTTCCTGGCGGCCTCCGACACAGCGGATGAGAGCGGCATCTCCACCATGCCCCTGGAGATGACCATGACCGTCCTGGATCTGACAGATGGGGTCGTCACCGTCCTCATCGACAACCAGAGCGGCTATGAGATGGAGTATGGAGAATCTTTCTCCCTGGAGACAGAACAGGAGGGAGAATGGTATGTTCTGCCGCCCCAGGGGACGCTGGAATTCAACGACATTGCCTATATTCTCCAGGACATGGAGCAGGCAGAGGAGACCTGTGATCTGACGGCCTACGGCGAGCTGGAGGCAGGCCACTACCGCATCGTCAAGGACGATATGGCGGCGGAGTTCTGGCTGGACGAGAATGGGGCGCTGACGGACGCCGGGTGAAACAGGACAGCAGAATACAGCAAGGGCAGCAGAGGGCTGGACGGCCTTCTGCTGCCCTTGTTTATGCGCAATCCCCTTGCCTCCCTCTCTGAGGCGTCAGTGCCGCAAAGCGGTAAAGGTGGCACGGCGAAGCCGTGACGGAGGGAGAGCGACAGGGGCTGCCGAAACGCTAAAACCTCCGGCAAATTCGTATCCTATCGGTTCCCCAAATACGCCTCCACCTTCCGCCGGGCGTCGAAGGCCAGCCGCTCCTCGTCCACGCCCACGAGACGACCGTGGTCTACCGTGACCTGTCCGTTGACAACGGTGTAATCCACCGGCCCCTTCAGGCCCACAGTGGCCAGCACCGCCCCCGGGTCCCGGTCGGCCCCCACCAGCTCCAGGCGGCGGCTGTCCACCAGGAAGAAGTCAGCGCACTTCCCCGGCTCCAGGCTGCCGATCTCGTTCTCCCAGCCCAAGAGGCGGGCGCTGCCCATGGTGGCCATTTTCAGCACATCCTGCCCGGAGGGGGCCCGGTCGCTGGAGGTGAGCCGGTGGAGCAGATAGCACACCCGAAGCTCCTCCAACAGATTGGAGCCGTCGTTGCTGGCACTGCCGTCCACTCCCAGGCCCACAGGGACCCCCAGGGACAGCATCTCCGGCACCCGGGCCACCCCGGAGGACAGCTTCATATTGGAGATGGGGCAGTGGCACACCCCTGTCCCCGTCCGGGCCAGGAGCCGCAGCTCGTCGTCGTTAAAGTGGATCCCGTGGGCGTACCACACGTCCGGACCCAGCCAGCCCAGCTTTTCCATATAAGCCAGGGGGCGCAAGCCGGTGGTTTCCAGCAGGAACCGCTCCTCGTCCAGCGTCTCGCACAGGTGGGTGTGCAGGCGTACACCACGGGAGCGGGCCAGGGCGGCGCTCTCCCGGAGCAGGGTCTCGGAAACGGAGAAGGGGGAACAAGGAGCCAGAGCCACCCGGCACATGGAGCCGAAGGCGGGGTCATGATAGCGGGTGATGAGGGTGTCGCTGTCCTTTAATATCTCGTCCACCGGCTGCACCACGGAATCCGGAGGCAGGCCCCCGTCCTTCCGGGAGCGGTCCATACTGCCCCGGGACAGATGGAGCCGCACCCCCAGCCGCCGTCCCGCCTCCCGCTGGGCGCCCAGCAGGTCCCCGGCTCCGGCAGGAAAGACGTAGTGGTGGTCAAAGACGGTGGTGCAGCCGTTTTTCATCAGCTCCCCCATGGCCACCTGGGCGGAGAGGAGGACTGCGTCCTCGTCCAGCCCCTTCCAGATCTCGTACAGGGCGGTGAGCCAGTCGAACAGCTCCAGATTCTGCACCTGGGGCAGATTGCGGGAGAAGATCTGATACAGATGGTGGTGGGCGTTGACCAGGCCGGGGTAACAGAACATCCCTGTCCCGTCGATCACCCGGTCGGCGGCATCCGGCCCTGGGCCGATGGAGCGGATGACGCCGTCTTCAGCGTAAAGGTCCACATTGCGATAGACGTGATTTTTCCCGTCACAGGAGACTAGGGCGCTGAGGTTTCTGACCAAAAGGCCGCTCATGGAATGCACTCCCTTTCTCGGTTTGAAACCATTATACCCCGGGAGATGGGACGGGCGCAAGGGCGGTTTTGCGGGGGAGATTGCAAAGGCACTTCGCCTCAAGGAGGGAGCCGAGGGGGGGTGTACCCCTTACCCAAATTTTACACCTCCAATACTCACATTTGTACCTCAAATGATAGTATCTTACACAGTGAATCCTTACAATAGGGACTGTCAGACGGGCCGGACAACGGCGCTATCTGGCGAAAATCCCATTCGGATGCAGTCGAAGAAGAACGACTGCACCACAAGAATTGTGAAAGGAAGCACTTTGTATGAAAAGAATCAGCGCACTTGTGCTGGCCCTGATGATGGTCCTGTGCCTGGCGGCCTGCGGCAGCAGCAGCGACACCACCTCCACTGACACGGCCGACACCACCGCCGAGACTGAGACCCAGGAGGCCGAGGCCACCGAGGACGAGGCCGCTGAGGCCGACGACGCCGAGGAAGAGGCTGCCGAGGCAGAGGACACCGAGGATGAGGCCGCTGAGGCCGACGCCACCGAGGAGACCGGCACCGAGGCCAACGCCGACCTGAGCGGCACCGTCTCCACCAACGGCTCCACCTCTATGGAGAAGGTCATGAGTATTCTCATCGAGGCCTTCGAGGAGCAGTACCCCAACGTCACCGTCACCTATGACGCCACCGGCTCCGGCGCCGGCATCACCGCCGCCACCGAGGGCAGCGCAGACATCGGTCTGGCCAGCCGCAACCTGAAGGACGAGGAGACCGGCCTGACCGCCTATGTGGTGGCCATCGACGGCATCGCCGTCATCATCAACCCCTCCAACACCGTGGAGGATCTGACCCTGGAGCAGATCGCCGGTCTGTTCAACGGCACCATCACCAACTGGAGCGAGGTCGGCGGCGAGGACATGGAAGTTGCCGTCATCGGCCGTGAGGCCGGCTCCGGCACCCGGGACGGCTTCGAGAGCGTCGTCGGTGTGGAGGATGCCTGTGTCTACGACCAGGAGCTGACCTCTACCGGCTCCGTCATCACCGCTGTGGCTCAGAACCAGTACGCCATCGGCTATGCCTCTCTCTCCGAGGCCGCTGAGGACGACAGCGTGAAGGTCATCTCCGTGGACGGCGTGGCTGCCACCGAGGACACCGTGAAGGACGGCTCCTACGCCATCCAGCGTAACTTCAACATGGTGGTCAGCGACTCTGCTACCCTCAGCGACGCCGCCCAGGCCTTCCTGGACTTCTGCCTGAGCGCAGATGTGGCAGACTACATCGCCCAGGCCGGGGCCATCCAGCCCTGATTGGCCTGACTGAACGGAACAGAACCCCAAAGTGCCGGGGCGGGAACACCTCCCGCTCCGGCATAATCAATCCACAACGACAAAGAGAGGGTCGAAGCATTGTGAAAGTCAGAGATACGATCGAAAAGTTTATGAACGGGCTGTTCTTTGTCTGCGGCATGGTCTCCATCGCCATGGTGGTGCTCATCACCGCCTACATGGTCATCAGCGGTCTGCCCGCCATTATCGAGATTGGCCCCATCGATTTCCTGTTCGGGACCGAGTGGGCCAGCACGGCGGCTGACCCGAAATACGGCATCCTGCCCTTCATCCTGGCCTCCGTCTACGGCACCCTCGGGGCCTGCCTCATCGGCGTGCCGGTGGGGCTGATGACCGCCATCTTCCTGTCCAAAATCGCCGGGAAAAAGACGGCGGGCGTCGTCCGGACAGCGGTGGAGCTGCTCAGTGGCATCCCCTCCGTGGTCTACGGCCTGGTGGGCGCCATCATCCTGGTGCCCCTGATTATGAACACCTTTTCCCTGAAAAACGGCACCTGCCTGCTGGCGGCCATTCTGGTGCTGGCGGTGATGATCCTTCCCTCCATCATCAGCGTCAGTGAGACCGCCCTCTCCGCCGTACCTCCGGAGTACGAGGAGGGCAGCCTGGCCCTGGGCGCCACCGAGATGGAAACCTACTTCAAGGTCTCCCTCCCCGCCGCCAAAAGCGGCGTGGCCGCCGGTATCGTCCTGGGCATCGGCCGGGCCGTGGGCGAGGCCATGGCGGTGATGATGGTGGCAGGCAACGTGGCCAATATGCCCAGCCTGTTCACCAGCGTCACCTTCCTGACCACTGCCATCGCCAAGGAGATGAGCTACTCCGGCGGCTTACAGCGTCAGGCACTGTATTCCATCGGCCTGATTTTGTTCCTCTTTATCATGATCATCAACACGATCATGGGCCGACTGTTGAAGAAGGGGGACGGTGACAAGAAATGAACTCTTCCCGTAAGGCGTGGAACAACGCCGTCAAATTCATCATCTGGTTCTGTGTAGTTGTGACTGTGGCCCTGCTCATCGGGCTCATCGGCTACATCCTGATTCGGGGCGTGCCGTATATCACGGTGGAGCTGCTCACCACCCAGCGCAGCGCCATCAACGGCACCATCGGCATCCTTCCCAACATCATCAATACTATTTACCTGATCCTGACCACCATGGTGGTGGCGCTGCCCATCGGCATCGGGGGCGCTATCTACCTGACGGAGTACGCCAAAAACCGGAAGCTGGTCTCGGTCATCGAGTTTGCCACCGAGAGCCTGGCGGGCATCCCCTCCATCATCTACGGTCTGGTTGGCATGATGGTCTTTGTCCAGGGAATGTCCATGGGCTCCGGCATCCTGGCCGGTTCCCTGACGCTGGCGATCATGATTTTGCCCAACATCCTCCGTACCACCCAGGAGGCGTTGAAAACGGTGCCTCAGTCCTACCGGGAGGGTGCAGTCGGCCTGGGGGCAACCAAATGGCACACCATCTGGACCATCGTCCTCCCCTGCACCATGGACGGCGTGGTGGGCGGCGCCATTCTCTCCGTGGGCAAGATCGTGGGCGAGAGCGCGGCCCTGCTGTACACCGCAGGCACGGGCTACAAGCTGGTGACCAACTACATCCAGGCCCTTGGCACCAGCAGCGGCTCCCTGAGCGTGATGCTGTATGTTTACTACCAGGAGTACGGCGAGGTAGACCTGGCCTTCGCCATTGCGGCCATTCTGATGGTGATTGTGCTGATCATCAACTTCCTGGCCAAATTCGTCAAGAAAAAGCTGAAGAAAGGGTAAGAGGCGTTTATGAAAACAGAAGCGATCGTGGCGACTGAGCCGGTGATGACCTCCCGGAACCTGGAGCTGTATTACGGCTCCTTCCAGGCCCTCAAGGGTATCGACATGGACATCGGGGAGCGGGAGATCACCGCCCTCATCGGCCCCTCCGGCTGCGGAAAATCCACCTTTTTAAAGACCCTGAACCGGATGAACGATCTGGTGGAGGGTGTAAAGATCACCGGCGAGGTGAAGCTCCACGGCAACGACATCTTTGCCAAGGAGCAGGACGTGAACGAGCTGCGCCGGAAGGTGGGCATGGTGTTCCAGAAGGCCAACCCCTTCCCCATGTCTATCTATGACAACATCACCTACGGCCCCAAGATCCACGGCATCAAGAACCGGGCCAAGCTGGACGAGCTGGTGGAGGAATCCCTCCGGGGCGCTGCCTTGTGGGACGAGGTGAAGGACCGGCTGAAAAAGAGCGCCCTGGGCCTCTCCGGCGGCCAGCAGCAGCGGCTGTGTATTGCCCGGGCCCTGGCAGTGAAGCCGGAGGTGCTGCTGATGGACGAGCCGACCTCCGCCCTGGACCCCGGCTCCACCATGAAGATCGAGGAGCTGATGAGCGAGCTGAAAAAGGACTATACCGTGGTCATCGTCACCCACAATATGCAGCAGGCGGCCCGTATCTCGGACAAGACGGCGTTCTTCCTTCTGGGCGATCTCATTGAGATGGGAGACACCTCCCAAATCTTCTCCATGCCCCGGGACAAGCGCACCGAGGACTACATCAGCGGCCGGTTCGGATAAGCGTCGGCGGGAAAAAGGAGGAAAACGTTGTTATGAGTACGAGAAAGCAGTACGATCTGGAGCTGAAAAATCTGTCCTCTCACCTGGTACAGATGTCCGTCCGGGCGGTGGAGTCGGTGGAACACGCCGTGACCTCACTCAAGAGCTACGACAAGGGCCTGGCCCGGGCCGTCATCCAGGGGGACAACGAGATCAACGCCATGGAGCGGGACATTGAGCAGCGGTGCCTCAAGCTGCTGCTGATGCAGCAGCCGGTGGCCAGCGATCTGCGGCAGGTCAGCGCCGCCATGAATATGGTGGTGGACATCGAGCGCATCGGGGACGAGGCGGTGGACATCGCCGAGCTGGCCCTGCGCCATGAGGAGTGTACCATTCCCCAGCTCCGGGAGGACGTGGTGACCATGGCCTCCGTGGCCTGCGGGATGGTGGATTCCGCCGTCACCAGCTATGTTACCGACGACCTCTCTCTGGCGGAGGCCACCATGCGCCGGGACGACGTGGTGGACGACTGGTTTGTCCGGCTCCGCAGTGAGCTGGGAGAGTACCTCATCAGCCACCCCGCCGACATCGACGAGGCGATCGACTACCTGATGATCATCAAATATCTGGAGCGGGTGGGGGACCACTCGGTCAACCTCTGCGAGTGGGTGGGCTTCAAGCTCACCGGAGAGCTGAAAAGCACCCGGATGTTCTGAGAACCCCCTCTGAGCAGAGAGGCAAACAGAAAAGGCAGCGCCGGACAGAGCCAAGGGTTCTGTCCGGCGCTTTTATAGGGAGTATGGGGGAGACGATCACTGGCAGAGCTTCTCGATCCAGTCGCAGACCTCGAAGGGATAATCCGCCTCACAGTGGGGCTTGTCCCAGATCAGGTGATATTCCACATCCTTGCCCAGGTTGGCCAGCTTGACCGCCAGGGACATGGAGACGATGAAGGCGGTGTCTGCGTCGCAGGCGCCCACGTTGATGCGGTAGTGCCCGGCGGGAGCGCAGATGCTCAGATCGCTGCCCAGGTAGCTCATGGGGTTGATGAGCCGCAGCTTCTCGTCCAGCTCATCGTCCCCCAGGGCCTTGACCCAGGAGGGGTAGTACCGGGCGTATTCCTCCGGGAATTCGTCTTTCAGGGACTCCAGCAGGGCGGGGATGCTCTTGTCAAAGTGGACGTAGTCCTGCTCCGGAGTGCCGAACTCCTGGTTTTCGCCGCTGTCCATGTTCAGGGTGTCGAAGCTGGTGCAGGGCTTCATCCGGCGACGGTGGCTGAGCAGATAGGTGTCCAGGTCGGAGATCTTCGCCTGCTTGCCATCCCAGGTGAGCCAACCGGTCTTGTCGGTGCCGGGGGCCTCCACCTTGGGGAACTCCAGCCCCACATAGGGTACTCCCTTGGGCGGGCGGGAGACCAGGTCGCCCAGGCTGGGAGGCCCGGAGGGCTTGTCACCGTCCATGCCGCCGTCCAGCGGGGGCATGGCAACCGCCGCGCCCGCATGGTGCAGACCCACGTCGTCCTTGCCCTCCGGTCCATCATCGGGCTTGGGAGCGTCCACCAGGTGGGTATAGTTGCCGGTCAGGTAGTCGCCGCTGGTGTATTTTTCCGGCAGCTCGCCCCGGTCCAGCCGGGAGAGATAGTCTCCCACGGACTCCTCCAGGCAGGCCATGAGGTAGTCATAGGCGGGGCCGCTCCGGCCGTCTTCATTCAGGGTGAAAGGCTCCCCTGTGACCGGGTGCTTCAGGCCCAGGGAGTTGAAATAATCGATATACTTCGCAGCCAGCTTCTGGGACAGGGCCGCCTGGAAGGGGGTGAAGGTACCGGCAGGTCCGGCGGGGGAGGACTCGTTCTCCGGGTCCTTCTGGAACTGCCACTCATAGGCCAGGTCGGCGTGCTCCAGGTCGATGATGGGGCAGTAGATCTGCCCGGCGAATACGGCGTCGGACTCGTCCATAAACGCCCCGTTCTGCTCCAGGTAGGGCAGATAGTCCGGGTGGTCGCCGGTGACAGAGACCAGGGTGGACATGGCTCCGCCGGCGCTCCAGCCCACGGAGATCATATGGCTCATGTCGCCGGGAAGAACGGCGGCGTTGTGGCGCAGGAACCGGATGCCGGTTTTCAGGTCGACGAGGGTCCAGGGAGATTTGCCGCACAGGTTGCCGTTCTGGTCCCGGGATTCCCGGCCACGGCTGCCGCAGGTGACATACACCATGCCCCGCTGGAGGTACTTGGGAGCCTCGTCCCGGGGGCCGCCCAGCCAGGTGTGGGGCATCTGCATATACCCGGCGGAGTTGTTCTCAAAGACCACGGGGGCGTTTTGGGCGTTAAACGCCCCACAGACGCCTTCCGGATTCACCGTGCCGTCGGCGTTCAGGTAGGCCTGAGGCACAAAAATGCTCATGCGCTGGAATTTGGGGGTGGTGGCCTTCAGGGTGTAGAGGATGTCCTCCAGGCACCAGCAGTGGTAAGTCTCGTCCAGGAACCACTTGTCCTGGCAGTCCGCCAGCTCCAGGGTGGTGTTCAGGATGGGAATGTAGGGCTTCATGTCGATCACTCCTTGCTATTTTTGATAAAAATACAAACGGATATCCTGCTTCTGCCTCCTATTTTAGACAGAAGCACCAAAAAGAACAATTCTATTTCCAAATGTTTTCCTTGCCTGTTTGGAATTGATGTGGGAGGCGGGAAAATCGTGTCACGCTGGGGCAAGCGGGCTCCAAAAAATTTGAAATCAGCTCTTGCATTTCCCGGGAAATCGTGGTAGTATATACGAGCCGCTTGGAGGAACCCCCGTATCCGGGTGTGGCGAAGTTTGGTATCGCGCTTGAATGGGGTTCAAGAGGCCGCTGGTTCGACTCCAGTCACTCGGATAGAAAAATCCCGTTGAAACATTCCGTTTCAACGGGATTTTTTCCTGTTTTTGGCCTTTTTCTGAGGATATGGTATGGAACGGCAAGCGCCGTAACCTCGTATAAAACGGCGTAACTTAGTTCCGGAGATGTAGTAAAAATGTAGTATAGGGGTTCGGGCAGGATCGGGATTCCCTGGGGGAAACCCGCCCCTCCGCATTCGGCGGACTTACCTCTGTTTTCCGCCCGGTCCTGAAGGAGGACGTGATACAGATTGCAGCCGTTGAGGAATGAAACGGATCAAGTGAACATCGTTCCGGGGAGCGCCGTGGGTTCCAAATCCCACAGCGCTCCTTTTGACATAAAAAAGGATAAAATAAACGATCCCACAGCCGTCTGGAACGTTTCCAATTCCTTTCTTAGGGCGAAACAATGACTTTTTCCGTTGGAAAAAAGGTCAAATTCGAAAAAGTGCGGAAAATGATGTACAAAATGCCAAAAATAGGATTGACTTTTGCACCGTTATACGCTAAACTAGATAAAAGTAATAAGGAGGATGCCGGTAGGGGCCACAGTTCCTGCGATCAGATCGCGGGAGGTGTGCGCACTGTAGCCCCGACCCCGGCGGAAACTTGACCGGCGAAGAAGGAATACACAATTTGGGTTGGCGATCCCCAAGCAAACAGACTGACCGGGAAGGATGAGGTGACATGACGATCAAGGATATTGCGCGGATGGCGGGCGTCTCCGTCAGCACGGTATCCCGTGTCCTGAATAATCACCCCGATGTCAGTGCGCCGATCCGGGCACAGGTTCTGGCTGTGGTGGAGGAGTATCACTTTATCCCCAACAGCGCAGCGAGAAATCTGGTGCGGCCCCAGCGCAACACCATCGGTGTGATTACCTGTGGGAGCGGGAATCCATTCCATGCGCCGATTTTGGAGGCGATCGAAGGAGAATTGGAAGAGCGGGGCTACGGAGTCTGTCTCCGGCAGGTCAAACGGGAACAGGACGAGCTGGCCTATGCCGCGGCGCTGGAGCGCTCGGAGAAGCTGAAGGGGATCATTCTGCTGGGCGGCCGTTCCGACTTCACGGTGGAGCAGGCGGCGGCGGTGACGGTGCCCTTTGTCTGCTGCACCTATGAAAACTGTTTTGGAGACCTGCCGGAGAGCGCATACTCCTCGGTGACCATCGACGACGAGAAGGCCGCGTTCCAGGCAGTGGAGTACCTCCACCAGATGGGCCATAGCGATATCGCGTTGCTTCTGCCGGACATCCACGACCGCTCGGTGGGGGAGCTTCGGTATCGGGGCTATTGCCAGGCGCTGGAGCATCTGGACCTTCCCCTGCGGGAGCGGCTGGTGCTGGAGTGTGCAGGCTATGACATGAACTTCGGCTATACCGCCGTCCGGGAGCTGCTGGACAGCGGAGAGTCCTGTACGGCGGTGCTGGCCATCTCGGATATGTTGGCTCTGACGGCTATCAAGGCCCTCCACGACGGCGGGCGAAGGGTGCCGGAGGACTGCTCGGTGATGGGTCTGGACGGCCTGGAGACGACGGAGTACACCCTCCCGCCCCTGACCACCCTGGTGCAGCCCCAGGAGGAGCTGGGCCGGACCAGCGTCCGTATTCTGACCCAGGTCATCGAGGGCGCCGGAGAGCATCAGCACGTCCTGCTCCAGCCTGCCTTCCGTGCAGGCGGCTCGGTGGCCCAGCGGTAGAACAAAAACGAAACAACAGGAAAAACGGAGAGACTGTCGAACAACAGCCTCTCCGTTTTTGCGCGCTGGGGGCTTACACAAAGCCCAGCAACAGGCCCACTGCCCGCACCAGGAGGGCGGCTACCCATGCCACGACGCACTGGCCGACTACCACGCCGACGGCCCACTTGCCCCCCAGCTCCCGCTTGATGGAGGCGATGGCCGCCACACAGGGGGTGTAGAGCAGGCAGAACACCAGCAGGGAGGCAGCGGTCAGGGGAGTCATGGCTCCCAGCAGCACCTCGGTGGAGCCAAACAGCACCGACAGGGTGGAGACCACGCTCTCCTTGGCCATAAACCCGGTGATCAGCGCCGTGGAGATACGCCAGTCCCCAAAGCCCAGGGGCTGGAAGATGGGGGCGATGACCCCGGCCACCGCCGCCAGGATGCTGTCCTGGGAGTCGGAGACCATTTGCAGGTGGAGGTCAAAGGTCTGCAAAAACCAGATGAGAATGGTGGCCACGAAGATGACGGTAAAGGCCCGCTGTAAAAAGTCCTTGGCCTTCTCCCACAGCAGCTGGGCCACATTTTTTGCCCCGGGCAGCCGGTAGTTGGGCAGCTCCATCACGAAGGGGACCGCCTCTCCCCGGAACAGCACTCCCCGCAGAAGCAGGGCCATCAGTACGCTCACCAGGATGCCGCCGAAGTACAGGGCGATCATGACCAGCCCGGCGTAATCGGGGAAGAATGCCTCGGCAAAGAAGCTGTAGATGGGCAGCTTGGCGGAGCAGCTCATGTACGGGGTGAGCAGGATGGTCATTTTCCGGTCCCGCTCGGAGGGGAGGGCGCGGCTGGCCATGACCCCGGGCACGGTGCAGCCAAAGCCGATGAGCATGGGCACGATACTTCGCCCGGACAGGCCGATCTTTCGCAGCAGCTTGTCCATGACGAAGGCCACCCGGGCCATATAGCCGCTGTCCTCCAGCAGAGAGAGGAAGAAGAACAGGGTGACGATGATGGGCAAAAAGCTGAGTACGCTGCCCACCCCGTTGAAGATGCCGTCGATCACCAGAGATCGGACAGCGTCGTTGACCTGGAGGGACACCAGGGCGGCGTCGGTCAGGTCGGTGAGCCAGGAGATGAGCAGGTCCAGCAGGTCCGCCAGTCCCGAGCCGATGACGTTGAAGGTCAGGTAGAACACCAGGGCCATAATGCCCACAAAGCAGGGGATGGCGGTGTATTTCCCTGTCAGCACCCGGTCGATCTTCTCGCTGCGCAGCCGCTCCCGGCTCTCCCGGGGCTTGATGACGGTGGCGGCGCACACCTTTTCGATGAAGCGGAAGCGCATATCCGCGATGGCCGCCGCCCGGTCCAGGCCCCGCTCCTCCTCCATCTGGGAGACGATATGCTCGATCATCTCTCGCTCGTTCTCGCTCAGGGCCAGCTGCTCCAGGATGAGGGGGTCCCCCTCGGCCACCTTGGTGGCGGCAAAGCGGAGAGGAATGCCCGCCTCGGCGGCGTGGTCCTCGATCAGATGCATAATGCCGTGGAGACAGCGGTGGACGGCCCCGCCGTGGTCGCTGGCGTCGCAGAAGTCCTGCCGCCCCGGACACTCCTGATACTTCGCCGTGTGGAGGGCATGGGAGATCAGCTCGTCGATGCCCTCGTTTTTGGCCGCCGAGATGGGGACGACGGGGATACCCAGCATGGCCTCCATCTCGTTGACCAGGACAGAGCCGCCGTTCTCCCGCACCTCGTCCATCATGTTCAGCGCCAGCACCATGGGCCGGTCCAGCTCCATGAGCTGCATGGTCAGATAGAGGTTGCGCTCGATGTTGGTGGCGTCCACGATGTTGATGATGCCCCGGGGATGCTCGTGGAGGACGAAGTTCCGGGTGACCAGCTCCTCGCTGGAGTAGGGGGACATGGAGTAGATGCCCGGCAGGTCGGTGACCAGGGTGTTCTCGTAGCCCTTGATGGGGCCGTCCTTCCGGTCCACCGTCACCCCGGGGAAGTTGCCCACATGCTGATTGGAGCCGGTGAGCTGGTTGAACAGGGTGGTCTTGCCGCAGTTCTGGTTTCCCGCCAGAGCGAAGGTCAGCGTCTCCCCCTCCGGCAGGGGATGCTCGTCCGCCTTGCTGTGGTACTTGCCTCCCTCGCCCAGACCGGGGTGGGGAATGGCCTGTTTCCGCTCTGCCTCCGCCTTCTCTTTGGCGGGGGAGGCCCGGTCGATCTCGATCTGCTCCGCGTCCGCCAGACGCAGGGTCAGCTCATAGCTGTGGATGCGCAGCTCCACCGGGTCGCCCATGGGGGCGTACTTCACCATGGTGACCTGGGCGCCGGGGATCAGACCCATGTCCAGAAAGTGCTGTCGGAGCGCGCCCTCGCCCCCTACGGCGACAATAGAGGCGGACTTTCCGATCTCCAGTTCATTCAGTGTCATGAATCTGTTTCCTGTCCTTTCCCAAAAACGACCTGTTTCGCAGATGCGAACAGATGCATCATCTTAGTGTCAGAGCCGCCGGAACTGCCGACGGCTCAAGCTTTTATTTACCTACGCAAAACCGCTGGAAGATGCGCCGGGTCACGTCCTCGGTGACGGACTGTCCGGTGACTTCGTTTAAGGCGGACAGAGCTGCCTCCGCGTCGGACAGGACGGCGTCCGGGGGCAGACCCAGCTTCAGGGCCTGTCTCGCCCCCGCCAGGCTGTCTGCCGCCCGGCGGATGGCCTCCGCCTGGCGGGCGTTGGTGAGCAACTCCCCCTGACGGGGGGTGTGGTCAGCAAAGAGGGCGCGGACGGCGTCCTCCAGCGTCTCCAGCCCCTGACCGGTGACCGAGCTGACGGTGATCGCCTCCAGCCCGTCCGGGAGGGTCAAAACGGAGGGCAGGTCGGACTTGCTCACCAGCACCAGCCGATGGGGGCACCGCTCCGAGAGGGCCAGCAGGGTCCTGTCCTCCTCCGTCAGCGCCTCGCTGCCGTCCAGCAGCACCAGGGCCAGCTCCGCCTCGTCCAGAGCCGCCCGGCTCCGGGCCACCCCCAGCCGCTCCACCGGGTCGGCGGTGTCCCGCAGTCCGGCGGTGTCCACCAGCCGGAGGAGAACGCCCCCCAGGACGCACCGCTCCTCCACCGTGTCCCGGGTGGTGCCGGGTATGGGGGTGACGATGGCCCGGTCATAGCCCAGCAGAGCGTTGAGCAGGGAGGACTTGCCCGCGTTGGGACGCCCCACAATGGCGCAGGGCACCCCCTGGGTGAGCTGCCGTCCCCGGCGGTAGGTGGAGCCGATCTGCCGGAGGGTGGTCTCCGAGCGGGACAGGGTCGCCTCGATCTCCGCCGTCTCCAGGGGGTCTAAGTCCTCGTCCGGGTAGTCCAGCACCACATGAAAGTGGGCCAGCAGGTCGATGAGTCCGTCCGCCACCGCCTGAATTTTCTCCGTCATGGCCCGACCCAGCTGACCGGCGGCGTTCCGGGCGGCGTCCGGGGTCTGGGCGTCGATGAGGTCGGCCACCGCCTCCGCCTGAATCAGATCCATCCGGCCGTTGAGAAAGGCCCGTTTCGTGAACTCTCCCGGCCCCGCCTGTCTCGCCCCGTGGCGAAAGAGCTGCTCCAGCCCGGCGGAGAGCACCGCCGGGGAGCCGTGACATTGCAGCTCCGCGGTGTCCTCCCCGGTGTAGCTGTGGGGGGCCAGAGCGTAGGTGGCCATGCACTGGTCCAGCATGGCCCCGTCCCCGTCCAGCAGCGTCCCCAGCACCAGCCGGTTGGGGGGATAGTCGGTGAGGGCCTTCCCGGACGCCGGGCGAAAGCAGGCGGCGACGGCGGAGACCGCTTCCGGCCCGGAGAGCCGGAGGATGCCGATGGCACTGGCTCCCGGGGCGGTGGCGACGGCGGCGATGGTGTCCGGGGAAGAGGCTGTATTCATCAGCGGATCTGCCCGTCGCCGTAGACGACGAACTTGCTGGAGGTCAGCTCCTCCAAGCCCATGGGTCCCCTGGCGTGCATCTTCTGGGTGGAGATGCCGATCTCCGCCCCCAGGCCGAACTCCCCGCCGTCGGTGAAGCGGGTGGAGGCGTTGACATAGACAGCGGCGGCGTCCACCTCGTCCAGGAACTTCTGGGCGGCGGCGTAGCTGTCAGTGACGATGGCCTCGCTGTGGCCGGTGCCGTGGAGGTTGCAGAAGTCAATGGCCTCCTGCACGCCGTCCACCACCCGGACGGCCAGGATATAGTCGCCGTACTCGGTGTCCCAGTCCTCCTCTGTGGCGGCCACGGCCCGGTCACCCAGAATGGCCTTGCCCCGCTCGTCACAGCGCAGCTCCACATGGTACTCGTCCAGATAGGGAACTACCATGGGGAGGAACTCTCCGGCCACGGCGCTATCCACCAGCAGGCACTCCATGGCGTTGCAGACGGAGGGCCGGGAGCATTTGGCATTCCGGACGATGCGGCAGGCCATCTCCAGGTCGGCGGCCCGGTCCACATAGGTGTGGCACACGCCCTCTCCGGTGCGGATGACCGGCACTTTGGCGTTGGCGGTGACGGCACGGATCAGTCCCCGGCCCCCTCTGGGGATGAGCACGTCCAGGTATTCGGTGAGGTTCATCAGCTCGGTGCTGCTGGCCCGGGTGGTGTCCTGCACCAGAGCCACGGAGTCGGCGGGGAGGCCCGCGTCAGCCAGGGCGGCGCGCATGATCTCGGTGAGAGCCTGGTTGGAGTGGAACGCCTCCTTGCCGCCCCGAAGGATGACGGCGTTGCCGGACTTGAGGCAGAGGGCGGCGGCGTCCACCGTGACGTTGGGCCGGGCCTCATAGATGATGCCGATGACCCCCAGAGGCACCCGGCGGCGGGCAATGCGCAGGCCGTTGGGCCGGACGCTCTCCCGGGTGACGGCGCCGATGGGGTCGGGCAGGGCGGCCACCTGGCGGGCGCCCTCCGCCATGCCCCGGATGCGCCCTTCGTTCAGGGCCAGCCGGTCCTGAAGACTGACGCTCATGCCGGAGGCCTTTGCCGCCGCCATGTCCTGAGCATTGGCGGCGAGGATGTCGTCGGTGTGGGCCAGCAGCGCCTGTGCAATGGCCTCCAGAGCGGCATTTTTCAGTCCGGTGCCGGCCACCGCCAGCACCCGGGAGGCGGACTTTGCGGCCTGCCCCTGCAATTCGATGGGTGTCATATCGGTTCCTCCTTTATTGTAATGTTGTAATGTCTATTGTAATGTCTGTTATCGTGATGCCAAATACCGTTGTTTACCGTGAGGCGACGAACCGTGTCCCCACGTCCTTTCCCTCCGCGATGTCGTAGAGGGCGTCCATCCGGCTGCTGTTGGTGAGCACCATGTCGATACCCAGCCGGTTGGCCACCCGGGCGGCCTCCAGCTTGGTGACCATCCCGCCGGTGCCCCACCGGGAGCCGACGCCCCCCGCCATGTCGTAGATGGACTCGTCGATCTCCGTGACCCGGGAGATGAGCTTTGCCTCCGGGTTTTGCCGGGGGTCGCTGTCGTACAGACCGTCGATGTCGCTGAGGATGATAAGCAGGTCCGCCCGGCACAGCCCCGCCACGATGGCGGAGAGGGTGTCGTTGTCCCCCAGGACCTTCCGGTCGCCGGTCTCGATCTCGGCGGCGGAGACGGAGTCGTTCTCGTTGACCACCGGGATGACCCCCAGCCCCAGCAGGGCGGCGAAGGTGCCGGAGAGGTGGGCCTGACGGAAGGGGTCCTTTACGTCGTCGTCGGTGAGCAGCACCTGGGCCACCGTCTGTCCGTACTCCCCGAAGAATTTGTCGTACAGGTGCATCATCTCACACTGGCCCACGGCGGCGGCGGCCTGCTTCATCCGCAGCTGGCTGGGCCGGGCGGTCATGCCCAGCTTGCCCGCTCCCATGCCGATGGCTCCGGAGGAGACGAGAATGATCTCGTGTCCCATGCCCTTCAGGTCGGAGAGCACCCGGGCCAGCAGCTCCATATTCCGCAGGTTCCGGCTCCCGTCCACCCGGGTCAGGCTGGAGGTGCCTACCTTGACGACGATGCGCAGCTTGCGCTCCAATTCACACATGACGTTCTATCTCCATTCTCTCTCAGACTGATTCACTATCATACAAAACAATAGCACAGAATCCCCCGTCTGGCAAGCAGTACCGCCCGGATTTTGTGTGAAAAGGGGAAAAACGGGGCGTAAGGGGTTTACCGTAACCCCTTCTTATGAAAATTGGACAAAGTCGGAAAGAAAAAAAACGCAAAAATGGCTTAAAACCTGTTGATTTACTGTTGCTTTTCCGGGGAAAAGAGGGTAGAATGTACCATGTTTAGAGGGGGTGCCGGAGAAATGCTGCATATCGTGCTGGTGGAACCGGAGATCCCTCAAAATACGGGCAACATTGCCAGGACCTGCGCCGCCACCGGCGCAAAGCTCCACCTCATCCGTCCCCTGGGCTTTGAGATCACAGAGCGTCGGGTACGGCGGGCGGGGCTGGACTACTGGCCCATGGTGCAGCGGGAGATACACGACAGCCTGGAGGCCCTGTTTCAGGCCTGGCCCGAGGCGGAGGAAAATCTCTGGCTGGCCACCACCAAGGCCCCCCGGGACTATGGGGAGGCCCGGTTCACCGACGGCTGCTGGCTGTTCTTCGGCAAGGAGACGGCAGGGCTGCCGGAGTGGTTCCGCATGGCCCACTACGACCGGTGCATCCGCATCCCCATGCGCCCGGAGGCCCGGAGCCTGAATCTCGCCAACTCTGTGGCTGTGGTGGCTTACGAGGCCCTGCGGCAGCAGGGGTTCCCCGGCCTGCTGGGCCAGGGCGAGATGAAGGGGCAGGTTCGCCCGACAGAAAACGCAATTCAGTCTGATTTGGAAACAGGAAAGGAGTCTCTTGTATGAACTACAACAAGAAAACGGTCACTGACATCGACGTCAAGGGCAAGAAGGTCCTGCTGCGCTGCGACTTCAACGTCCCCATGGCCAAGGACGGCAGCGGCCGCATCACCGACGACAAGCGCATCCGCGCCGCTCTGCCCACCATCCAGTACCTGCTGGAGCAGGGGGCCGCTGTCATTGCCTGCTCCCATATGGGCAAGCCCAAGGGCGAGTGGAAGCCGGAGCTGAGCATGAAGCCCGTGGCTGCCCGCCTCTCCGAGCTGCTGGGCCAGGAGGTCATTATGGCTGCCGACATCGTGGGCGAGGACGCCCAGGCCAAGGCCGCCGCCCTCCAGCCCGGCCAGATCCTCCTGCTGGAGAACCTGCGCTATGACAAGGGCGAGACCAAGAACGACCCCGCCTTCGCCAAGGCCCTGGCCGACCTGGCCGGTGCGGACGGCGTGTACGTCTCCGACGCCTTCGGCACCGTTCACCGCGCCCATGCCTCCACCGCCGGTGTGGCCGCCTATCTGCCCGCCGTCTCCGGCTTCCTGATCCAGAAGGAGCTGGACATCATCGGCGGCGCTCTGGCCGCCCCCAAGCGTCCTCTGGTGGCTATCCTGGGCGGCTCCAAGGTCTCCTCCAAGATCGGCGTCATCAACAATCTGCTGGAGATCGCCGATACCGTCATCATCGGCGGCGGCATGGCCTACACCTTCTCCGCTGCTCAGGGCGGCAAGATCGGCGACTCTCTGCTGGAGGCCGACTGGGAGGATTACGCCAATGAGATGGTGAAGAAGGCCGCCGACAAGGGCGTCAAGCTGCTGCTGCCGGTGGACACCGTCATCGCCGACGCCTATTCCCCCGACGCCAACACCCAGGTGGTCGCCACCGGCGAGATCCCCGACGGCTGGCAGGGCCTGGACATCGGCCCCAAGACGGTGGAGCTGTACAAGGCCGCCGTGGCCGACGCCGGCACCGTCATCTGGAACGGCCCCATGGGCGTGTTCGAGTTTGAGAAGTTCGCCGTGGGCACCCAGGCCATCGCCCAGGCCCTGAGCGAGACCGACGCCATCACCATCATCGGCGGCGGCGACTCCGCAGCCGCTGTCCAGCAGCTGGGCTATGCCGACAAGATGACCCACATCTCCACCGGCGGCGGCGCCTCCCTGGAGTTCATGGAGGGCAAGGAGCTTCCCGGCGTCGCAGCATTGCTTGATAAGTAAGCAAACAGGTTCCACATTCTTTCCATTTCCCACTGCACCGATGCTCCCCCGCCGCTCCGGCGGCAGGGGAGCCTGACGGGAGCGAAACCGTTTTTCACGAAAAGGTTTCCAGTCTCCCGGAACACACCGAGATTTCCGGCCTTTTTCGTTCCGGAATCCCGGCGCTTGCTTTGTAAAACCGTGCCTGCCGGGAAAACACCCGGAGCGTCCGCCCCGGACAGGACACTGCATATATAGAAAGAGGTATGTCAAAATGAACAGAAGATATCGCAAGACCCTCATCGCCGGCAACTGGAAGATGAACAAGACCGCATCCGAGACCAAGGCCTTTGCCGACGAGCTGAAGACCATGCTCCCCAAGGCCAAGTGGTGCGACATTCTGATCTGCGCCCCCTTCGTCAACGTCCCCGCCGCCCAGAAGGCGTTTAAGGACTGCCGGGTGCAGGTGGGCGCTGAGAACGTCTCCGAGCACGAGAGCGGCGCTTACACCGGCGAGGTGTCCGCCGCCATGCTCAAGGACCTGGGCGTGAAGTACGTCATCATCGGCCACTCCGAGCGCCGCCAGTACTGGAACGACAACGACATCATCGTCAACAAGAAGGCCCGTGCCGCTGTGGAGGCCGGTCTGTATCCCATCATCTGCGTGGGCGAGAGCCTGGAGCAGCGGGAGCTGGGTATCACCAAGGAGCTGATCGACCTCCAGGTCAAGACCGCCCTCTCCGGCATCCCCGCCGAGAAGATGCGCCATGTGGTCATCGCCTATGAGCCTCTGTGGGCCATCGGCACCGGCCGCACCGCCACTCCGGAGCAGGCCAACGAGGTCAACTGCGAGATCCGCACCGTCATCCGCAAGCTGTACGGCGCACGGGTGGCCCGGAGCGTGACCATCCTCTACGGCGGCTCCATGAACGACAAGAACGCCTATGAGCTGCTGGCCCAGCCCGACATCGACGGCGGCCTGATCGGCGGCGCCTCCCTGAAGCCGGAGGCGTTCACCACCATCATCAACGCCGCCAACCAGGAGTAATTTCCTCGACGCCGCCAGGGGAGAGGCGCTGTCTCTCCCCCTGGCGTACATTCCAATTAGAAAGAGGACACGAGGTATTATGAAAACACCTACTACTCTGATCATCATGGACGGCGTGGGCATCACGCCGGACGGCCCGGGCAACGCCTTCACCCAGGCGGCCACCCCCGTCCTGGACAAGCTGTTTGCGGAAAACCCGGTCAGCCGCCTCTCTGCCTCCGGCATGGACGTGGGTCTGCCCGACGGGCAGATGGGTAACTCCGAGGTGGGACACACCAACATCGGCGCAGGCCGGGTGGTGTTCCAGGATCTGCCCAAGATCACCAAAGGCATCCAGGACGGAACCTTCTTCCAGAACCCCGCCTACCTCAAGGCGATGAACGCCGCCAAGGAGGCGGGCACCGCCGTCCATATCTTTGGCCTGATGTCCAACGGCGGCGTCCACTCCCACATCACCCACATCCAGGCTGCTGTCAAGATGGCCCACGACCTGGGCTGCCCGAAAATTTTCGTCCACTGCTTTATGGATGGCCGTGACGTGCCTCCCACCTCCGGCAAGGGCTTCGTGGCCCAGATGAAGGAGACCTGCGACGAGTACGGCGCGAAGATCGCCACCATCTCCGGGCGCTACTACGCCATGGACCGGGACACCAACTGGAACCGGGTGGAGCGGTCCTACAAGGCCATGGTCTACGGCGAGAGCGAGGCCCGGTTCATCGACGACCCGGTGGGGGCCATGCAGGCCAGCTACGACGCGGGCGTCACCGATGAGTTCGTCATCCCCGTCATCACCGCGGAGAACGCCGAGATCCGGGAGAACGACTCCATCATCTTCATGAACTTCCGCCCCGACCGTGCCCGGGAGATCACCCGTACCTTCGTGGACCCGGACTTCACCGGCTTCGAGCGGAGGAACGGCTTCTTCCATGTGAACTATGTCTGCACCACCTCCTACGACGCCACCATGCCCAACGTGGAGGTGGCCTTCCCCAAACAGAAGCTGCACAACATCTTCGGCGAGTATATCTCCAACCTGGGCCTGACCCAGCTGCGCATTGCGGAGACGGAGAAGTACGCCCATGTCACCTTCTTCTTCAACGGCGGCGTGGAGACGGTGTTCCCCGGTGAGGACCGGTGCCTCATCGCCTCCCCCAAGGTGGCGACCTATGACCTGAAGCCGGATATGTCCGCCAACGAGGTGGCCGCCGCCTGCGTGGAGCGCATTTTGAGCGGCAAGTATGACGTGATCATCCTCAACTTCGCCAACGGCGACATGGTGGGCCATACCGGCGTGCTGGAGGCCGCCAAGATCGCCGTAGAGACGGTGGACCGCTGCGTGGGCCAGGTGGTGGCCGCCACCCGGCAGATGGGCGGCGTCTCCCTCATCACCGCCGACCACGGCAACTGTGAGCAGATGCTCCAGGAGGACGGCGTCTCCCCCATGACCGCTCACACCACCAATCTGGTGCCCTTCTGCATCGTGGGTGCGGACGTGAAGCTGAAGGACGGCCGCCTGTGCGACATCGCCCCCACCATGCTGGACCTGATGGGCCTGGAAAAGCCCGCCGAGATGGACGGGGTCAGCCTCATCGACGACTGAGAACTGCATAGCAGGGAAAAGCAAAGCCCCCCGGCTCGGGTGAGTCGGGGGGCTTAATATGTGCTGTCAGCAATCCCAAGGGAGAATCTGGTGAGCAAATCAGCCGCCTATTTCAGCGGTTGTCTCAGTCAGCTCTGTCATAATACGGGAATATGCCTCCAGGAAATAGGCCATCTCTGCATCGTTTAAGTCCTCATCCTCCATTGCCTCCAGGCTGGCCATGGTGGTGGCATAGGTAGTCATAAACTCTGCATACTCACTGAGGAGGCTTGTTGGGTCGTCAGAGTTGCTGTAGGTAATCATAAACTCACAGTATTCGTCAAAGAATGTCTCATAATCGTCGATTGCCTGTTTGATTTCAGGCCGCATTCCATCGACCAGCTCCTCGGTGGTGTCGGCTGTATCGTCGGTTTCCGCTTCACTGTCAGTGGATGCGTCAGCGTCCTCAACTTCCTCTGATTCATCTCCACCGGAATCCTCATCCGTGTCAGAGGATTGCTCGGCATCCTCGTCCTCCGTGACGGTGTCGTCTGCATTCTCGGCAGATTCCTGCTCTGTGGCTTCTTCGTCCTCCGGTTCCTCCTCTGCTTCCGCAGTGTCATCAGAGGCTTCCTCTACATCTGCTGCTGTCTCGGTATCGTTATCAGAGGTATCTTCTGTTTTGGCTGTGTTGCCGCCGCAGGCAACCAGAGATATCAAGAGTATAAATGACAGGAACAGGGCAACGATCTTTTTTTTCATGAATTCTCTCCTTTGTAAATGTAAAACGGTTGGCAGCGTGAAATGGGACAGGTGCCGGAATAGCCGCGCTGGATGCGCGTTGTCGCATTTTCATCTGGTGCATATCACCTCGCAGTTCAGATATTAACTAAGCAGGGCAACAGGACTTCCTCATTTTTTTC
>JAJBUB010000064.1 GCA_020860575.1 Clostridiales bacterium | reverse complement strand
TGGGCTTGCAGTACGACGCCGACTGGGTGACGGTGTCTGTGGCGGACGACGGAGACGGCATGACCGAGGAGGTTCAGAAGCACATCTTTGAGAAGTTCTATCAGGGGGACCGCTCCCACTCCGATGAGGGCAACGGCCTGGGGCTGGCCCTGGTCAAGCGCATCGTAGAGCTGTGCCACGGCTCTGTCCAGGTGGAGAGCGCACCAGGCGAGGGCGCCTGTTTCCGGGTACGGTTGCCGGTGGAGGGGCAATGAGAAAGCATCTCCCCTGTTGCAATTTCCTCCCGACTGTGCTAAAATAGAATCATTCCTATTAAGGATTGAATCACCCCATCATCCGGTCAGCGAGGAGGAGTATCTGTGATCAAAAGACGCCATTCCCGGCAGCGGGACTTAATTTATGACTATGTCAGCGCCACCAAGCTCCACCCCACGGCGGAGATGATCTATCAGGATTTGAAAGAGGCATCTCCCGGTCTGAGTCGGGGTACGGTTTACCGCAACCTGAACCAGATGGTGGAGGAGGGCAGGATCAGCCGCCTCCCCTTTCAGGTGGAGCGGTATGACGGGAACACCCGCCCCCTCCCCCATCTGGTTTGCGAGAGCTGCGGCCAGGTTTCCGACCTGCAGCTGGACTATGACGCCGGATTGGACGGACGCATCTCCCGGGAGCTGGGCTGTCAGATCCGGTGGCACGAGAGCTATTTCTACGGCAGGTGCGCCGCCTGCGCCGCCACAGCGGCGGCAGAGGGATAACGCCCCTGGATAAAACCTCCCCTGCGACGGAACGCAGCCGCCGCAGGGGAGGTTTTTATGGCTTGGGGGTGAATTACAGCAGGCTCTCCCGACGCTCCAGCACGTCGGCGCAGGCGTCCAGGGCGGCGCTGCCGCCAATGACGCAGATACCGGCGTTCTCTGACGCTGTGGTCAGGGACGCGCCCAGCGCCTCCAGCTGGGCGGGAGTGGTGTTCAGGATTTCGGTATACCGCCGCTGCCGCTGTTCCCAGGTGCTGCCGGAGAGGCGGTTGACCGCCTCCTGGAGGCCCTCCGTCCGGGGAGACAGGGGCGGCTGGTCAGCGCCCACGGTGCTGACGATATATTTGGTCAGGTCGTCCCCTGACCGGGCGGTCTGGACGAGGGCCTGACCTGCCCCGTCAAAGCGGTTCAGAGACTGCCGTGGACTGGGGTCCCGATAGGACCAGAAGCGGACGCTGCCGCTGGAGTCCGCCCGGAGACCCACCCCGTAGGCGCCGCCCTGGACCCGGACGGTGTTCCAAAGATAGTCGTAGGTCAGCAGGTTGGCCCCCACCAGGGCGGTACCGGTGCAGCGCTCTGACCCCGGGAGCGCCCCCGACTTGGCGGCGAAGCTCACCTGGGCGGGGATCAGGAAGCCCTCCTTTGCCAGAGAACGCCGGGGAAGGGCTACAGGCTCGCCCACCGGCAGGTCGGGCAGTCCCGCCGCCAGCATTTTCACCCAGTCTGCGTCCAGCTCACCCGTCACGCTGACAGTGAGCCGCTGCCGGGAGAATATCCGGTCAGACAGCCTGGTCAGGGCGTCGCCCAGGCCGTCCTGGGCCTGCTCCGTCTGCTGGAGGAAGCGAAGATAGTCAATACCGCTGACCGCCTCCATGGCGGTCTTCTGTGCGGAGAGATACGCCCCCGCCCGCTGGGCGGCGAAGGAGTGTCCGGAGGCCTGAATACCCTGCTCCAGCTGGAGCCGGAATTGGGTCAGCAGGATACCCAGCTTGGCGGCATCGTCGAATCGGGTGCCGGTGAGGATTTCCAGGATCAGCGCAGCGGCCTCTGCCCGGCGGCTGGCCAGGAGAGACGCGCTGACCACCAGCCAGGGGGTGCAGTGTTCCCGCTCCCCCTCCGGGGCCAGGGGAATCACCGAGGCGCTGAACCGGCCCAGACAGTCGTCCATGGCACTGCGCAGGTCGATGGCGGAGTAGTGGACCGTGTCCAGCTTGCCCAGGAGAGAGGACAGGAGAGACACCCGACTCAGCTCCTCCAGGCTCAGATCCTCCAGAGAGAAATACAGGTCCAGATAGAGGATGCCCCCTGTCTCCAGAGGCTGATGGAGTACTGTCACCCCGTCAACGGAGGCCTCCTCCTGAGGCGTCCGGTGGAGCTGTGTGGGGATGTCCGACAGAGACAGGGTAGGAATGGCGCTCAGGGCCTGGGGACTGTCCGGCGTGCTCTGGCGTTCCCGGAGCTGGCGGAACCGGTCGATGACCGCCTGGGCCTCCTCAGACGTCCAGCCTGCCTTGACCGCTGCCAGCCGCGCCTGCTCCTTGTGGGCCTTTTCCTCGCCCTGCGTGGCGCTGGGCAGCAGGCAGACCGTGGCCTGATGGGGGCAATCCAGAAGGGCAGTGCGGAGAAATTCCTCGAACCAGCCCTGCTCCAGCTTTTCCCGGAGAGAGGCGAACAGCTCACTGCACTGGAGATTCTGGGCGGGGTCGCCGCCGTAGAGCCAACTCTCGGCGCAGTCCAGGGCCAAAGCCAGCCCCTTGGGGAAGCCGCCCATGTCCCGTTCGCGGGCCTTGAACTCCATCCGGTTCAGGACAGAGGCCACCCGGCTCCGGTCCAGGCCGCCGTCGGCCTGCTCCCGGAGGACGCGCTCCACCGTCTGCCAGACCTGGGCCTGCTTTTTCTCGTCCGTGTGCCGCACCACCAGCAGGACGTACCGCTGCTGGATGCCGTCCCAGGACTGGAACTCCACGTCCTCCGCCAGTCCCTGCTCCAACAGGGCTTTTTTCAGCGGCGCCTCGTTGGAGCCGCACAGGGCGTCGGTCAGCGCTTCGCAGGCGGCGATCTTTTCCCGCTCGTCAAAGCGGGCGAACACCCAGCCACGGGCCAAAATCGCCTTATTGGTCCCGTCGTCCTCCGGCCCCACCTGATACCAGGCCGTTCGATTTGCCGGGGCGACAGGAGCCTGCATGGGGATGTCGGAATCCACCTCCAGCCGGTCGTAGGGAGAGAGGTAGCTGTCCAGCTTCGCCAGGACAGCGTCCAAGTCTACGCTGCCGTCCAGGAAAATACGGGCGTTGGAGGGGTGATAGAACCGCCGGTGGCTGGCGCAGTAGTTTTCATAGGTGAGCGTGGGGATGGCGTCCGGATAGCCCCCGGACTCGTAGCCATAGCAGTTGTCCGGGAACAGGAGAGCGTTCATCTCCCGCATGAGCACCGTGTCCGGGTCGGCGTAGGCTCCCTTCATCTCGTTGTAGACCACGCCGTTCACCGTCAGCTCTCCCTGGGCGTCGTCCAGCTCGTAGTGCCACCCCTCCTGGCGGAAGGCGTGGTCGTCGGTGACGCTCAGAGGATGGAGCACGGCGTCCAGATAGACGTCCATCAGGTTGAGAAAGTCCTGGTCATTCCGGGAGCAGACGGGATAGCAGGTCTTGTCCGGAAAGGTGAAGGCGTTCAGAAAGGTCTGGAGAGAGCTTTTCAGCAGCTCTACAAAAGGCTCCTTTACCGGGTACTTGTCCGAACCGCAGAGGACGGAGTGTTCCAGAATGTGAAATACCCCGGTATCGTCCTGAGGGATGGTCTTGAAGGTGATGGCAAAGGTCTTGTTCTCGTCCTCCCGGTCCAGCCACACCAGGTCAGCCCCGTTTTTCTCGTAGGTCATCCGGTATAACGTGGCCTTCAGCTCCGGCAGAGGCTGGGCATATTCCACGACAAAGCCGTGGAGACGGTCGTTCTGCTTCATACTGTCATTCCTTTCCATTGGTAACGTTTGTTCCCTGTTATTGTACCGCTATTTTGTAAAAGATGCAAGGAAGGCAGGAATTCTTTCCGTTTTCTTTGTCTCTTTTTGACTCTGAAAAAATCTGAAAAAGTATTCACCGGACGAAATTGCTGTGCTATAATGAAAAACGCAATTCGACAAGAACAGACCGGCTCCGGGCGATTCCCGGGGCGGAGAGGATGTGTCCCCATATGAAAGCATTGAAAACGGTAAAACGAATTTCAACCGTCCTGCTGCTGGTGCAGCTGGTCTGCGAGGCGCTGGCAGGGTTCTTCATCTGGCGGCTGGATATGCTGCCGGAGCGGTATTTTATCCTGGTGGTCATCGTGCTTCTGCTGTTTCTGCTGCTCACCGGGCTGCTGGCCCTTAAGCCTGCGGAAAGCCGCCCTGCCCAAGGCAGACACGCCGCAGAGACGGTGAAGCTGGCGCTGCCCCGGCGGATTTTGGCCTGGCTGCTGTCCCTGCTCATCTCCGCCGGCTCCGTCTATCTCTCCCTGGCAGCGGCTCAGGTGTCCGGCACCATCAGCGCTGTCACTGGCAGCACCACCATCTATACCTACACCATCGGCGTCTACGTCATGGACGACGATCCGGCGGAGACTTTGTCCGACGCCAGCGATTATACTTTTGCTTACTCTACCAGCTATGAGGAGGAGAACACCCTCCAGGCCCTGGAGTCCATTCAGTCCGAGCTGGGGCAGGAGATCGCCACGGCGGAGTATGACTCCGTGGTGGGGGCAGTGGAGACCCTCTATTCCGGAGAGAACGGGGCGCTGGTGCTCAGTCAGGCCTATGCTGACATCCTGGAGGACGACGAGACCTACGAGAACTTTGACATCGAGACCCGGCTGCTCTATGAGGTGACCATCACCCAGGAGGTGGAGGATGTCGGCGACGAGAATTACAGCGCCATCGAGGCCACGGAGAGCGTGGAGTCGGTCACAGAAGAACCGTTTATCCTCTACATCAGCGGCTCGGACACCCGGAACACCACCCTGACCACCAGCCGCAGCGACGTGAATATTCTGGCCGTGGTCAACCCCAACACCAAGCAGGTGCTGCTGGTCAACACTCCCCGGGACTACTATGTGGCCAATCCCGCCGGGAACGGGGCCAAGGACAAGCTGACCCACTGCGGCATCTATGGCATCGACTGCTCGGTAGAGGCACTGGCTGAGCTCTACGGCGTGACGGTGAACTACTATGGACAGATCAACTTTACCGGCTTTGAGACGCTGATCGACGCCATTGGCGGCATCACCGTCTACTCCGACACCTCTTTTACCACGTCCGGCTCCGGGGTGAGCATCGACATCGTGGAGGGCTATAACACCCTGGACGGGGTGGGGGCGCTGGCCTTTGCCCGGGAACGTCACGCTCTGGCAGGGGGCGACAACGACCGGGGCAAGAACCAGATGAAGGTCATCTCCGCCGTCATCGACAAGGTGACTGGTAGCGCCAGCACGGTCATCGCCAACTACTCCACCATCCTGGACAGCCTGGAGGGGATGTTCATCACCGACCTGACCGGGGATGATCTCTCCTCCCTGGTGAAAATGCAGCTGGACGACATGGCGGAGTGGGACGTGGTATCCTACGCCGTCACCGGCACCGGAGGCAGGGCGGAGACCTACTCGATGCCCGGACGCAGCCTCTACGTCACCTACCCGGATGAGGACTCGGTGGCCTACGCCAGCGAGCTGATCGATCAGGTACTCAGCGGCGAGGTCGTCACGGTAGACGAGGAGTAAACAACTCCGGCTGAGATCGCGCAGCCAAAAGGAAACAAGAGCATCGCAGTCAACGATCTGCGATGCTCCTGTTTTGTCTCCGCTCTGATTCCGTATCAGGACAGCGTCCCATCGTCGGGGGTGCTGTTGGCTCCTTCTACATCCATATCTGCGTCCTCCTCTGAGAAGGACCCCTCCTCCGTCTCCGGGTCGGGACAGGCGGGATACTGTTCTGTATTCCAGGTATAGCGTTCGGAGACCTGGCTGTCTGACCGGAGAAAGTCATCCTGACTGTCTCCGGCAGTCACGTCTGCATGATGCCAGACATCATCGACTTCTACCAAGTTCCACCAGTGGGGAGAGCCGTCCAGGGTCCCCTGAACGGTGAGGCAGGTCAGCCCCGCCTGGTCGCACAGGTACTGGAATGCCAGGGCGGCACCCTCGCTGTTGGCCCGCCCGGTGACAAGAGCGGTGTAAACGCTGGCCCGGCCGCTGTCGGCGGAGTAGCTCAGCCCGTCCGCCAGCCGGGAGTAGAGTAGCCAATAGCCCACCTCTCCCTGGGCCGGGTCGGTGCCCACCAGGGTGGCCGCCGCGGAGGCGATGGCCTCTGCCCTGGTCCGGAGGGTCTCCTGGCTGTCCGACCAGGTGAGGGAGATCTCCACGATCCGCTGTGTCCCGGTGGCCTCCTGGGGGTAGACAGAGATGCTCACGTCGGGATAGCCCTGGGCATAGCCGGGAAGGGAGTAGTATGCCTCCTGCACCAGCCCCAGCAGCAGCTCCTTTTGGGCATAGTAGCTGGAGACTTGGAGGACCAGGGAGGAATCGTAATCAGAGAGAACGTCGCACAGAGCATCCCGGATAGCGGTAGAACCCACCACCGACTGAATGGAGGCGATCTCCGATGCCGTGTGGCGGTAGGTAAAGGTAAAGACGCACTCATAGTAGGAGACGATGCGGCTGGAGGTCCAGGTGATGTCCTCCAGCGCCCAGGCCCCCAGAGGGTCCTGCTCCAGCACCTCCTGGCAGGCGTCCTCCACGTCCTGCTCCACATCCCCGGAGTACTGGTAGAGGTGGACGACTCCCTCCGTCTCTCCCATGGAGACGAAAAACTGGACGCTGTTGACCAGGTCGGAGTAGCTCTCCGCCCGGAGAGCGGAGGTGTCCTCTGTGTCGGAGGTCTGGGAGATGTGTCGGCTGACCGAGCGGTAGTCCCGCTCCAGCAGACTGTCGCACCCGGAGAGGGCGGGAAACAGGCAGAGAGCCAGCAGCAGGACGGCAATGCGGCGTTTCATGGGGCCTCCTTTCCGGGCGAGGGGCGACGATTACAGAGTGAGCTGCTCCTCCCCCCGGTCCTCCGGCTTTAAGAGGGAGCCGGCGGCGGGGAGGTTCTTAGCCCGGTAACGGGTCTTGTTCTGAATGTGGGTGTCCTCCAGGGGAAGCACCTTGTCCAGCCGGTACTTGGGCTTCAGGGTCATCACTGCCACACCGACGGTGTTCCGGGTGGTCTTGGGCAGCAGGGCGGAGGTGTGGAAGGTGAGACAGCGCCCCTCGGTGGAGATGACCGCCAGCTCCCGTTCCTCCCGGAGGTGGAAAGCCGCCTTCACCGGGCTGCGGTCGCTGTAGGCACCGGTCAGCCGCTTCCGCCGGGTCAGGGTCTGGTACTTGCCCAGCTCCACCCGTGCGGCCTTGCCATTTTCAAAGAAAAACAGCAGGCTGCCGCTGTAATCGCCGGGGAGACAGGCCCAGAGGAAGCCCTCGCCCTCGTCCATTCCCAGGGCGGAGGGGAGGTAGCTGCCCAGCACGCTGGCCTTGGCGTCGGTGAAGTCGGACAGATGGGCCTTGTAGCACTGCTGCCGGTCGGAGAACACCATGATCTCGTCCCGATTGTTGGCCTCCCACTGGAGGAAGGGGCCGTCTCCCTCCTTGTATTTCTGCTCCCCGGACATCCGGAGGGACTGGGGGGTGATCTTCTTGAAGTACCCCTGGCGGGAGAGAAACACATGGACCGGGTAGTCGGGGGTCTCTTCCTCTACCGGCTCCTCCTCCTCCGGAATATCGTAGAGGATGTCCGTCCGCCGGGGTACGGCGTATTTCTTCTTCACCGCTTGTAGCTCAGAGGCGATGATCCGCTTCCGCCGGGCGGGACGGGCCACGATGTCTTCCAGGTCGGCAATCTCCTTTGTCAGCGACTCGGTCTCCTCCGTCCGCCGGAGGATATACTCCTTGTTGATGTTGCGCAGCTTGATCTCCGCCACGAACTCCGCCTGTACCTGGTCGATGCCGAAGCCCACCATCAGGTTGGGCACCACCTCGGCGTCCGACTCCGTCTCCCGGATGATGCGGATGGCCTTGTCAATGTCCAGCAAAATCTTTTGCAGGCCCTGGAGCAGATGGAGCTTTTCCGACTTCTTCTGCAAATCGAAGTAGGCCCGGCGGCGGATGCAATCCAGACGCCAGGCGGTCCACTCCTCCAGGATCTCGCCTACGCCCATGACCTTGGGGGTGCCTGCAATGAGAATGTTGAAATTGCAGGAGGCGGAATCCATCAGGGGAGTGGCCTTGAACAGCTTCTGCATCAGCTTGTCTGGGTCGGTCCCACGCTTCAGGTCGATGGCCAGCTTCAGACCGGAGAGGTCCGTCTCGTCCCGCATATCGGCGATCTCCCGCACCTTTCCCGCCTTGACCAGCTCGGCCACCTTGTCGATGATGGCCTCCACCGTGGTGGTGTAGGGGATCTCGTAGACCTCGATGATGTTCTCGCTCTTGAGATAGCGCCACTTGGCCCGGACCCGGAAGGAGCCGCGGCCCGTCTCGTACACCTGGCGCAGCTCGCTCTCGTTGTAGAGCAGCTCGCCCCCGGTGGGAAAGTCCGGGGCCTTGAGCAGGGAGAGCAGATCGGCGTTAGGGTCCTTCATCCGGGCGATGGCGGCGTCGCACACCTCCCCCAGATTGAATCCGCACAGGTTGGAGGCCATGCCCACGGCGATGCCCTGGTTGGCGGAGACCAGCACGTTGGGGAAGGTGGTGGGCAGCAGCGCCGGCTCCTTCATACGCCCGTCGTAGTTGTCTACAAAGTCCACCGTGTCCTTGTCGATATCCCGGAAGAACTCGTTGCAGATGGGGTCCAGCCGTACCTCGGTGTAACGGCTGGCGGCATAGGCCATGTCCCGGGAGTAGACCTTGCCGAAGTTGCCCTTGGAGTCCACCGGAGGGTGGAGCAGCGCGCCGTAGCCCCGGGAGAGGCGCACCATGGTGTCGTAGATAGAGGCGTCCCCGTGGGGGTTGAGCTTCATGGTGGCTCCCACCACGTTGGCGGATTTGGTCCTCGGCCCATTGAGCAGGTGCATCTGGTACATGGTGTACAGCAGCTTCCGGTGGCTGGGCTTGAACCCGTCGATCTCCGGGATGGCCCGGGAGACGATGACGCTCATGGCGTAGGGCATATAGTTGACCTCCAGCGTCTCAGTGATGGGCTGCTCCAGCACCTCCGGGCGCAGGCCCATGACGTTGGGGTTGTTCTTGTGGGAGTTGTCCTTGGGCTGTTTCTTCTTAGCCATGCAATTTCTTCCTTCTGTGTATTCTTACGAAATATCCGCCAGCTCCAGGTACTTGTAGCCGTTGTCGGCGATGTGTTCCTTCCGACCGGCCAGGTTGTCTCCCAGCAGCAGGTCGAAGACCTGGGCAGTGCGAATGACGTCCTCCGGCATGACCTTGATAAGCCGCCGGGTCTCCGGGTTCATGGTGGTCAGCCACATCATGTCCGGCTCGTTCTCACCCAGACCCTTGGAGCGCTGCACCTCCAGCTTTTTGCCGGGGTTTTCGGCCACGATGTCGTTCTTCTCCTTGTCGGAGTAGGCGAACCAGGTCTTTTCCTTCCAGGTGATCTCATAGAGAGGGGACTCGGCGATATACACATAGCCCTGCTCGATGAGCTGGGGGGTGAGACGATAGAGCATAGTCAGCACCAGCGTCCGGATCTGGAACCCGTCCACGTCGGCGTCGGTGCAGATGACCACCTTGTTCCACCGGAAATTGGACAGGTCGAACTCCGCCAGCTCCTTGTTCTTCGCCTTGGTGTGGGCGGGCAGCTCCACGCCGCAGCCCATGACCTTGATGAGATCGGTGATGATGTCGCTCTTGAAGATGCGGTTGTAGTCCGCCTTGAGGCAGTTGAGGATCTTGCCCCGGATAGGCATGATGCCCTGGAACTCCGCGTCCCGGCTGAGCTTGACGGCGCCCATGGCGGAGTCGCCCTCCACGATATACAGCTCCCGGCGGTCGGTATCCTTGCTCCGGCAGTCCACGAACTTCTGTACCCGGTTGGCGATGTCCAGATTGCCGGAGAGCTTCTTTTTGATGTTCAGCCGGGCCTTTTCTGCCGTCTCCCGGCTGCGCTTGTTGATGAGCACCTGGCCCGCCAGCTTTTCCGCGTCGAAGGGGTTCTCAATGAAGTAGACCTCCAGTTGGCTCCGGAGAAACTCCGTCATGGCGTCCTGGACGAACTTGTTGTTGATGGCCTTCTTCGTCTGGTTCTCGTAGGAGGTCTGGGTGGAGAAGTTGTTGGAGACGAAGATCAGGCAGTCCTGGATGTCGTTCCACGTCACCTTGGCCTCGTTTCTCTGGTACTTCCCCTGTTTTTTCAGATAGGCGTCCACTGCCGAGACGAAGGCGGAGCGCATGGCCTTCTCCGGGGAGCCGCCGTGCTCCAGCCAGGAGGAGTTGTGATAGTGCTCCACCACGTTCACCGTATTGGAGCAGCAGAAGGCCATACTCAGCTTGACCTTATACTCCTCCCGGTCTGCCCGGTCCCGGCCCTGGCGCTCGGTCTGGAAAAAGACCGGCTGGGTCAGGGGGTTCTCTCCCGCCAGCTCGGCCACATAGTCGGCGATGCCCTGGTCGTAGCGATATTCCGTCGTCTCAAATTTGCCGTCCACCTGGTTGCGGAACCGGAAGGTGACTCCGGCGTTGACCACCGCCTGCCGCTTCATTACGTCAGCGAAGTACTCGGCAGGGATGTCGATGTCGGTGAACACCTCCAGGTCAGGCCGCCAGTGGAATTTGGAGCCGGTCTTATGCCGTGGGCAGTCCTCCGTTTTCAGACCGCCCACGTTCTCCCCCTTCTCAAAGTGAAGGGTGTAGCGCTTGCCGTCCCGGTGGATGACGGCGTCGAAATACTCCGAGGCGTACTGGGTGGCGCAGGAGCCGAGACCGTTGAGGCCCAGGGAGAAGCTGTAGTCGTCCCCGTACTTGCCCCCGGCGTACAGCTCGCAGAACACCAGCTCCCAGTTATACCGGTTCTCTTTGGGGTTCCAGTCCACGGGACAGCCCCGGCCAAAGTCCTCCACCTCGATGGAGTGGTCGGCGTACCGGGTGACGATGATCAGATCCCCGTGGCCCTCCTTGGCCTCGTCCACAGCGTTGGAGAGGATCTCAAAGACGGCGTGCTCGCAGCCCTCCAGATTGTCCGAGCCGAAAATGACACTGGGCCGTTTCCGTACCCGGTCCGCCCCCTTGAGGGCGGAGATGGACTCGTTTCCGTATTCCTGTTTCTTCTTCCTTGGTGCCATATGATCCCTCTCGTCCACAGTAATTCATCTTATTTTACCCGTAAGGGGAATAATTGTCAAGGAACGGGGGGCAAGGGGTTGCACAGCCTCTCAGCGCAGAGAAGGAGCCGAGAGATGGATGCCAAATTGTAAACCAACAAAAATAAAAAGGTTGACAATGACCGTCTCCATGTGCTATCATCACGGGCGAGCCGGGCGGAAGCCCGGGAGAGGGAGGTAACTACAATGAGCGAAGGAACGGTAACAGTCAAGAGAAACGATCTGAAAACCAGGGACATGGTGCTCATCGCCCTGTTTGCGGCGCTGATGGCCATTTGCTCCTGGATCTCTGTTCCCACAACAGTACCTTTCACCCTCCAGACCTTTGCGGTCTTTGTGACGGTGGGGCTGTTGGGCGGCAAGCGGGGGACCCTGGCGGTGCTGGTGTACATCCTGCTGGGGGCCATCGGCTTGCCGGTGTTCGCCGGATTTAGCGGCGGCCTGGGCAGTCTACTGGGCAGCTCCGGGGGGTATATCATCGGATTCCTGTTCTCCGCCCTGGTGATGTGGGGGATGGAGAAGTTATTCCACCTTCCCGCCGCCAGAGGAGACGGGGCAGGGAAGGGGTTATTCACCAAACGCAACGGGGTGCTGGTGCTGTCCATGGTGCTGGGGCTGCTGGTGTGCTATCTGTTTGGGACGGCGTGGTTCATGGCGGTCTATACCAGTGCCAACGGGGCGGTGGCCCTGATGACCGTGCTGGGCTGGTGCGTGTTCCCCTTTATCCCCTTTGACCTGCTGAAGATCGCCCTGGCCCTGGCGGTCACCATGACCCTGGGAAAGCATGTGCCCGGATAACGGCGGGGCGGCGCTCCCCCTGCGGCCCCACCATGGGATGTGCCTGGCCTATTATCAGGGAAGGGGCTACAGTCCGGCGTTTACCAAGGCGGCAGACCGGCTGCTGGCCCGACTGACGGAGGAGAACCCCACCGTCCGGCTGACGGTGGCGGCAGACGTGATGTGCGCCGCCTGCCCCAACCGCCGGGGCGACGAGTGCGCCGGGACGGGAAACGCGTCCCGCTATGATCGGGCCGTGCTGGAGCGATGCGGCCTGGAGGAAGGAGAGGAACTGCCCTTCCGGGATTTCACCGCCCTGGTGCAGCGACACATACTGGCCCCAGGAGGGCGGAGGTCGATCTGCGGCGGTTGCCGGTGGAGCGAGCTGTGCGACGGCCCCGGCCGGTGGGCGGAAGAAAAGACAGACACAGAGTAAAATAACTCCGCCGAAACCCATCATCGGGTTTCGGCGGAGCGTTTTTGTGTCTCATTCTCCCAGCAGCAGGGCCACCGTGTCACTGTCCCCGGCAGAGGCGACGAAGACGGTGTAGTTAGCCAGCAGCTCCTGACCGGTGAGGTCGGCGTCGATGTCCTCCACCGTGGTATACGTCCCGGCGTCCAGTCCGGCGAGGACGGGATACTCCGCCCAGGTCAGGGGGTCGGCGCTCTCCATCTGGTCGGCGTACAGCGCTGCAAAGCCGTCGGCGTCCTCCACGATGAACAGGCTGCTCACTCCTCCGGCCACGTCTGTGACCAGCAGGGTGGAGCCTGCGGTCTGTACGTCCGTGTCGGTGGCGGTGCCGTCAAAGACCAGCTGATAGTCGTTGACCTGGACCACCACCTCCCCGTCTCCGTTCACGTCTCCCACGATCTCCCCCAGGGAAGTCTCCAGGGCGGAGACCACCTCGTCCGGGAGGGTGTCGGCGTGGACGAAGGCCACCTGGAGGTCCGGCTCCTGGATGCTCAGGAAGGTCTGCACCACCCCTAGCACCAGGCAGATACAGGCCACCACCGCCAGGACGACCCCCCAGTGGAGCCGCCACCAGATCTCGGTGCGCTGCCCCAGAGTGTACTGGTGTGGGTCGCCGTGGGGCATCTCCGCCTCCGGCGGCTCCTCCTGGGGGCCGTACCGGTCCAGCAGACCGGGCCGCTGGAGCTGGGCGGTGAACAGGGACAGCGGCCAGAAGCCCAGTACCGCACCCAACGGCACGCTGATGGGGAACAGCCCGACGAGCAGAACGCACCACAGCAGAATACCCAGCGTGGCCCCCAGCGTCCGCAGGGGAGCGTCCAGCAACAGGGTAAGGCCCTCCTGGGCCCGCTGGAGGAAGGGCTTCTGCTCAAAGCACAGGGGCGGGAAGAGAATGGCGACAGCCAGAGCGATCAGAAAGAAGTCCAGGGCGAGGATGACCCACAGCCCCAGGGCGGGGAGGGAACCGTCCTCCATCAGCCCGGAGGCGAAGCTCCCCACCAGGAGAAAGCCGGACACCAGCAGCCCCAGCACCAGCCCCTGGAGGGCGGCGGGCTTCCAGACGGTGGCCAGGGTGTGCCGGAAAGCGGCAAACCAGCCGTCCACCCGCCCGCTGAAGCAGCGGAGGGAGAGATCGACCATGGCGGTCCAAAACGGCCCGGCCACGGCCCCTCCCACAATGCCGCCCAGAAGGGTGAGCCAGAAATTTTCGTACACCAGCCCCAGACTGATACCCAGGGCGGCGGGGAGAAAACCCACAAAGCAGAGCAGGTTGCCCAGCAACAGCTTGCCCAAGTTGTCCCAGAACACCTGGAAGTAGCGGAGAACGCCGGTGCGTGGGGGCTTGTCCTCCTGGGGGGCGTTTCTCATGTCCCCCAGGCCAAAAAAGTTCAATTGAAAGGCCATGGGTTCACTCCTTGGGCAGCCCGGCCTCGGTTCCCCAGGCCTCGATCTGGGTCAGAGCGGGGAAGGGAGAGGGGCCATCCGCCTGGATCAGCTCCTTGAGCACCAGCCACTCCACCGTCTTTGCCGGAAACCGGAAGGACTGGGGGAGGCGGCTGTCTGTCAGGGACAGGGACAGGGTGCTGCCGTCGGAAAACTCCACTGTGGCCGCCGTCCAGTAGTTGTCGTGGGGGTAGTCCCCCCGAAGGGTGAGCCGCAGCTCGTCCAGCACAACGCTACGGCCAAAAGCAAGGGTCAGGGCGGCGTTGGGGTCCCGGTTGATGCCCCAGCTCTGGTAGGGGTACTCCCCGTGGGCGCTGTTTTCGAAAATGCCGTCAATGGCGTTTCGGGCGGCGAACACCGCCTCTCCCCGGGTCTCCACGTTGGCGCTGGCGTGGGGGAAGAAGCCGGTGTCCCCGTGTTCGTCATAGGGGTTGAAGGCCAGGTTCCGCCGTCCGGCCACCTCCTCCTCTGTGGCCAGCCTGGCCCGGATGACGTGGCGCTGGCCGGTGAAGCTCTTGGGGCTGTAGGTGATGGCCTGCTCCCCGAAGGGGATGTGGAAGTTGATCTCCCGCTTTTGCACATAGACCAGGGCGGGGGGCATAGTGTCCTCGAACTGGACCACGCAGAACTGCCCCGGGGTGCGAATTTCCAGCGCCACCCGGTCCCCCGGGCGGTAGGCGGCGGTGTAGACCAGACTGACCTGGCGGTCGGCGTCGCAGGTCATCAGGGTGTGGCCCACGTCGTCTAAGACCTTGAGCTTGATGGTTTCCATTCCGTGTTCCTCCATAGCAGAAAAATGGGCCGCTTATTGTGTACTCTCTCCCTGGAGCCGCTGCATATACTCCCGGGGGCTGACCCCCTCCAGCTTTTTGAATACCTTGCTGAAATAGGAGGGGCTTTCAAAGCCCACCCGGTCACTGATCTCGTAGATCTTCAGATCGGTGGTGGCCATCAGCTCCTTGGCGGTACTGATGCGGGTGGCGGTGACGAACTCCACAAAGCTGGACTCCCCGTTTTTGGAGAAGAGCTGGCTGAGGTAGTTGGGGCTGAAATTGAACACCGCCGCCACATCGTTGAGGGAGAGCGGCTTGGAGAGGTTATGACAGATGTAATCCTGAATCCGGGCCACCGTCTGGGCCCGGGGGGCCACCGGGGTGGTGGCCTGGGGCAGATAGAACATGACAGGCTGGGCGTCGGTGCCCTGGGTGAGAACGGAGAGGGCGGAGCGCTGGCTCTGCTGAGCCTGCAAAATGTCCTGCACCGGCTGACCTACCGCCCAGTGGATGGGGGTGCTGAAATAGTTAAAGAGGATCTGCCCCGTCTTTTTCAGCACGTCGTCCAGCTGCTGCTCCAGCCCGGCGGGGGAGTCCAGGGGGAACAGAACGTTGAAGTGGCTGAGATTGCTGGCAGTGACGGTACAGGGGAGGTATTTGGGCAAGATATCCGCCGCCATATTGGCAACTCCGGCGCTGAGAGTGACCAGGCGTTCCGTGGGCAGCTCCCGATGGGCCAACTCCGCCACGGCGACCACATACCAGGGGGCGTCGAATTTCAGCCCCAGCTGGTCGCACAGGCTGTCAAAGTAGCCCCGGTCCCGGAACAGCCCGCCGTAGAGCTGGATAAACAGCCGATCCCGGTACTGCTCCAGACCACTGGCGGCGGCGGTGGCCTCCGGGGTGCGGAGGACACGCTCCTTTTTCACCCGCTCGATGGCCCGGTGAAGGGCGTTTTCCAGCAGCTCCGGGGTCAGGTCCATCTTTAACAGATATTCCACCGCCCCCAGCCGGAGGCTGCGTTTGGCGTACTCGAACTCCTCATAGCTGGTGAGCATGATAAACACCGGCAGGGTGGTATCCACCTCCCGGCATTTCTCCGCCAGGTCGAGACCGTCCATGACGGGCATCATCACGTCGCAGATGGTGATGTCCGGGTGCTGATTCTGGACGATGGTCCAGGCGTCCGCGCCGTTGCGGGCGGTGCCTACGATCTCCAGCCCCAGCTTTCCCCAGTTGAGCATGCTCTGCATCCCGATGAGTACCAGCGGCTCGTCGTCCACTAACAGCACCTTGATCATGAAGCGGTTCCTCCTTCCGATTGATTTTCCAGGTTTGCCTGGGGCATGGGCAGACGGACGGTGACGGTGGTCCCCACGCCGGGCGTACTCTCCAGGGACAGACCATAACCTGGGCCAAAGCTGTATTGCAGCCGCCGGTGGACGTTCCACAGGCCGACATGGCGGAACTGCTCCTGGGCCTCCTCCTCGGATGGCTCCCGGAGGGCGTTTGCCAACACCTCAGGGGGCATCCCCACCCCGTCGTCTTCCAATTTGACGAGTACATCTCCCTGGGCCTCATCCCGGCAGACGGTGACGGTCAGCTGGCCGGCACAGCCCTTTGGCTCGATGCCGTGGAAGATGGCGTTTTCCGCCAGGGGCTGGAGGGTGAACTGGGGGATGAGACAGTCGGCGAGTATCTGCTCCCCCGCCTCGTTCCGGACCTCGGTGACGATGGTGCCGCCGTAGCGGTAGCGCTGGATGGTGAAGTAGTCCCCCAGCAGAGACAGCTCCTGCTCCAGAGGCACCAGCCGCTGGGTACTCTTGGAGACACTTTTCAGCAGTCGTGCCAGGGCGGTGACCATCTCCACGATGCCCGGGGCGTGCTGGATCGTGGCCATCCACTTGACGCTGTTGAGGGTATTATAGATAAAATGAGGGTTGATCTGGCTCTGGAGCATCTGATATTCCAGATCCATCCGCTTCTTCTCGTCCTCCACCCGCTTGTCCATCAGGGTGGTGATGCTCTGGGACAGACGGTTGATGCCCCGGCCCACGTCTCCCAGCTCATGGTTCCACTCGATCTCGGGGTTAGCGGAGAAATCTCCCTGGGCCAGAGTGTCGATCTGCCGCTGGAGAGCCAGGATGGGGCGGCGCACCAGTCTGCGGAGCAGCAGCATCAGAAGAAGACCGAAGAACAAAATAGCAATGACCAGGAAGGCCATGGTCTTCAGAAGCTGGGGCAGCAATTGACTGAAGGGGACGTCAGGAATGGCCTCCGCCAGATAGAGATCGTGGACGCCGACAGGGCAGGCGATGACGGAGCAGGCGTCACCGTTGATCTCCGCCCGGTAGAGCAGAGTACCCTCGTCCAGGGTGGCGCCGGATTCCTCGTCTGCCTCCAGTTGGACGCCGTCGGCAGAGACGGGGGTCAGGCTGTCTCCCTCCACCCGGTAGACCGTATCCCCCATCACCCAGTAGAGACTGGCCCCGTCCTCCAGGGAGAATTGCCGGAGCACGTCGGTGATCAGGGAGGGGGAGACGGAGAGATAGACCTTTAAGGTGTAATTTCCGCTGGTGCTGGAGGCGGTGGCGGTCACGGGGATGCCCTGCATGGTGGACCCCGGCTGCATCAGCGGGTCGCTGACAACGGAGGCCCAGGCGGTGTCCTCCCCGTCCAGACCGGGGAGCAGGAGCAGCCGCTCGTCCGTCAGGGAGACGGACTGGGAGATGGCGGTCCCCAGCATGATGAACTTGCTGTCGCCGTCCCCGTCGCTGCTGTAGAGCAGCAGACGCTGAATATAGGTGGACACGCTGACGGAGTTATACTGATCTTGAACGGTAGTATAGAGGGTGTTGGCCAGATTGCCAGAGATGCTGGTGAGCAGATAGGTCCGTACGGTGGTGTTGACCGTACACCAGTTCACCAGATCGTCCACCTCTGTCACCCGCTGGGACAGAGAGGCGGCCGCCGTCTCCAACTGGTATTCCGACGCCTGGAGACTGGTTTGTCGGGTCTGGATGGAGAGATAGGAGACGCTGCTGCACAGAACGACGGCGGCGATGACCACGGTGAACAGCACCGTCAGCGCTACCAGTCGTGCGGTGATGCCAAAACGCCGCTGTGTTCTGATTCCCTTTCCCTTTGGCGTCATGCAGTGCCCTCGCTTCCTCTGTGCAGCTTACATTTATGATAGCAGAAGTTCCCCTCAATGTTTGCCTGCTACACCCCATTTCATATATTACACGAAGATGCAGGAAATGTAAATTGAATTTTTGTGAGCCATCTACAGAAATTACAAGAAGCTGTTTGGTAAAACGAAAGAATTTGCAAGTTTCTCTCGGAGAGACCGACGAAATTTACAGATACTTCTGTAAAAAATTTACTTGAAAGTTGTAGTTAAATTATGTCTGATAAAAAACAACAAGGGAGAACGACTGTTTTCCCACTAGGTTGAGCAAATCGACCAAAAAATATTAGGAGGAAGATGAACCATGAAGAATCTGCGCAAACTGATGGCCCTGCTCCTGGCTCTTGCAATGTGCTTCGCCCTGGATGCCTGCGGAGTCTCCTAGGACGACACCAGCAGAACCGACTCCACCGACGACACCTCCACCGCTGACCCCGCCACCGACGACACCGCCGATGCCGACGCTGAGACCGAGGAGACCGGAGACGACAGCAGCTCCGCTGAGGAAGTCACCATCACCTGGGCTCTCTGGGACTATGAGAGCACCGCTTACTGGGCTGCCCTGAAGGAGGGCTATGAGTCCACTCATGAGGGCGTGACCATCGATGTCATCGACCTTGGCTCCACTGACTACATGACTCAGCTGGCCACTCAGCTGGCCGGCGGCAACAGCGAGCTGGACGTCGTTTCCATCAAGGACATCCCCGGCTACTCCAACCTGATCAACCTGGGCCTGCTGGAGCCCATGAACGACAACCTGACCATCGACCAGGCCGACTTCAACGGCGTTCTGGAGCAGCTGACCGCTGACGACGGAAACTTCTATGCCGTTCCCTTCCGGTCCGACTTCTGGGTGCTGTACTACAACAAGGACCTCTTCGATGCCGCTGGCGTCGAGTATCCCTCCAACGATATGACCATGGAAGAGTATGACGCTCTGGCCCGCGAGATGACCAGCGGCGAGGGCTCTGAGAAGGTCTATGGCACTCACTACCACACCTGGCGTTCCGACGTCACCCTGTTCGGCATCCTGGACGGCGAGAACACCATTATTGATGGCACCTACGACTTCCTGACCGAGTACTATGAGCTGGTCCTCGCTGAGCAGGAGGACGGCATCTGCATGGATTACGGCGAGCTGAAGACCTCCGGCCTCCACTACTCCGCCGCCTTCGAGAACGGCCAGGCCGCCATGTGCCCCATGGGCAGCTGGTTCATTGCCACCCTGCAGACCTACAACGCTGAGGCCGAGGCCAACGGCGTGGACGAGGTCAACTTCGGCATCGTCAAGTATCCTCATCCCGACGGCGTTGAGGCCGGCACCACTCTGGGTACCGTGACCTCCCTGGGCGTCAACGTTAACTCCGAGAAGAAGGACGCCGCCATCGACTTCGTCAACTGGTGTGCTTCCGCTGAGGGCGCCGACATCATGGCCTCCACCGGTTCCTTCCCCGCCGTCTCCACCGAAGACACCGTCTCCATCATCTCCTCCACTGAGGGCTTCCCCACCGACGAGAACTCCCTGGAGGCTCTGAATACCGTGGCCGTCTATCTGGAGATGCCTCTGTCCTCCTATGCCTCTGAGATCGAGACCGTGCTGAACACCGAGCATGACGCCATCATGACCGGCTCCGAGTCCATCGAGGAAGGCATTGCCAACATGAACGAGCAGGTCCAGGCGATCCTGGCCGGCTGAGGCTGAGCAATTACGATCCTTCCATTAGCTGACTGACGATGGGGCGGGCTAAGTCGCCCGCCCCATTGCTATACGCAAAATCGACCGTTTACGAGAAAGGAGAATGTGTCGAGATGGCAGTCCAAGCGGTTGCGCAGCCTAAAAAACAGCCTCATGTGATGAAAAAAGAGACGCGCAACAATCTGATCGCCTATTCCTTTATCGCTCCTAACTTTATCGGGTTCTGCGTCTTTACGCTGGTTCCCGTGGTGTTCGCCATCGCCCTGGCCTTCTGCAGCTGGGACGGCGTCAATGACATCACCTTCGTCGGCATCCAGAACTTTGTTGATCTGCTCAGCGACAAGACCTTCCTGGCGGCCTTCCAGAACACCATCGTCTACTCTGTGGCGGTGGTCCCCCTGACCATGGTCTGCGCCCTGGGCCTGGCCATTCTGCTCAATCAGAAGATCGTCGCCCGGGGCTTCTTCCGGACCGTGGCCTTCTTCCCCTATGTGGCCTCTCTGGTGGCCTGCGCCGCCGTGTGGAACATGATTTTCAGCCCCAGCATGGGCCCTGTGAATATGCTCCTGTCCGCCCTGGGCGTGGAGGACCTCCCCCGCTGGGCAGCCGGCACAGAGACCGCTATGCTCACCGTCGTCCTGTTTAGTGTCTGGAAGAACATGGGCTACTACATGGTCATCTATCTGGCCGGTCTCCAGGGCACCAACCCCGAGCTGGAGGAGGCCGCCGAGCTGGACGGGGCCAACAAGTGGCAGATCTTCTGGCACGTCACCCTGCCCCAGCTCCAGCCCACCACCTTCCTGGTGGTCATTACCCTGACCATCGCCTCCTTCAAGGTGTATGACCAGATGTACATGATCACCCAGGGCGGCCCGGGCAACGCCACCATCACGTTGGTGTACTACATCTACAACGTGGCGTTCGTCAACACTCCCAAGTATGGCTACGCCAGCGCAGTTGCTATGGTGCTGTTTGTACTGGTCCTGATCGTGACGATCATCCAGTTCCGCGGCTCCTCCAACGACGATTAAGGGGGTGGGATTATGGCAACTCAAGCGGTGAAACCTCATTCTGCAAAGGCCCAGCATACGATCATGATGGTCTTTATCTACCTGATCCTCATCCTCGTGGCCGTTATCATGCTCATCCCCTTCGTCTGGATGATCTCTGCGTCCCTGAAGCTGAATAAGGACGTGTTCAGCTTCCCCATCGAATGGATTCCCTCCAACCCCCGGTGGCAGAACTATGTGGACATCTGGACCAAGATCCCTCTGCTCACCTTCATCAAGAACAGCGCCAAGCTGACCGTCATCGTGACCCTGCTCCAGCTGTTCACCTCCAGCTTTGCGGCCTATGCCTTTGCAAAGATGCAGTTTAAGGGCAAGAATACCCTGTTCCTGGGCTACATCGCCACCATCGCCGTGCCCTGGCAGGCGTACATGGTGCCTCAGTTCATGATGATGCGCTCCTGGAACCTGAACAATACCCATCTGGCCATCATATGTCTACAGGCGTTCAGCGCCTTCGGCGTATTTCTGATGAAGCAGTTCTATGAGGGCGTCCCGTCCGAGCTTTGCGAGGCGGCCCGAATAGACGGCCTCTCAGAATATGGCATCTGGGCGAGGATCATGCTGCCGCTCTCCAAGCCGGCCCTGTCCACCCTGGTCATCATCACAGCGGTGAATACCTGGAACGACTTCCTTGGGCCGCTGATCTATCTGACCAAGACGGAGCTGAAAACCATCCAGATCGGCCTGCGAATGTTCATCAGTCAGTACTCCGCCGAGTACGGCCTGATCATGGCGGCCTCGGTGGTGGCCCTGATCCCGGTGTTGATCGTGTTCCTGGCGCTGCAAAAGTACTTCGTCCAGGGCGTGGCCTCCTCCGGTCTGAAGGGCTGAGCCTGAACAACTGAATACCTGACATCAAACCACACTCCGGCAGGGGCAGGGGATTTGCCCCTGGCCCTGCCGATTCTTTTTGAGGAGACAACTATGCGCAGCAAATACACGCCCCTGACGGATGAGCAGGCTCTGGCCGCTCTGGACCGGTGTGTCCGCCAGGTGAGGTGCAATCTGCCCCTCTATACCCATCGGTGTCAGAATCACACCAGCGTAGACGGCATCTATCCTTCCTGTGACAACGTCCAGTGGACCTGCGGCTTTTGGCCGGGGGAGATCTGGCTGGCCTATGAGCGCACCGGGGAGGACCGGTTCCGGGAGGCGGGGCTGGCTCTGGTGGACAGCTTTTACGACCGCATTGTGGGAAAAATCGAGGTAGATCACCACGATATGGGCTTTCTCTACAGCCCCTCCTGCGTGGCTGCCTGGCGGCTCACCGGGAGCGAAAAGGCGAGGGAGGCGGCGCTTCTGGCGGCGGACCAGCTGCTGACCCGGTTCCAGCCCAGGGGTGAATTCTTCCAGGCCTGGGGACCCATGGGGGCGGCGGAGAACCGTCGGTTCATCATCGACTGCCTGCTGAACATCCCCCTGCTCTACTGGGCGAGCCAGGAGACGGGGGACAGGGAATACGCCGACCTGGCCGGTCGCCACGCCCAGACCTGTCTGGCCCACTCCTTCCGGCCGGACGGCTCCACCTATCACACCTTCTTCATGAACGCCGACGGCACCCCCTCCCACGGGGAGACTTGTCAGGGCTACCGGGACGACAGCTTCTGGGCCAGAGGCCAGGCCTGGGGGGTCTACGGCAGCATTTTGAGCTTCCGGTATACGAAGGACCCCGCCTATCTTGCCACCTTCCGCAAGGCCCTTCGCTTCTACCTGACCCGTCTGCCGGAGGACCGGGTCCCCTATTGGGACATGATTTTCTCCGACGGCAGCGACGAGCCTCGGGACTCCTCAGCGGCGGCCATCGTGGTCTGCGGGCTGTTGGAGGCCAGGCGCTGGCTCCCGGCGGGGGAGGCCGCCCGGTGCGAGACGCTGGCCAGGGAGATGCTGGGCAGTCTGGCCCAGGGCTACGCCGTGCCGGAGATCACCCCGGGTACCGGGCTGCTGCTCCACGGCACCTACAGCAAAAAAAGCCCCTACAACACCTGCACCCCGGAGGGGGTGGACGAGTGTACCGGCTGGGGAGATTATTTCTACCTGGAGGCGTTGACACGGCTGACCAGAGACTGGTATCCTTACTGGTGACAGGAGGAGAGAGATGAAACGTTATCACTACACGGTGGAGGACTTCTCCACCAAACCGGCGGCTCAGGCCGCGCTGATGCGGCTGCTCCGGCCCCTGAAGCCCTTTTACAGCGAGGGGGGCGCGCGGCTGGAGCTGGGGGTCACCAGCACCCACTATGAAAACGACTCCATCGAGATGGAGTCCTTCGCACGCCCCCTGTGGGGACTGATTCCCTTCTGGCGGGGCGGAGGCCGGGAGGCTTTTTTCGAAGAGCTGTATCCCCGGGGCATGGCGGCGGGAGCCGACCCCGAAAACCCGGAATACTGGCACACCTGCCGGGATTTCGACCAGAAGTTCTGTGAGATGGCGGCGGTCTCCTATGGGATGCTGCTGGCGCCGGAGCGGGTGTGGGAGCCTCTCTCGGAGCAGGCGAAAGCTAACCTGACCGAATGGCTGTGGGAGATCAACCGCCATGAGTGCTGCGCCTGCAACTGGCAGTGGTTCGCCATTATGACCAACGTGGCCCTGAAGGTCCGGGGACGGCCCTACAGTCAGGAGAAGATCGACTCCGGCCTTGCCATGCTGGAGGACTACTACGACGAGGGCGGCTGGTACCGGGACGGCAACGGGGGCGACAAGGACTATTACAATCCCTTCGTCATGGTGTCCTACGGCCTGCTCTACGCCATGTTCATGGAGGACGAGGAGCCGGACCGGTGCCGGGCTTTCCGGGAGCGGGCCAGGATGTTTGCCAAGGACTATGTCTACTGGTTTGCCGACGACGGGGCCTCCATCGCCTATGGCCGCTCCATGACCTACCGGTTTGCCCAGGTGGCCTTTTTCTCCGTGGCGCTGCTGGCGGGGGAGGAGGTGCTGCCCCTGCCGGTGATGAAGGGCATGATCGCCCGTCACCTGACCTGGTGGCTGAATCAGCCCATGTACGACAACGCCGGGGTGCTGACCATCGGCTACGCCTATCCCAACCTCCAGATGTCGGAGAGCTACAACGCCCCCGGCTCCCCCTACTGGGCGCTGAAGGCATTCGCTTTCCTGGCCCTGCCGGATGAGCACCCCTTCTGGAGCGTAGAAGCCGCTCCCATGCCACCTCTGGAAAAGCAGCACTACCTGGCCCACGCCGGGATGTTCCTCCAGCGGGGGAAGGACAACGTGGTGGCCCTGGTGCCGGGACGGCTCCAGGCCGACGGCCACAGCCATACGGTGGAGAAGTACAGCAAATTCGCCTACTCCAGCCGGTTCGGGTTCAGCATCTCCCGGACGCCGGTGACCCTGGGGGAGATGGCCCCGGACAGTATGCTCTGCTTCCAGGTGGGGGGCTACTTCTATGTGAAGGACCTGGCGGAGCCGGGCTACCACATCGGCGACGACGGGCTGGACTTCCGCTGGTCGCCCCTGGAGGGCATCCGGGTGCGTACCCGCCTGGTCCCCAACGAGGGGGGACACCTTCGCATCCACACTGTCGAGAGCGATTTCGACTGCACTGCCTACGACTGCGGCTTTGCCCTCTCTACCGACGACCGCATCGCCTTCTCCCGGCGGGCGGAGGGAAGTATGGCGGAGGTGGTCAGCGAGGATGACCGCTGCGCCGTCACCTCCCTGGCGGGGGACGGCAGGGGAGAGGTGCTTATCCCCGACCCCAACACCAACCTGATCGCCACCAAGACCTCTATCCCCATGGCGGTTTACGTCATCCGGAAGGGTGTGCAGACGATTCAAACTCAGGTGGACTATCTTTGAAAAAACTGTAAAGGAGAACTGCTACTATGGATATCCGTTATTCCGCCAACCAGCGCGACGTGAAGCGCTACACCACTCAGGAGCTGCGGGACGAGTTCCTGATTCAAAATCTCTATCAGCCCGACCAGGTGGTGGCTGTCTACAGCCATGTGGACCGGATGGTCACCCTGGGCTGTATGCCGGTAAACGAGACCGTTTCCATCGACAAGGGCATCGACGTCTGGGGCAGCTTCGGCACCAGCTACTTCCTGGAGCGCCGGGAGATCGGCATTTTCAACATCGGCGCGCCCGGCGCCATCCAGGTGGACGGCAAGACCTACCCCATGGGGAACAAGGACTGCCTGTACATCACCCGGGGAGCGAAGGAGGTCCTGTTCTCCAGCGACAGCCCGGCTGCTCCTGCCAAGTTCTACATGGTTTCCGCCCCGGCCCACTGCTCCTATGAGACGAGGCTCATCAAGCTGGCGGATGCCGCCAAGCGGCCCCTGGGGGCCATGGAGACCTCCAACAAACGGGTCATCAACCAGTTCATCCACCCGGACGTGCTGCCCACCTGCCAGCTCTCCATGGGCATGACCGTGCTGGAGCCGGGCAGCGTGTGGAACACCATGCCCGCCCACACCCATGAGCGCCGGATGGAGATTTACACCTACTTCGACATCCCGGAGGGCAACGTGGTCTTTCACATGATGGGGGAGGGCCAGGAGACCCGCCACATCGTCATGCACAACGAGGAGGCGGTGATCTCCCCCTCCTGGTCCATCCACGCCGGAGCCGGCACCAGCAATTATACCTTCATCTGGGCCATGGGCGGCGAGAACCAGGCCTTTGACGACATGGACAACATCGACATTCCCGATTTGAGGTGAGCGGCATGAGCGATATTTTGAAGTCCTTCTCTCTGGAGGGGAAGGTGGCCCTGGTCACCGGCGGCACCTACGGCATCGGATTTGCCATCGCCAGGGCCTTCGGCGAGGCGGGGGCAAAGGTGGTCTTCAACGGCCACAACGAGGGCCGTCTCCGGGAGGCCGAAACCCGCTATCGGGAGGCCGGAATCGAGGCAAAGGGCTACCTCTGCGACGTCACCGACGAGGAGCAGGTGCAGGCCATGGTGGCGCAAATCGCCCGGGAGGTGGGCGTGATTGACATTCTGGTGAACAACGCCGGGATGATCAAGCGTATCCCCATGTGCGAGATGTCTGCCGCCGACTTCCGACAGGTGGTGGACCTGGACCTGAATGCCCCCTTCATCGTCTCCAAGGCGGTGATCCCCGGCATGATCGACAAGGGCCACGGCAAGATCATCAACATCTGCTCCATGATGAGCGAAGTGGGCCGGGCGACTGTCTCCGCCTACGCCGCCGCCAACGGCGGGCTGAAAATGCTCACCAAAAACATCTGCTCCGAGTTCGGCGGGCAGAATATCCAGTGTAACGGTATCGGGCCGGGGTACATCGCCACCCCACAGACCGCACCCCTCCGGGAGCCTCAGCCCGACGGCAGCCGCCACCCCTTTGACCAGTTCATCTGCGCCAAGACCCCGGCGGAGCGCTGGGGCACGGTGGACGACCTGACCGGCCCGGCGGTGTTCCTGGCCTCCGACGCCTCCAACTTCGTCAACGGACAGATTTTGTATGTGGACGGCGGCATCCTGGCCTATATCGGCAAGCAGCCGTAACAACCGACCAAAGGAGGGAACCGCTATGTCCCCGCATACCGGCTGGCTGACTGTCCCGGAGTGGGCCGACGTCCGACAGATCGACGTGTTCCGCCGGGAGCAGGACTTTTCCCCATTGCCCCCTACGGGGGCACCTGTCAATTTCCATGTGCTGGTGCGAGGAGTCGTGACCCTGGGACCGGGGCAGCATGCGCTGCGCCTCACCGCCGACGACCACTATCAGCTGTGGGTGAACGGTGTGTACACGGGACAGGGCCCCGCCCCCGCCTATCCGGAGCGGTATCCCTATCTGACCTACTCCCTGGAGGGAGGGCAGACGGTGACGGTAGCCCTCCACCTGTACTATCAAGGGTTGATCAACAGGGTGTGGAACAGTGGCGACGGGCGCTTCGGCCTGTGGGCGGAGCTGACTGACCCGGCGGGGGAAATCTGCCCGATCGAGTGGACATACCAAATTTGTACCGCCTATTCCGGTGCGCCGCTGGGGTACGATACCCAGCTTTTAGAGGACTTCGACTCCAGGCGCTACCCGGAGGGCTGGGAGCGGCCCGGTTATGACGATGCGGCCTGGGGTCGCCTGGTCCCCGCGACCTGGGCGGATTATAGCTTGATTCCCCAGGAGACCGCCCCTCTCTGGGAGGGAGAGACAGAGCCGACGGCGGTCCGTCCCATCCCAGGGGGCCTACTGCTGGACTTTGGCCGGGAGATTGCCGGGACGCTGCACCTCTCCGCCAGAGGACACGCCGGACAGACGGTGGTGATTCGTCTGGGAGAGGAGCTGGAAAACGGCCGGGTGCGGTACGAGCTGCGGTGCAACTGCCGCTACGAGGAGCGGTGGACCCTGGACGAAGGGGAAAATACCCTTCACCCTTACGACTACAAGGCGTTCCGGTATGCGGAGGTGCTGTACCCGGACGAAGTGGAGGTCAGCGATCTCCGCGCCCGGGAGCGGCACTACCCTATGGACGAGAGGCTGTCCACTCTCCGCTGTCCCACGGACGAGCTGGGTGACATCTTCGAAATTTGCAAAAGCGCCGTCCGCTGCTGTACCCAGGAGGGCTATGTGGACTGCTGCACCAGGGAGAAGGGACAATACCTGGGGGATGCGGTCATCACCGCCCGCTCCCACCTGTGGCTCACCGGGGACCCGGCCATGCTCCGAAAGTGCGTCCGGGACTTTCTGGCCTCCGCCCGGGTTTCCCCCACCCTCATGGCGGTGGCTCCCGGCTCTCTGATGCAGGAGATCGGGGACTACTCCCTGCTGTTCCCCCTGCTGGTGTGGACGGACTGGGAATTCACCGGGGACAGGGCATTTTTGGGGGAGTGTCTGCCTGCCATCTCCGCCTTGCTGGACACCTTCGCCGCCAAGTGGCAGCGGCCCGACGGTCTGCTGGATACGGTGGACGAGCTGTGGAACCTGGTGGACTGGCCAGACAACCTCCGGGACGGCTACGACTTCCCCCTGACCCGGCCCATCGTCGGCTCCGGCGTCCACAATGTCATCAATGCCCTGTGGTACGGGGCGCTGACCACGGAGGAGCGGATGCGCTCTGTTCTGGGGCTGCCAGTGAAAAACCGTTCCCGCCGGGTGAGAGAGGCGTTTCTGCGCACCTTTTACCGGCCGGGGCAACGGCTGTTTACCGACAGCGCCACCAGCGACCACTGCTCTCTCCACGCCAACCTCTATGCCGCCTGCTTCGGCCTGCTGCCGGAGGAGGGGTGGGATGCCTATGAGCGGCTGCTCTGCACCCCGGGGCGGGTGTGCGGGGTGCTGCCCATGTACTTCGCCCTCCGTGGGCGGGGGCGCAGGGGGAAATACGAGACGCT
>JAJBUB010000068.1 GCA_020860575.1 Clostridiales bacterium | reverse complement strand
CCGCAGCGGAGGGTCGTCTCCCCCACCCGCTCCAGCTGGTTCAGACCGGGACGGGTCAGGATAACGAAATGGTCCAGCGGGCCGTCTCCGCACAGCAGGTTGCTCCCCCGGCCCACCAGAAAGGGGTGGATGTCCACGCTCCGGGCCGCACGGATGGCGTTCACCGTCTCCTCCGGCGTCTGGGGCAGGGCCATCAGAGCCACCGATCCGCCGATGCGGAAGGAGGTGTGCTCGCTCATGGGTTCGTTTTCCTTTATCTCAATACCGGGGCAGACCCGGTTCAGCTCTCGTTTCAGATGCTCGAATGCGTCCATTCTGTTCCTCCCGTCGGGAATTTGCGCTCCGGCCGGCGGGGCCGTGGTCGTGAGGGGCGGGTCCCCTCTCTTTGATGCTGTCTCTATTATACCGGCCAATGCCGGCGATTCAATCATACGTTCCGAAAAAGAGGTGATGCTCACCACTCGTACACCGGGTCCGGCACCTTGCGTATCTCGCAGCGGGTGAGGATGCCGTCCTCCGCCTCCAGCACAGCGTAGGAGGGGTGGGGGCTGTTGCCCACCGCGCCGGGATTGATGAGCAGGATGCCGCCCTCCTGGCGGACACAGGAGACGTGGGTATGCCCCACCAGCACGATGTCCGCCCCCTGTCGCTGACCGGCGGCGATGAGGCGGCTGTAGCCGCTCTTGACGGTGTACTCGTGGCCGTGGGTCAGCAGGATGCGCAGGCCGCAGACCGTGACCAGCTCCTCCGTCCGGCACCGGCTCCGCCAGTCACAGTTGCCCGCCACCGAGTGCAGCTCCATCTCCGGATGCTCCGCCAGGACGGCGAGGATGTCTCCCCTTCCGTCTCCCAGGTGGAAGACCATGTCGGGTCGCTCTTGCTCCAGCACCTGTTTCATATTGGTCTTGTTGCCGTGGGAGTCTGAGAAGATCAGCAGCTTCACGGTGGCACATCTCCTTTGTCGGTGCATATACTGAACCAAATGCAGTTGGCCCGGCGCACCGGGCTTGCAAGGGGGATTTTTTGATGAAACCGTCCGCAACCGACCGCCCGTCCGGCTCCCTGCCCCGTGAGGCGGAGGAGCTGATGAAAGACCCGTCCGCGCTCAGTGCCCTACTCCGGTCGCCGGAGACGAAACGGCTCGTCTCTCTCCTGCAACAGCAGGGCGACCTCCAGTCGGCGGCGAACCGGGCGAAGGCGGGAGACGCCTCCGAACTACAGGAAATGCTCCGCCGTCTCGGCCAGAGCCGGGAGGGCGGGGAGGCGCTGAACGATCTGGAGGGCCGTCTGGGGCGTCGCTGACCCGGGAAGGAGGGCTGCACCGTGGCCGAATTTGAGGAAAAACTGAATGAGATCCTGTCCTCGCCTCAGGCCATGGAGCAGATCATGTCTTTGGCCAGCTCTCTCTCCGGCGGTCAGACATCCGGGCCGGAGGGCAGCGCCGAGGCCGCTCCCGCCCCGGTCCCAGGCGACCTGCTGAGCGGGCTGGAGCCGGGGGCGCTGGGAAAGCTCTCCTCCCTGCTGTCCGTCTACCGGCAACAGGGGGACGAGAAGGCCCGGCTTTTGGAGGCCATGAGGCCCTTTTTGAAGGAGAACAGCCAAGAGCGGCTGGACCGGGCCGTACACATCACCCGCATCAGCCGGGTCATCCGGGCGGCGCTCGCCATGTTTCAGGAGGGCGGGGATGTATAACCGGTACAGCGCCCCGGGGGGATATCGGCCGGTGGAGCCGGACGGCCCACAGGGGGAGCCGTCCCGTCCCGCCTCCGGGGAAAACGCCGGATCGGGGAGCCTGTTCTCCGCCCTGGGCAGTTTTCTGGGCGGGAGCCGTCCGGGGGGCGGCCTTGACGGCCTGCTGGAACGGCTGGGCATCACCCGGCTGGACAAGGGGGATATCCTGCTCATCCTCATCCTTATCTATCTCTTCCGGGAGTCGGAGGACGACGAGTGGCTCATCATTCTCGCCCTGGTGCTGCTCATGGGGCTGGGATAATTATTTCTCTCTGGTATCCTTCTGACGGGGGATACGGACGTCGGCGTTGGGGAAGCGCTTGTGATGGTCCTCCCCCTTCAGCAGCGCCCGGCGGTGGTGAAACAACCAATAGGCCACCACGCCCACCACGATGACGGCGATCACCAGCGGGATCCACCGCCCACCCTCGGAGGTGCTCAGCAGCACGGCGGTCAGGCCCAGGATACCGGTGATGATGTAGAGGACGGCCACCGTCTGCTGCCGGGTCAGGCCCATGTCCAGCAGGCGGTAATGGATGTGCTTCCGGTCCGCCTTCATGGGATTTTCCCCGTGGCTCACCCGGGCGATGACGGCATAGCACACGTCAAAGATGGGCAGGCCCAGCAGACAGAAGGGCACAGCGAAGGAGATCAGGGCGTAAATTTTGAACAGGCCCTGAATGGAGGCCACCGCCAGGATAAAGCCGATGAAGGTGGAGCCGGTGTCCCCCATAAAGATGCGGGCGGGGCTGATGTTGTAGGGCAGAAAGCCGATGCAGCCCCCCGCCAGGGCGGCGCACAGCACCGCCACGGTGATATCGGAATAACCCATGGCCACGATGAGCAGACAGACGGAGGAGATGGCGGACACGCCGGCGGCCAGTCCGTCCAGCCCGTCGATCAGGTTCACGGCGTTGGTGATGAGGACGATCCACAGCACGGACACCGGGACGGAGAACACCCCCAGGTTCAGGTGTCCGCTCGCGGCAATCCAGGTGGGCGCGCTGATATAGCTGATAACGTTGCCTCCCGCCACCGCCACCAGGGCGGCGACGATCTGGACGGCAAATTTCAGCAGCGCGGGCAGGCCCCGCACGTCGTCCACCATGCCCAGGACGACGATGATCAATGCGCCGGTGAGCATCGTGGTGAGCCGGGTATTCAGCTGGACCAGCAGCAGCATGGACGCCAGGAAGCCAGCAAAGATGGCCAGACCGCCCATCCGGGGGGTCGGCTCCTTGTGGAGATGGCGTTCGCTGTCGGTCCCTGTCACCCCGGGCATATCGATGGCGCCCATGCGGATGGCCAGGCGGCGCACCAGAGGGACCGCCGCCATCGCCACCACCAGCGCCACGACCAGCGCCGCCACCACAATGGCCAGCGACTGGTAGTTCAAAGCCTTCATAAGAGAGGAAAGCCTCCTTTCGCGTTCCCTTTCGGCTCAGTGTCCAATCAGGGAGCGACGAAACCGACCTTCTTGTAGACCTTTCTCAGCGTCTTGTTGGCGATACGGCCGGCCTTTTCCGCACCGGCCCGGTAGACGGATTCCAGATAGCCCTTGTCCTTGAGCAGACGCTCCGTCTCCTCCCGGATGGGGCGGCACATCTCCACCACGCTGTCGCCCACGGCGGTCTTAAAGGCCCCGTAGCCCTGACCGGCAAACTCCGCCTCGATGGCCTCGAAGCTCCTGCCCGTGGTGGCGGCGTAGATCTGCATCAGGTTGGAGATGCCCGGCTTGTTTACCGGGTCAAAGCGGACGCAGGCCTCGCTGTCCGTGACCGCCCGCTTGAACTTTTTGGCAATGACCGCCGGGTCCTCCAGGAGATAGACGCAGCCGTTGGGGTCCTGGTCGGACTTGGACATCTTGTTCTCCGGGCTGGTCAGGCTCATGACCCGGGCGCCCATCTTGGGGATATACGGCTCCGGCACCTTGAACACCGGGCCGTAGATGGCGTTGAACCGCTCGGCGATGTCCCGGGTCAGCTCACAGTGCTGCTTCTGGTCCTCCCCCACCGGGACGTAGTCCGCCTGATAGAGCAGGATGTCCGCCGCCATGAGGCAGGGATAGGTGAACAGTCCGGCGTTGATGTTTTCCGCGTGGGCGGCGCTCTTGGACTTGAACTGGGTCATCCGGGACAGCTCCCCGAACATGGTGTAGCAGTCCAGAATCCAGCCCAGCTGGGCGTGGGCGGGGACGTGGCTCTGGATGAACAGGGTGTTCCGCTCCGGGTCCAGACCGCAGGCGATATAGGCCGCCAGCTGGCTCACCGTCCGGCGGCGGAGGTCGGCGGGGTTCTGGCGCACGGTGATGGTGTGCATATCCGCCATGAAGTAGTAGCAGTCAAACTGATCGGCCCGCTCGGCCCAGTTCTTGATGGCCCCCAGATAGGAGCCAAGGGTCAGCTCGCCGCTGGGCTGGATGCCGGAGAGCATAACGCCTTTTTGTTCCATCATTTCCACGTCCTTTGCTTGTGATCTATCCTGCCGGGGCGGGTCTGGACCGCCGTCCCCGGGAAAAACTGTTTCGACATACATTTTGATTATAGCATACACAGATTCTGTTGGCAATCTTTTTCCTGCGGCGGCCCTCCGTCCCCGCCGGGATGAGGGGATGGAAAGGGGAAAATACTGTCTGTATTTCTCCTCCGTCCCGCCGCCTCTGTCGAGGGCTGTCAATGGGATATCCTCACAAATCCGGCGTCCAAATTTTGTCAAATTTGTCCCGTCCGAACAGGGAGAAAATGGCCCCGACCCCCTTGACAGGCGGTTGGCAGATGGTGACAAATAACCGCCCCGCAACCGGTTTCTACAGGGAGTTATCCACATTTTCCACAGGGTTATCCACAGGAAAAATCCCGTCTCCGCAAGGCTTTTTCCCTCTTTTTCCGTCGTCCGGAGGAAAATGATGGGGTCGTATTATGTCAAATTCTGATTGACATAATCACGCTTTCCAGTCGTTACAGCCGATCTCCCGTCCGGCGTAGCCGTTCAGGGTCAGGTCCGCCTGATGCCCCGCCAGGAACTCATAGTACCCCTGGCAGCCGATCATAGCCCCGTTGTCCCCGCAGAGCTTCAATTCCGGCAGGTAGAGCTGCCAGCCCTCTTGCGTACACGCGGCGGCCAGGTCGGCCCGGATGCGGCTGTTAGCGGCCACTCCCCCGGCGGCGGCCACCTTGCCGTAGCCCAGCATCCGGGCGGCCTCCACCGCCCGGGGTACCAGCTCGTCGCTGACCGCCTGGCCGAAGGAGGCGGCAAAGGAGGGCAGATCCAGCTCCTCCCCCTTCTGCTGGGCGTTGTGAATCAGGTTCAGCGCCGCCGTTTTCAGCCCGGAAAAGGACATATCCAGCGGCGCGCCGTCCACCTTGGAGCGGGGCAAGTGGGACTTTTTGGGGTCGCCGCCGTGGCTCAGTCGGTCCATGGGGCCGCCGCCGGGGTAGCCG
>JAJBUB010000032.1 GCA_020860575.1 Clostridiales bacterium | reverse complement strand
GAGGGCAACAGTGAGCAGTCCACTTTCAGCAGCCTGTTCAATAATATCCGCAACTGGTTCAATGGAAGGAGATGAATGATTATGAAAGCAGAGTATGAAAAGCCGATGATTCGATTTGAATCTTTTGCGCTGAATCAGTCCATCGCTACAAACTGTGGTGAAGGTGCTATTGGGCATACCAACCATTACTCAAAGACTACTTGTGGGTACATTGTCGATGACATCATTATCTGGGTTGGCGACAATATGGAGTATGGATGTAATGATGACACGGATCCTGATGCTGAAGTATATGGTTATTGCTACAATACGCCGACTCCTAACATGCAGATCTTCAGCTCCTGATTCATGTAAATTATAACAACGGCCCATTCGGGTATCACGCTGAGGCGGTCGGGCAAGTCCCGGCCGCCTTTCCTTTAGAAAGACTTAGATACGAAGTTATGAATTATGAATATCAGATGGCCGGTATCCGGGTATTGCTTGATCTGCCCTTTGAGATTTCCATTCAGCCATCTTCAGAACTATTTATCACAAAACCTGCCTATGAGAATCCTGATATGCGCTTTGTTTGCCGTCCTGTTTTGGAACTTCCCGCTCCGCCGGAAAACGGACATGAGGAGAACAACCGCTGTTACGCGGAGACAGATGTGGAAAAGAAGGTTTTCTTCCGCCCTTCTCCCGCAGGAGAGCCGTATGCCTGTGTTACATGGCAGGCAGCAGAACCGGATCTTCTTTGCTGTGACTATCTTGCAGGCCAGGAGCAGCGCCTGAACTTTTCCATGATGCTGTGCGACATGCTGGGACTGGAATCCCTGCTGCTTAGCTTTGGCGGCCTCTTACTTCATTCCTCCTTTATCCGCTGGGAGGGGAATGGCATCCTTTTTTCTGCTGATTCCGGCGTGGGGAAGTCAACCCAGGCGGACTTGTGGGTGAAATATCAGGGGGCAGAGATCTTAAACGGTGACCGGGCGGGGCTTCGGAAAGCGGGCGGTGTTTGGATGGCTTATGGCCTTCCTTATGCCGGTTCTTCCCGGATTTATCGCAACGAATCCGCTCCAGTTACCGCTATTTGTATGTTGGAACAGGCAGCGGCCAACGAAGTGCAGCTCCTCACTCCGGCTCAGGCACTACGGAAGCTGTATCCGCAGATCACTATCCACAGCTGGGACGCAGGCTATGTGCAGAGCGTTTTGCCGCTGATTGAGGATCTGGTCTTAAGTGTGCCGGTGTGCCTGCTCCGCTGCCGCCCGGATCAGGAGGCGACGGAAATCGTTAAAAACAGACTACTGCAACCAGGTTTGAAAGGAACCAATAAGCAATGAAGACGAAATACATAGAAGCGCCGATCACGGAATTTCTGCACTCGAAAGCGGCCAGGCAACTGTCACCGTTAAGCGGCACCTTTGAGGTGACGCCGGTGTGCAACATGAGCTGCCGGATGTGTTATGTGCGCATGACGAAAAAGGAGCAGGAAGCCATCCGCCCCCTGCGGACTGCGGAGGAATGGCTGCGTCTGGGAGAGACCGCAAAAGATCGGGGGATGCTCTACCTCCTCCTTACCGGCGGGGAACCCTTTTCCCGTCCGGATTTCCGAGAGATCATGGAGGGCCTTCACCGGATGGGGCTTATCATCTCCATCAACACCAATGGTACCCTCATTGATGAAAAGACAGTGGACTGGCTGAAGGAGGTTCCGCCTGTCCGCATGAATATCACCATCTATGGTGCATCCGACGAGACGTATGCGCGTTTGTGCCGCAATCCGCACGGATTTACGCAGGTCACACATGCGATCCATCTGCTGAAAGATGCGGGCATTCCCATTAAGATCAATTGCAGTGTCACGCCGTACAACGCCGATGACCTGGAGGAAATCTTCGCTTTTTGTGAAAAAGAACAGCTCATTGTTCAGGCAGCCAGTTATATGTTCCCACCTCTGCGAAGGGATGCTTCGATGGTGGGGAAGAATGAACGTTTCACACCGGAGGAAGCGGCGGAATATTCCGCAAAGATTGAGTATCTGTCCAACGGGCGGGAGCGGTTCCTTGAACATGTTGCAAATAATGATGTGAAAGGCCTCCCTGTTGATTCGGACAGCGACTGCCAGGAAATCGAAGGTGAGGGTATCCATTGCCGTGCCGGGAAATGCAGCTTCTGGGTGACGTGGGACGGGCGGCTCCTGCCCTGCGGGATGCTGCCGGGGAAAGAGAACGCAGACGTGTTTGAAATTGGATTTGACGAAGCATGGCATCGGGTCACAGAGGAAGCAGCGGCGATCCGCCTGCCCGCTAAATGTACCAATTGTAAGAGCAAAGAGAGCTGCCGCCCCTGCGCAGCATCAGTGCTGACAGAGACAGGGACCTATTGCAATGTACCGGAATACCGCTGCCGGATGGCGGAGGCCTACCCCCAGGCGGCAAAACGTCTGGCGGAGCAGCTGAAAGGGGAGGAATAAGAAATGGGTAAGCGCGAGAAGAAGCAGAAAAAGAGCGTCCTCCCGCTGGTAGTTGCGGCTGTCGTCTTTGTGGCGATCATCGTGGCGCTGGCGGTGGCCCTCTCGGGGAGCAACGATGCGGCCCAGACCGGGGAGACGGACGCCATAGCCGACACCGAGACGGAGAACGCCGCCGAGTCGGAGACGGAGAACGAGACAGAGACCGGGACGGACGACGAGCCGGAGGAGGCGACCGAGCCGGAGACAGATACGGATACGGAGGACGGGGAATCCGCCCCGTCCCAGGAGGAGGAGCAGGAGACCGCCTCGCCGGACGACGCGGACGGCTCCGGTGAAACCGACGCCCAGACTGATACGGACGCCCAGGCCGATACGGACGCCCAGACCGACGCCGACAGCCAGAGCGCCGGGACGGACAGCGGAACGGACAACGCCGCCCAGACGCCTGCGACCACCCAGGGGACGGACACCACGGGGAGCAGCGCCGCCGTGGAGATCGACACCACCATCTCCTTCCCCTATACCGCCTCGGAGGACGAGCTGAAGCTGCTGGCGGTGTACAGCTACAGTGGCTACTACATCGAGGACGGCACGGAGGACGCCATCGACAGCGTGGCGGCCCTGGAGGTCAAAAACACCTCCAGCCAGGCCATCGAGTACGCGGTCATCACCCTGACCGCCGACGGGGAGACCCTGACCTTTGAGGTGTCCCTGCTGCCCGCCGGGGGGACCGCTCTGGTGATGGAGGCGGACAAGAAGTCCTGTAGCGAGACGGCGACCTTCACCTACGAGGGCAGCGAGATCGCCGCCCTGGACGCCTTCGACCTGTGCGAGAGCCAGGTGAGCATCACCACCGACGAGAACGGCGCCGTCACCGTGACCAACGTCAGCGGGGCGGACATCTCCGAGCTGAGAGTGTTCTACAAGAACCAGCTGGACACCGGGGAGTATGTGGGCGGCATCGCCTACACCGTGAAGATGGAGGACCTCGCGGCGGGGGAGAGCCAGACGGTCTATCCCTCTCACTTTGACCCGGAATACGGCGTGGTCATGATGGTGCGCATTTACTGATTTTTGCCAGTTCTGGCAGAAGCTTCGTCCCGTTGTCGGCGACTCAGGCCGATAACGGGACGAATTTTTGCACATCAATAGACTGGAAGAGCAACGGCTCCGCCGGAGAGAAGAAAAATGGAAAACATTCCCAGGCAATGCCGAAAAACCGTTGCGCCGCCGGATTGGCAGGGACTGGCTGCCCAAAGGTGGTGTCCATTGGCGTTTTTGGGGCGGGTGAAGCTCCGGACGCCGGGACATAGTAACCGGGCGCAGGGGATGCGCCATCGGAGGAGAAACGGGGGAATGGAATTTGAAGGAAAAAAAGGAGAGACGGCCCTGGTACTGGGCGGCGCTGGCGGCGGCCGCTCTGCTGACCGCCCTGGGACTGGCCCTTCTGCCGGGAGCGGGCCGGACCGGGGAGACCGCCGCCTGCATGAGCGCCGGAGAGAGCCGATATCTGGTGCCGGTGGGTCATACGGTGGGGATCAAGCTGTTTTCCAGAGGGGTGATGGTGGTGGCCCTCTCTGACGTGGCCACCCGGGAGGGGAGCAGCTCGCCCGCCCGGGACTGCGGCCTGAAAACCGGGGACATCATCACCTCCATCAACGGCCAACAGGTGAACACCATCGAACAGGTGCAGTCCGCCGTCCGGGACAGCGGGGGCGCGCTGGACATCCAGGCCAGCCGCAGCGGAAAGGAGCTGAGCCTGACCGCCCAGGCGGCGGCCTGTCTGGCCGACGGGAGCTACCGGCTGGGGGCCTGGGTCCGGGACTCCATGGCGGGCATCGGCACAGTGACCTTTTACGACCCGGAGACCGGCGTCTTTGCCGCCCTGGGCCACGGCATCAACGACGTGGACACCGGGCTGCTCATGCCCCTCCAGTCCGGCGCTGTGATGCCCTCCACCGTCTCCGGGCTGATCCGGGGAGAGCGGGGCGTGCCGGGGGAGCTGCACGGCAGCTTCGACCTGAAGCGGGACCTGGGGCAGCTCACCGCCAACACCGACTGGGGCGTTTTTGGCGTCGCGGAGGACGGCTGCTTTGACGGAGAGGCGGTAGAGGTCGCCGCCGCCCACGAGGTCCGGACCGGGGCGGCGACCATCCTGGCCAACGTGGAAGGGGACACGGTGGAGGAGTACGAGGTGGAGCTCCTCCGGGTCTACCCCTCCGGCGGTGACCGGCGGCGGAGCCTGCTGCTCCAGGTCACGGATGAACGTCTGCTGGACGCCACCGGGGGCATCGTCCAGGGAATGAGCGGCTCCCCCATCCTCCAGAACGGGAAGCTGGTGGGTGCGGTGACCCACGTCCTGGTCAACGACCCCACAAGAGGGTACGGCATTTTGATCGAGGATATGCTGGACGCGGCAGGATGACAGAGCGGCCACCGATGGGAAAATCGGTGGCCGCTCTGTCCGCAAAACGAAAAGGGGACAGGCTCCAAAGAACCTGTCCCCTGACCCTGCCGGTGACCGGACTCGAACCGGTACGCTGTCGCCAGCGGTGGATTTTGAGTCCACTACGTCTACCAATTCCATCACACCGGCAAATCCGTTTTTGACAGAGCCTATTATATCCAAACCCGGAGGAAAAAGCAAGGGGAGAGGCCGGGGAAAATTGAAAATCGGGATAGGAATTTGCAATGGTTTGTGCTAAAATACAGGATGAATGTAGTTTTGACCGGAGGTGACGGCATGAGGCGAAGGGTCAGACTGGCGGCGCTGCTGACGGCGATCATGGTGCTGCTGTCGGGGTGCAGCCTGAAATCCGGGGACGAGCTGTACGCCCTTCCCAAGATGTCCTCGGAGTATGAGAGTCTCCAGCAGGCCATCCAGTCCCTGCTGGACAGCGGTCTGGAGTACGCCGCCCCCCTCTCCGGCTCCAATACCCAGGCAGTCCAGGACGTAGACCTGAACGGAGACGGGGTCAGCGAGGTGGTGGCCTTTCTCCGGGACACGGAGGAATCCACCCTGATGGTCTATCTCTTCCAGCAGAATGACGAGGGCGAATACGAGGTCATGACCACCATCAGCGGCCAGGGCAGCGCAGTCAATTCCGTGGTCTACTCTCAGCTGGACGGGGCGGAAAACATGGAGATCGTCATCACCTGGCAGGTGTCCACCGGCGTCTACGCCCTGTCTGCCTACAGCGTCTGGTATGGAGGCAATCTGGAGCTGATGGCCGCCCAGAGCTATACCCGCTACGGCATCACCGACCTGAACGAAGACGGCACGGACGAGCTGCTGCTCCTCTATCTGGACACCTCCGACACCAGCCTGAACCGGGCGGAGTACTATACCTACTCCGACGGCGGCCTGTCCCTGGCGGGGACGGCCCGGCTCTCCTACGACCTGGCCAGCATCGACCGCATCCGCAGCGCAGACCTGTACGGCGGGGAGGCGGCCCTCTATGTGACCGGCTATGTGGTGGATTCGGAGACCGGCGCCGCCAGCTCCAGCATCCAGCTCACCGACATCCTGGCCCTGCGAAACGGGGAGCTGGTCAACATCACACTGGATGAAAGCGGAAATACCAGCGCGACCACCCGCCGCCGCACCTATGTGGCGGACCAGGACCTGAACGACGACGGCGTCTGGGAGATCCCCACCCTCTCCAGCATCTACGAGCGGCTGGACGACGGCTCCGTCACCGTCTCGGAGAACTTCTACCTGGTCTCCTGGGTGCAGTATGATCTCAGCGGCGAGTCCCATGTGATTTGCAGTACCTATTACAACAGCAGCGACGGCTGGTATCTGGTCCTCCCGGAGGACTGGAACGGAAACATCGCCCTGAAGCGCAGCGATTACAGCGTGGGAGAGACGGTGGAGCGGAGCATCCAGTTTTACGCGCTGTCCAAAATTGACGAGGACGCGGGGCTGTGGCTCCAGGAGGACGAGAGTACAGGGAACTCCGTCCTGAACAACGTGAATGCAGAGCTGTTTATGACCATCTACAAAAACACCGGCGACGACCGGGAGACGCGGGCCGTGCTGGGAGACCGGGTGCTTCTGGACACCGGCAGCGAGGATGCGGTCTACTCGGTGGAGCTTTACGAGACGGAGAACGGTTTTTGCGACTGGACGGCGGAGGATGTGCTGGAGCAGCTCCACATCATCACCACCGACTGGTCCGGGGACTGACGCTTTTTCACAGGAGGTGCAGTATGAGAAAGGTACTGGTACTGGAGGACGAGGACAATATCCGCAGCTTTGTGGTCATCAACCTGAAACGGGCGGGATACGACACCCTGGAGGCGTCCAGCGGAGAGGAGGCCCTGGAGGTGGTCAAGCGGAACCCGGATATCCGGGTGGCGCTGCTGGATGTGATGCTCCCGGGCATGGACGGGTTTGAGGTCTGCCGCCGTCTCCGGGCGGACAACGGGAAGATCGGCATTATTATGCTCACTGCCCGCACCCAGGAGATGGACAAGGTCACCGGCCTCATGACCGGGGCGGACGACTATGTGACCAAGCCCTTCTCTCCGGCGGAGCTGACCGCCCGGGTGGACGCGCTCTATCGCCGCATCGGGGGCGAGCTGCCGGTGGACGACGGCATCATCCGCCAGGACCCCTTCCAGCTCAACACCCGGAACCGGACGCTGGAGAAAAACGGACAGCGCATCAAGCTGACCCAGGTGGAGTACACCGTCATGAAGCTGCTGATGGACAACCCAGGCAAGGCCCTCTCCCGGGACGAGATTTTGGAGACGGTCTGGGGCAACGACTACTTCGGGGACGTGAAGATCGTGGACGTGAATATCCGCCGTCTCCGGCTGAAGGTGGAGGACGACCCCACCAATCCCACCTATATCACCACGGTCTGGGGCTACGGCTATAAGTGGGGCTTCTGATGCCGGACGGAGAAAACAGGAAAAAGGGATTCCCCTGGCTCAAACTGCCGAAGAGACAGCAGAAGGGGGAGCCGACCGCCGCCGGAACGGAGCAGCCGAAGAACAGAAAGTGGCATCTCCGGGATCTCATCCCCTCCGCCCAGCTGTTCCAGAGGGGCATTCGTCGCCGCTGGATGGTCAACAGCGTGGGCGTGGTCCTCAGCTTTGTGGTGCTGGCGATCATCGCCGCCTCGGTGGGCCTGAGCAATTATTACTACAGCTCCATGCGCACCGGCATGGAGGCCCGGGTGAGAGAGGCCTGCGATTTCTTCTCCAGCTACGCCTCCACCGAGGACGAGTACATGGAGATGGCCAACTACTATATCACCGGCTTTGACGACCGGGACCGGCTGGAGCTGCAGTTCATCGACACGGACGAGCAGCGGGTCATCCTCTCGTCCCTCTCCACCTACGGCCTGAGCGCCCAGGGCAACGCCATGACCGAGGACGTGACCCTGGCGGCGGAGACACAGGAGATCGGCTACTGGGTGGGCCGGGACGCCAGCACCGGGGAGCGCATTATGGCAGTCTCCGCCCCCATCGTCAACAACGGCGAGGTCAAGGGGGTCATGCGCCTGGTGACCTCCCTCTCGGTGGTGGACGGGCAGATCATCGGCATCGTCCTGGTGGTCATGCTGGTGGGGCTGCTGCTGGTGGTCATGATGTACGCCGTCAGCATCTACTTCATCAAGTCCATCGTGGACCCCATCGCCGACATCACCGAGACCGCCAACCGTATCGCCTCGGGGAGCTACGGTGTCCAAATCGAAAAGCAGAACGACGACGAGATCGGGGACCTGTCCGACGCCATCAACGATATGTCCCTCAAAATCAGTCAGAACGAGAAGATGCGCAGCGAGTTCATCTCCTCCGCCTCCCATGAGCTGCGGACCCCCCTGACCGCCATCAACGGCTGGGGAGAGACCCTCCTCTCTGGGGAGATCACCGATCAGGGGGAGTATCAGAAGGGTCTGGGCATCATCGTCAGCGAGGGAAAGCGGCTGGCTCAGATGGTGGAGGAGCTGCTGGACTTCTCCCGGATGGAGGACGGCCGGTTCACCCTGAGCATGGAGCCGGTGGACATCAAGGCGGAGTTTGAGGACGCCGTGTTCACCTACAGCCAGATCTTCCAGAAGCAGGGCATCACCCTCCACCACAACGACTGCGAGGAGGAGTTCGACCCCATCCCCGGCGACCCCCAGCGGCTGCGGCAGGTATTCTGCAATCTGCTGGACAACGCCGCCAAGCACGGCGGCTCCGGCGGCGTCATCCAGACCGCCATCGCCCGGCTGGAGGACACCGTCTGTATCTCCATCCGGGACTACGGCCCGGGTATCCCGGAGGACGAGCTGCCCTTTGTCAAGAAAAAATTCTACAAAGGCTCCTCCAAGGCCCGGGGCAACGGCATCGGTCTGGCGGTGTGCGACGAGATCGTTACACGCCACGGCGGGGTGCTGGACATCTCCAACGCCCCCGGAGGCGGCTGCCTGGTGCGCATCCTCCTGCCCTTGTCCGCTCCGTCCCCCGGCAAGAGCACAGCGACCACCGGAGCATTGCCGCTGGAGGACATTCGGGCGGAGATGGCCCAGCAGCAACAGCAGGAACCGTAAATTGCCGCGAACAAATGTTCCAAAAAAGACTTGCAATTAGAACGGACGTTTGATATAATGACGTTGTCGAACAGAGATCGACTGGAAGGAGCCGAGAATGGCTGAAACGAATAAGGAAGAGAGCTGTTTCCGCACCTCCATCGGCGGTCAGGCGCTGATCGAGGGCATCCTGATGCGTGGCCCGGAGAAGCAGGCCATCGTCGTCCGGCGGCCGGACGGAGGAATGGAAATTCAGGTGGAGGAGCTAAAGCTCATCAAGGAGCGGTATCCCATTTTGGGGTGGCCCCTGATCCGTGGGTGCGTGAACTTTCTGGACTCCATGGTCCGGGGAGTCAAGGCGCTGATGTACTCCGCCGACTTTTACCCGGAGGAGGAAGAGGAGGAGCCGTCCCGGTTTGAACAGTGGCTGGAGAAAAAGCTGGGCAGCGAGGCCTTTGGCAAGGCCATCATCTACCTGGCGGTGGTCCTGGCGGTGGGGATGTCCGTGGGGCTGTTCTTCCTGCTGCCCACCCTGGTCACCGGTCTGCTGGGGAATTTCATCCCCATGAACAAGTTGGCGGTGAGCCTGATAGAAGGGGTCGTCCGCATCCTCATCTTCCTGGCCTATCTCATCCTCTGCTCCCGGATGAAGGATATGCAGCGGGTGTTCTCCTATCACGGGGCGGAGCACAAGAGCATTTTCTGCTACGAGCGGGGCCTGGAGCTGACGGTGGACAACGTCCGCAAAATGCCCCGGCACCATCCCCGCTGTGGCACCAGCTTCCTGTTTATGGTCATCGCCATCGCCATCCTGGTCCATGCGGTCATGTTCTCCCTGTACGAGCCGCCCAATCTGCTGGTGCGCATCCTGCTCCAGCTGCTGTCCCTGCCGGTCATCATGGCGGTGAGCTATGAGTTCAACCGCTACGCCGGGGGGCATGACAATGTCGTGACCCGTATCCTCACCGCGCCGGGCCTGTGGATGCAGAACTTCACCACCTTCGAGCCGGACGACTCCATGATAGAGGTGGCCATCGAGGCCTTGAAGCAGGTGCTGCCCCGGGAGAAGGGACAGGACGCCTGGTAACAACTAAAAGGAGCGAACACGCCGTATGGCGATCACCTATAACAATCTGTACATGGAGCTGCGCCAGTCCTTTCGCCTGGCGGGCATCGAGGCCGCCGCGCTGGAGGCCAGGGAGCTGGTCTGCCACGGGACCCACAAGACCACCGAGCAGTTCTGGGCCTGCCTGAACTACTATGTCCCGGCCCCCGCCGAGGCGGAGGTCCGCGACCTGGCCCGCCGCCGACTGGAGGGGGAGCCTGCCGCCTATCTGCTGGGGGAGTGGAGCTTCTGCGGCCTGGACCTGGACGTGGACAGTACCGTTCTCATCCCCCGGTCGGACACCGAGGTGGTGGCGGAGCAGGCGGTCAGCCGGGCCAGAGAGGCGGGAGACCGCGCCCGGGTATTGGACCTGTGTGCCGGGACCGGCTGCATCGGCCTGGCAGTGGCGACCTGGGCCAAAAACTGTCGGGTGGTGCTGGGGGACTGTTCCCCGGACGCCGTCCGGGTGTGTGACCAAAATATCCGCCGCTGCGGCCTTCGCTCCAGGGTTACCTGCTTTCCGGTGGATGCCCTGGCGGAGCCGCCCCGGCAGCTCTGGGACTTCGATATCATCGTCTCCAACCCGCCCTATATCCCCTCCGGGGATATCGACGGATTGGACAAATCCGTCCGGGACTATGAGCCTCATCTGGCTCTGGACGGGGGAGCGGACGGCCTGGATTTCTACCGGGCCATCGCGCAGAAGTGGAAAAAGGCCCTCCGGGAAAACGGCTGGCTCATCCTTGAGGTGGGCATCGGCCAGGCGGGGGACGTGGAGGATATCCTCACCGCCCAGGGCTTTGTCAACGTGGCCAGCTATCCCGATACCCGGGAGATTCTCCGGGTGGTGGAGGGCCAGTGGCGGCCCGGGACAGAGAAAACGCTCTGAAAGTCCGGTTTATGGGACTTTGAATGAGATAAGATACCGTCAAACACACAGAGAGGAAGAAATCAGCTATGGCAGCAAAAAAACAACCGGCGATCCGCCCTGCGGCCCCCGCCAGCGACAAGAAAAAGGCACTGGAGACCGCTGTGGCCCAGATCGAGCGCACCTATGGCAAGGGCTCCATCATGCGCATGGGAGACAACACCTCGATCCAGGTGGAGAGCATCCCCACCGGCTCCCTGGGCCTGGACCTGGCCCTGGGCATCGGCGGTCTTCCCAGAGGCCGTATCGTGGAGATCTACGGCCCCGAGTCCTCCGGTAAGACCACCCTGGCCCTGCACGTCGTAGCCGAGGCCCAGAAGCTGGGCGGCGAGGTGGCCTACATCGACGCTGAGCACGCTATGGACCCCGCCTATGCCCGGGCGCTGGGGGTGGACATCGACTCCATGCTCATCTCCCAGCCGGACACCGGCGAGCAGGGCCTGGAGATCACCGACCAGCTGGTGCTCTCCGGGGCCATCGACGTGGTGGTGGTGGACTCCGTAGCCGCCCTGGTACCCCGCGCGGAGATCGAGGGCGAGATGGGGGACAGCTATGTGGGCCTCCACGCACGGCTCATGAGCCAGGCTCTGCGCAAGCTCACCGGCTCCATCGGCAAGACCAACTGTATCTGCATCTTTATCAACCAGCTCCGGGAGAAGGTGGGCGTGATTTACGGCAATCCGGAGGTCACCACCGGCGGACGGGCGCTGAAATTCTATTCCTCCGTCCGCATCGAGGTGCGCCGGATTCAGACCCTAAAGGTGGGGGACGACATGATCGGCAACCACACCCGGGCGAAGATCGTGAAAAACAAGGTAGCTCCTCCCTTCCGTGAGGCGGAATTCGACATCATGTACGGCACCGGCATCTCCAAGGAGGGGGAGATCGTGGACTTGGCGGCCCAGCTGGGCCTGATCGAGAAGTCCGGATCCTGGTACGCCATGGGGGAGACCCGTCTGGGCCAGGGCCGGGACGCCGCCAAGCAATATATGACCGACCATCCCGACGTGGCCGCCGAGCTGGAAAAGCAGATCCGGGCCAACGCCTACAAGCTGATGAGCCGTCAGTCCATGGTGGCCGCCCGGGCCGCCGGACGGGTCCCCGCCGAGGAGCCGGCCGCAGCGCCTGCCTCTGCCGCCCCGTCCGCCGACAAGCAAAAGCCGGTGGTGGACGAGCTGGACATCTCCGCCGAGGACTTTGAAGGATGATGCCGAAGGTCGATCGGGTAGAGCCGTCCAAACACGTCCGGGGGAGGTTCCTGGTCTTTCTGGACACCGGCTCTCTCATCAAGGTGGGGGAGCAGGAGCTGCTGGACTTTGGCCTCCGCCCCGGCCTGGAGCTGGAGGGGGAGACCCTACAGCGGCTCATCGCCAGCAGCGAGGACACCTCCGCCCGGGAGCGGGCGGCCCGGATGATCGGGGCCAGGCCTCTCTCCAGGGCGGAGCTGGTGGATAAGCTGGTGGCCAAGGGAGAGGGCCGTCCCCAGGCGGAACGGGCCGCCGACTGGCTGGAGGAGCTGGGTGCCCTCAACGACGGGGAATATGCCAGGACGGTGGTGCGCCACTATGACAGGAGAGGCTACGGTCCCCAAAAGCTCCGGGAGGAGCTGTACCGCCGGAAAATTCCCCGGGACTGCTGGGCGGAGGCTCTGGCCGAGGCCCGTCCGGAGGAGGAGGCCGCAGCGGATTACCTGGCCTCCAGGGGCGCAGCGGACGCCTCCGACCCCCGCAGCTTCCAGCGCCAGGCCAACGCCCTGCGCCGCCGGGGCTTCTCCTGGCAGGCCATCCGGACCGTGATGGGAAAAGGCCCATCCGGAGAAGACGGCTGGGACTGACTGTTTAGATTTATGAAAAAAGGGTAAATTTGGACAACCTTTGGGAGCTGAGGCTTTACCTTGGCTCCCAAATCTGCTATACTTGCGGATGTGAAGGAGTGATTTCATTGGGCTATTCCATCGCCTTTATCAGCCTGGGCTGTGATAAAAACCGGGTCAACTGCGAGCAGATGGCCGCCCTGGTGCAGGATGCGGGCCACTTCGTAGTGGACGAGCCGGAGGGGGCCGACCTCTGCGTCATCAACACCTGCGGCTTCATCGACGCCGCCAAGGAGGAGGCCATCGCCAACATCCTGGAGATGGCGGCGTTAAAGGAGCAGGGCCTGTTGAAGAAGATCCTGGTCACCGGCTGCCTCTCTCAGCGGTATCGGGAGGAAATCAAGGAGGAGCTGCCCGAGGTGGACGGCCTTCTGGGCACCGGGAGCTATACCGACATCGTGGCCGCCGTGGAGGAGGTCATGAGCGAGGATCGCCCGGAGTACTTCGGCGACATCAACAACACCTTTGAGGACGGGGACCGGATGGTCTCCACCAACCCCTGGACGGCCTACCTGAAAATCGCCGAGGGCTGCTCCAACCGGTGCGCCTTTTGCGTCATCCCAAGTCTCCGGGGGAAGTACCGCAGCCGCTCTATGGAGTCCATTCTCGCCGAGGCCAGGGCGCTGGCGGACGGGGGCGTGGAGGAGCTGATCCTCATCGCCCAGGACGTGAGCCGCTACGGCAAGGAGCGGTATGGGCGGTATATGCTGCCCCAGCTGCTCACCGAGCTGTGCAAGCTGGACTTCCACTGGATACGGCTCCACTACCTCTATCCCGACGCCATTACGGATGAGCTCATCGACGTCATGGCCCGGGAGGAGAAGATCGTCAACTATGTTGACATCCCCATCCAGCACGTCAGCGACCGGATTTTGACCGCCATGTGCCGCCGGGGGACGAAGGCCCAGATCACCGAGCTGTTCCACACCCTTCGCCGCCGTCTGCCGGGGGTGGTCATCCGCACCAGCCTGATCTGCGGGCTCCCCGGAGAGACGGAGGAGGAGTTTGACGAGCTGTGCCGGTTTCTCCGGGAGGAGCGGCTGGAGCGGGCGGGGGTATTCCGGTTCTCCCCGGAGGAGGGGACCCCCGCTGCCGCCATGCCCGACCAGATCCCGGCGGAGACTGCCCAGCGGCGGGTGGAGCTGCTCACCGACCTCCAGAGCCGGGTTATGGACGACTGGAACGAGGCCCATCTGGGCCAGGTGGTGGAGGTCCTCTGCGAGGGCTTTGACGAGGATATGGGCTGCTGGGCCGGACGGACCTATGCCGACTCTCCGGGCATCGACGGCACGGTGTACTTCACCGCCGCAGGGGAGGTCCCGGTGGGGACCTTCGTCCCGGTGCTGCTCACCGGCACAGAGGACGGAGAGCTGCTGGGAGAGATCGACCAGTGGGAGGACACGCTATGAATACCGCCAACAAGATCACCCTCTTTCGGGTGGTCCTCATCCCTGTCTTTGTCATCGTCTGCTATCTGGAAGCCCCCGCCGCAGAGTGGGTGGCCCTGGGCGTGTTCATCGTCGCCAGCCTCAGCGACTTTGTGGACGGGTACATCGCCCGGAATTATAACCAGGTCACTGACTTCGGCAAGTTCCTGGACCCCATCGCGGACAAGCTGCTGGTGACCGCCGCCATGCTCATCTTTGTGGAGCAGGGGCGTATGCCCGCCTGGGTGCTGCTGTGCGTCATCGCCCGGGAGTTTGCCGTCTCCGCCCTCCGGCTGGTGGCGGTGGACAACGGACGGGTCATCGCCGCCGCCTGGTCGGGGAAGGTCAAGACCGCCTGTACCATGGTGGGCATCTGCCTGATGCTGGCATTCCGCCAGTGGCCGGTGCTGGACGGGGTGGTGGACGCCGTCATCCTGCTGACCACCGTCTATTCCGGGGTGGAGTACTTCTGGAAAAACCGGGACGCCCTGAACCCGGAAAAGTGACCGAACGGGCCTCCCGACTCCGGCGGATACGGGGGCAGGAGGTCGTGCCGGGCCGGTTGTCAAAATGTGGGAAAAGCGTACAAATAAAGGGGTTAATTAGCTGAAACGCCAAACGGCCGCCGACAGCGGAGGGGGAGGGGACCGCCTATTTTCCCCTTCGCTGAAATTTTTTCAGCTTTTCTGTGTTTGGGGGAATTGTATGAAAAGAAGAACTAAAAGAACTCTGCAAATGGCAGAATTTCCCAAACCGGCAGGATACGGCGGCAAAATTTTTCCCCGGACGGATTGACACCAACGGGGAGAAATGATAGTATAATGCAAGTGATAAGCCGCAGTGAAGGGGAAGAGTAGCGCAGTATTGCCAGCCAGCGAGGACGGGTCATCGGATGGGAGCCTGTCTCTGGTCGTCTGTGTGAAGTGCGCCCCGGAGCGGGAGGGCAATGCCTCCGGAGGCCGCCGTTACCGGCCGTCGAGTGATAAACGAGAGTGGAACCGCGGTATGACACCGCCTCTTGCCTTTGGGCAGGAGGCGTTTTTTTGTGTCCCATTTGACGATGTATCAACGGAATATGGAGCGAATGTAGATGAAATTGTTTCAAAGACTGAGCGAGCTGCTGGGGGCCTACCAGGCGAGAGACCCCGCCGCCCGGAGCAAGCTGGAAATCTTCCTGCTCTATCCCGGCGTCCTGGCCACCATCTATTACCGCCTGGCCCATTTTCTCCACGTCCACGGTCTGCGGTTCCTGGCCCGATGTATCTCCCAGTGGGCCAGGTTCTGGACGGGCATCGAGATCCACCCGGGCGCAACCATCGGCCGCCGCCTGGTCATCGACCACGGCATGGGCATCGTCATCGGCGAGACGGCGGAGCTGGGGGACGACGTACTGCTCTACCAGGGAGTGACCCTGGGCGGCACCGGCAAGGACCAGGGGAAGCGCCATCCCACCATCGGCAACAATGTGCTCATCGGCAGCGGAGCCAAGGTGCTGGGACCCTTTAAGGTGGGGGACGGCGCCCGCATCGCCGCCAATGCGGTGGTCCTGCAGGAGGTCCCCCCGGACGCCACTGCCGTGGGCGTCCCCGCCCATGTGGTGAAGATCTCCGGCCAGCGGGTGGCCTACGCCAGCAATGTGGACCAGATCCACGTCACCGACCCCGTGGCCGAGACCATGAAATCCCTGCTCTCCCGGGTGGAGTTCCTGGAGCAGCAGATGGATGAACAGTATTTACGCGATCAGCAGAAGCAGGAAGCGGAACAGGAGGAACAGTAATGGAAATTTTTAACTCTATGACCCGCCGCAAGGAGGAATTTGTCCCCATCGAGGAGGGCAAGGTGCGGATGTACGCCTGCGGCCCCACCGTCTACAACCTCATCCATGTGGGCAACGCCCGGCCCATCATCCTGTTTGACGTGCTCCGGCGCTATCTGGAGTACCGGGGCTATGAGGTGACCTTCGTCCAGAACTTTACCGATGTGGACGATAAGATCATCAAACGGGCCAACGAGGAGGGCATTTCCAGCCAGGAGGTGGCGGAGAAGTATATTAAGGAGTACTTCACCGACGCCCAGGGCCTTGGGGTCCGCCCCGCCACCATCCACCCCAGAGCCACCGAGACCATGGACGAGATCATCGACCTGGTGCAGACCCTGGTGGACAAGGGCTACGCCTACCCGGTCCCCAGCGGGGACGTGTACTACCGCACCCTGAAATTCAAGGGCTACGGCAAGCTGTCCCATCAGCCCATCGAGGACCTGATGTCCGGGGCGCGCATCGACGTGAACGACGAGAAGGAGAACCCCCTGGATTTCGCCCTGTGGAAGGCGGCCAAGCCCGGCGAGCCTGCCTGGGACTCCCCCTGGGGCAAGGGCCGTCCCGGCTGGCACATCGAGTGCTCCGCCATGAACCGGAAATACCTGGGCAAGACCATCGACATCCACTGCGGCGGGGAGGACCTCCAGTTCCCCCACCATGAGAACGAGATCGACCAGTCCGAGGCCGCCACCGACGCCCCCTTCGTCCACTACTGGATGCACAACGGCTTTTTGAACATCGACAACAAAAAGATGTCCAAGTCTCAGGGGAACTTCTTCACCGTCCGGGACGCGGCACAGGTCTATGGCTATGAGCCTATCCGCCTGTTCATGCTCTCCGCCCACTACCGCACGCCGCTGAACTACTCTGCAGAGTCTCTCCAGCAGGCCCAGGCCGCTCTGGAGCGGCTGTATTCCGCCCGGGACAACCTGACCTTCCTGGCGGAAAACGGCGGGGAGGACGGCCCCAACGCGGCGGAGCAGGCGGTGCTGGACGAGGCGGCGACCTGGCGGGAGCGGTTCGACACCGCCATGGACGACGACTTCAACACCGCCGACGCCGTCTCCGTTCTCTTTGAACTGGTCCGGGCGGCGAACCGGGCGGTGGCTCCGGAGCAGAAGCCTACAAAGGCGGGCGCAGCCGCCCTGCTGAAGCTGATCGGGGAGTTCACCGACGTGCTGGGACTGCTCTATGCCCGGGAGAAGGAGGAGAGCCTGGACGACCAGGTGGAGGCCCTCATCGCCCAACGTCAGGCGGCCCGGGCGGCAAAGAACTGGGCGGAGGCCGACCGGATCCGGGACGAATTGAAGCAAATGGGGATAATCCTCAAGGATACCAAACAGGGCGTTCAGTGGAAAAAAGAGTGAACGGAAGCAAAACGCGCGGGAGAGGACTCCCCTCTCCCGCTTTCCTGTTGCCCCGATTTTTTTCAGGGAAAAGGTGTTCACTAAAATTTAAAAACTTTCGGTCAAATCGGTTGACATTGGTAAAATGATGAATTATAATAAACACATTAACAAGTATAGCTTTGACAGCATGGCCGGGCTTGCGCGTTGGAGTGGTTTCTCTGTGACTGGCTCAGCCATGGGGACGTTTGCCTGGCCGGGGGTCGAGCCAAATCGACTTGTAAAAGGAGTATGAGTAGCCCATGTTAAAGGAAAACGAAGGCAAAATCTTCGAGCTGCTGAATAACGACGAGCTGGCGTCCAAGGTGATGGAGATCATCCGTGCGGACGAGGCCGAGCGCCGCGCCGCGCTGGTCCGGCGGCAGAGCGAGGGCCTGCGCAACGCCCGGGAGCGGGGCGTCCGTCTGGGCCGTCCCCCTGCGAAGCGTCCCAGAAAGTTCCAGAGCATTTATACCATGTATTGTGATGAGAAGGTCAGCGCCCGCGCTGCCTCTCAGATGCTGGGCGTCTCTCCCGGCACCTTCAAGCGCTGGGTGCTGGAGGAGCAGAAGCGGGAGCAGGAGGGCAAGGCTGCCGAGCAGCCCGCTGAGAACGAGTCCACCGAGGCCTGAGAACGATCACTGATGATGCAATGCGGCGGTTCCGAACCTTCGGAGCCGCCGTTTTTCGTTTTCCTGCCTCTTCCTTTTTCCTGCACAATCAGGTATACTGCTGGTAACAAAGAAACGGGGGTGGACCGCCTTGGAGCTGACGCCGTCACAATTCAATGAGAGGGAGATCCTCCGCTACCTGGGCTGCACCGGGGAGCCGCCGGAGGAGCTGCGCTCCCTCGTCCGGGAGGGAATCGCCCAGATCGCAGAGGCGGCCCGGCCCCGCCAGGTCTGGCGGCTGCTGGACCTGGAGGGGACCCATCCTGTGGGTACCTCCGTCACCTTTCAGGGGGAGGACATTCGCCGCCATCTGGCGGACTGCGGCCAGGTCATCCTGATGGCGGTCACATTAGGCCCCGACGTGGAGACCCTGCTTCTCCGGAAGGAGGTGCAGGACATGGCCCAGGCCCTGGTGCTGGACTGCTGCGCCTCCGCCGGAGTGGAGGCGGTCTGCGACCAACTGGAGGGCCGGCTCCGGGCCGAATGGCGGGAGCGAGGCAAATATCTCACCGACCGGTTCAGCCCTGGGTACGGGGACTTTCCCATCGGACAGCAGCCGGAGCTGTGCCGCCTGCTGGATACCCAGCGGCGGATCGGCCTGTCCCTGACCGCCAGCGGCATTATGGTCCCCCGGAAGTCGGTGACGGCGGTGCTGGGGATCGCGGACACTCCCCGGCACCGGCGGAGCCAGGGCTGTGGGGGCTGCGCCATGTACGAAAACTGCGCCATGAGAAAAGGAGGGACTCCCTGTGGAGGATAACAAGCGGAGAGAACAGCCGTTCCTGCTGCTGGACGGGGCCACGGGCACCCAGCTGCTGGCGGCGGGGATGCCCCTGGGGATGCGGCCGGAGCTGATGTGTTTTGAACATCCGGAGGTGGTAGAGCGCGTCCACCGGGACTATATTCAGGCGGGCAGCGGCGTGATCTACGCCAACACCTTCGGGGCCAACGCTCACAAGCTGGCGGGGACAGGGTACGAGCCTGCCCTGGTGATACGCCGGGCGGTGGAGATCGCCCGCCGGGCCGCTGATGGGACGGACGTGAAGGTAGCCCTGGACATCGGCCCCATCGGGGAGCTACTGGAGCCGTTGGGGACCCTGTCCTTCCAGGAGGCCTATGACCTCTACCGGGAGATGGTGGAGGCGGGGGCCGCCGCCGGAGCCGACCTGGTGGTGTTCGAGACGATGACCGATCTGGGAGAGGTCCGGGCGGCGGTGCTGGCGGCGAAGGAGCATTCCCGTCTGCCGGTGTACGTCACCATGACTTTTGAGGAGAACCGCCGCACCTTCACCGGCTGCACCGTCCCGGCCATGGCCCTGACCCTACAGGGGCTGGGGGTGGACGCTGTCGGGGTGAACTGCTCCCTGGGACCGAAGGAGATTTACCCGCTCATGGAGGAGCTGGTCCAGTGGACCGACCTCCCCCTCATCGTCAAGCCCAACGCCGGTCTCCCTGACCCGGTGACCAACGCCTATGACCTGACCCCGGAGGAATTTGCACAGCAGATGACCGCCTTTGCCGACCTGGGCATCACCATCCTGGGGGGCTGTTGCGGCACCACCCCGGACTTTATCCGCACCCTGTCCGCCGCCCTGGAGGGGCGCGCCCCGGGAAAACGGCCCCCCAGGAGCCGCCACGGGGTCTGCTGTGCCTCGAAGGTGGTGGAGCTGAACGGTGTCCGGGTCATCGGGGAGCGCATCAACCCCACGGGGAAAAAGCGGTTCCAGCAGGCCCTCCGGGAGCATGATTTGAACTACATCCTGGAGCGGGGCATGGAGCAGCAGGAGGCGGGTGCGGACATCCTGGACGTGAACGTGGGCCTGCCCGGCCTGGACGAGCCTGCCATGATGGTGGATGTCGTCTCCGCTCTCCAGGCCATGGTGCCCCTGCCGCTGCAGATCGACTCGTCTGACCCCCGGGCCATCGAGGCGGGCCTCCGGTGCTACACCGGCAAGGCCATCGTCAACTCGGTCAACGGCAAGGGAGAGGTGCTGGCCTCCGTCCTGCCCATCATCAAAAAGTACGGCGCCGCCGTGGTGGGGCTGGCCATGGACGAAAACGGCATCCCCCAGACGGCGGAGGAGCGGATGACCATCGCCCGGCGCATCCTGAACGCCGCCCTGGCGGCGGGCATCCCCAGGGAGGACGTGTATATCGACTGCCTGACCCTCACCGTCTCCGCCCAGCAGGAGCAGGCGGCGGAGACTCTCTCCGCCGTGCGGCAGGTGAAGGCGGAGCTGGGGCTGCACAACGTGCTGGGAGTGTCCAACATCTCCTTCGGCCTGCCGGACCGCACCCGTATCACGGAGAGCTTTCTGGTCCAGGCCATGCAGTGCGGCCTTGACCTGCCCATCATCAACCCCAACCAGAAGCAGATGATGGACGCCGTGGCCACCTTCCGGGTGCTCTCCGGGGAGGACCGGGACGCAGCCGCCTATATCCAGCGGTTCGCCGCTGCCCCCGCTGCGCCTGCTGCCCCCGCTGTATCCAACGGGGGAGGGGAAATGGACATGGCTACCGCCGTGGGCAAGGGATTGAAGGACGAGTGCCGCCGCCTGACGGTGGAGCTGCTGAAGACGAAAACCGAGCTGGAGATCGTCAACGAGGAGCTCATCCCCGCCCTGGACCTGGTGGGGGAGCGGTACGAGCGGCAGGAGATCTTTCTCCCCCAGCTCATCAACTCCGCCAACGCCTCCTGTGAGGCCTTTGAGGTCATCAAGCAGTCCATCCTCGACCGGGGCGGGGAGTCCGTCTCCAAGGGGAAGATCGTCATGGCCACGGTGGAGGGGGACATCCACGACATCGGCAAGAACATCGTCAAGGTCATCCTGGAGAACTATGGCTATCAGGTCATCGACCTGGGCCGGGACGTGCCGGTGCAGAAGGTGGTGGACGCCGTCATCGCCTACGACGTGCGCCTGGTGGGCCTCTCCGCCCTGATGACCACCACGGTGGAGAGCATGCGCCGCACCATCGCCGCCCTGCACGCATCCGGCCATCCCTGCAAGATCTGGGTGGGGGGCGCGGTGCTGACCCCGGAGTACGCCAAAGAGATCGGGGCGGACTTCTACGCCAGGGACGCCCGGGAGAGCGTGGAGATCGCCCGGAAGGTGCTGGGGTGACAGACATCGAAATAATTTTGAAAAATCCGGAAAAAACCCTTGCAAATGGGAACACTTTATAGTATAGTAACTCAGGATTACGCACACCAGGGGGATTTTGCGCCCTGTTGCCGCTTGCGGTGGACGCAGAGGATGAACCCGGTGGAGGGATCAACAAATTTTTTAGGAGGAATCAATCCATGGCAGTCGTATCTATGAAACAGCTCCTGGAGGCCGGCGTTCACTTCGGCCACCAGACCCGTCGGTGGAACCCCAAAATGGCCGCTTACATTTACACCGAGCGTAACGGCATCTATATCATCGACCTGCAGAAGACGGTGAAGAAGCTGGAGGAGGCCTACTCCTTCGTGAAGGACATCGCCGCCGAGGGCAAGACCGTCCTCTTTGTGGGCACCAAGAAGCAGGCTCAGGACGCCATCCGCGAGGAGTCCGGCCGCTGCGGTATGTTCTATGTGAACTCCCGCTGGCTGGGCGGTATGCTGACCAACTTCAAGACCATGCGCACCCGTGTGGACCGTCTGGCTCAGCTGAAGAAGATGCAGGAGGACGGCACCTTTGATATGCTCCCCAAGAAGGAGGTCATCAAGCTGCTCCACGAGATGGAGAAGCTGGAGAAGTACCTGGGCGGCGTCAAGGAGATGAAGACCCTGCCCGGCGCTATCTTCGTGGTGGACCCCCGGAAGGAGCACAACGCCATCGCCGAGGCCCGGAAGCTGGGCATCCCCGTGGTCGCCATCGTGGACACCAACTGTGACCCCGACGAGGCCGACTATCCCATCCCCGGCAACGACGACGCTATCCGCGCCATTCGCCTGATCTCCGGCGTGATCGCTAACGCCGTCATCGAGGGCAAGCAGGGCAACGACGAGGCCGCCGAGGCCGAGGAGAAGGCCGCCGAGTGAGGTCGGCCGGACAACGATACGATTAACAGGAGGTAGTATATCATGGCTGCTATTAGCGCAAAGCTGGTCAAGGAGCTTCGCGAGCTGACCGGCGTCGGTATGATGAACTGCAAGCAGGCTCTGGTGGCCTGCGACGGCGACAAGGACAAGGCCATCGACTGGCTGCGGGAGAAGGGCCTGGCCGCTCAGACCAAGAAGGCCGGTAAGGTGGCCGCCGAGGGCGTGTCCTACGCCATGGTGGACGAAAACGGCGTGGGCGTGGTGCTGGAGGTCAACTCTCAGACCGACTTCGTCGCCAAGAACGACATTTTCCAGGCCTTCGTCAAGGACGTGGCCCTGGTGGTGGCACAGCAGGACCCCGCCGACGTGGAGGCCCTGAAGAACGCCACCTATCCCGGCACTGACCGGACCGTGGACGCCGTCACCGCCGACAAGGTGCTGTCCATCGGCGAGAACATCCAGATCCGCCGCTTCGTCCGCTATGAGGGCGGCGTCAACGTCCCCTATGTCCACATGAACGGCAAGATCGGCGTCCTGGTCAACCTGGCCGTGGAGGGCATCGACGACACCGCCGCCGTGGTGGAGCTGGGCAAGGACCTGGCTATGCAGATCGCCGCCATGAGCCCCACCTATGTCTCCTCCGCTGAAGTCCCCGCCGACGAGGTGGAGAAGGAGAAGGCAGTGCAGCTGGCCAAGGCTCTGGAAGAGGGCGCCGCCAACACCAAGCTGCCCGAGGCCAAGCGGCAGATGATCGCCGAGAACAAGGTCAAGGGCCGTATGAACAACTATTTCGCCGAGGTGTGCCTGCTCAACCAGGGCTACGTCAAGGAGAACAAGACCACCGTCGATCAGCACGTCAAGGCTGTCGCCATGCAGCTGGGCGGCAAGATCACCGTGGTGAAGTTCACCCGCTTCGTCACCGGCGAGGGCATCGAGAAGAAGGAGGACGATTTCGCCGCAGAGGTCGCCTCCATGATCAAGTGATTTGCCCGTTCTAAAACAGTAAAAAGCGAACCCGGCTGGTTTCAGCCGGGTTCGTTTTTTTGTTATTCCGCCGGATTCACATGGACCATACAGTGCTTCACCTGGGGATAGGTCTGCTCGATCTGGTCGTGGACGGTCTGGGCGATGGCGTGAGCCTGGACCAGAGGCAGGTCGCCGTCGGCGGAGAACTCCACGTCCACATACAGCTTTGCCCCGAACTGCCGGGTCTTGAGCAGGTCCAGGGAGCGGACCCCCTCCTGCCGGAGCACCAGCTCCCCCATCTCCCGCTCCAGCTTGGGGGAGGCCGCCCGGTCGGTGAGCTTCTCCACCGCGTCCCGGAAGATGTCCAGGGCCGCCTTCAGGATGAACAGGCAGATGACCAGGCTGGCGATGGGGTCCAGAATGGGAAAGCCCAGCCGCGCCCCGGCCACGCCGATGAGACTGCCCACCGAGGAGAGGGCGTCGGAGCGGTGGTGCCAGGCGTCCGCCATCAGGGCGGCGGAGCCGCATTTCCCGGCGGCCCATCTGGTGTACCAGAACATTCCCTCTTTGACCACGATAGAGATCACCGCCGCCCACAGGGCAACCGTTCCGGGAATTTCCAGCTCAGCGTATCCGGCGGAGGCGATGTCCTGGATGGCGGAGACGCCGATGGCCCCACCGGTGAGGGCCAGCACCACCGCCAGCAGCACGGCGGCCACGCACTCCAGCCGCTCATGGCCGTACTCGTGGTCGCTGTCCGCCGCCCGGCCGGACAGCTTCAGCCCGATCATGACGATGACGGTGGAGAACACGTCGGAGGCGGAGTGGACGGCGTCGGAGACCATGGCGGCGGAGTGGCCCACCAGGCCCGCCGCCAGCTTGCCTGCGGAGAGGAGAAGGTTGAGAAACATGGTCTGCCAGGAGACCCTCATGGCCAGGTCCAGGTGTTTGCTTTGCTTCATAGCGGCTCCCTCCCAAAACGAAATCCGTGCTGTCACCCTGTCCATAGATAGATAAAGACATCCGTGGAACCATGTCGCTGTCCCACGGATGTCTCTTTTCCGCTGCCTTTCGGCCCGGCTCAATGCCTGTTCAGTCCGCCATTCATACGGGTGGTAGATTGTTACCTAACTGTAGCACGGAGGGGAGGGGATGGTCAAGGCTAACTTGGGGGATGCGAATTCGTCCGGGTGCCTATCTTGCCGTGGGTGCGTACTGCACTCCCTCAGTCTGCCCTCCGGGCAGCCAGCTCCCTCAAGGAGGGAGCCAAGAAGTTTGCGCCAGACCCCTCGGCTCCCTCCCTGAGGGAGCTGTCAGCGAAGCTGACTGAGGGAGAGCAGTAGGGGTTGGCGATACCCTAAAAGCTTCCGGCGAATTCGTACCGACCTATCGCGAATTCGCCCGGGTGCCTATCTTGTCGTAGGTGCCTGCTGCTCTCCCTCCGTCACGGCTTCGCCGTGCCACCTCCCTCACAGAGGGAGGCAAGGGACTGGTGCAAATCCCCCGGTGCCATCAGAGAGGGAGCCAAGGGCTAAGCAAAATTCCCTCCCCCGAAATGCCCCATCTCCATCTGTTCCCATTCCGGAAACTGTGCTATAATAGGACCATTCCATCCAAAAAAGGAGCTGCCCCAATGAAACTGATGGTTCTGGACGGCAATTCGATCGTCAACCGGGCCTATTACGGCGTCCGGCTGCTGAGCACCCACGACGGGCTGTATACCAACGCCATCTATGGCTTTGTCAACATCCTGCAAAAGCTGGTGGACGAGGAGCAGCCGGAGGCCCTTTGCGTCACCTTCGACCTGAAAGCGCCCACCTTCCGCCACAAGGCGTATGAGGGCTACAAGGCCACCCGCCACGCCATGCCGGAGGAGCTGGCTATGCAGATGCCGGTGCTGAAAGAGGTGCTGGACGCCATGAACATCCCCCGCTATGAGCTGGAGGGCTGGGAGGCGGACGACCTGCTGGGCACCATCTCCCGGAAATGCGAGGCGGACGGCTGGGACTGCGCCATCGTCACCGGGGACAAGGACTCCCTCCAGCTCATCACGGAGCATACCAAGGTGAAGCTGGTGACCACCCGCATGGGGCAGACCACCACCAAGGACATGACCCCGGAGGCCTTCCGGGAGGTCTACGGCTTCGACCCCATCCACATGATCGACCTGAAAAGCCTGATGGGGGACGCCTCGGACAACATCCCCGGCGTCAAGGGCATCGGGGAAAAGACCGCCATGGGGCTGGTGCAGACCTATGGTTCGGTGGAAAATCTCTACGCCAACTTCGACCAGGCGGAGCTGAAGCCCGCCCAGCGGCGGAAGCTGGACGAGGGCCGGGAGATGGCGAAGCTGTCCTACGACCTGGCGACTATCCGCTGCGACGCGCCCATCGACTTCCACCCGGAGGACGCCCTCCGCCGTCCGGTGGACAATGACGCTCTCTATGCTCTGTTCCTCCGGCTGGAGTTCTCCAAGCTCATCGAGCGGTTCGGCCTGACGCCGCCGGAGCAGACCGTTGCCGCCGAACAGGAGCCGGAGGTGCAGGTGGAGGTCGTCGACCTGCTGACCCAGGCCCAGGCGGAGGCGGCCTACCCCCAGTGGGAGGGGGCAACCTATGTCACCGTGCTGCCCCTCGCCAGCCTAGACGGGGTGACGGTCAGTGTGGCGACGGGGGAGGGGCAGGAGACGCTCTACGACATCCGCCAGAGCCGCTATCAGGGGGACTATGACGCCCTGCTCCGGGAGCTGTTCTCCGACCGGGTGAAAAAAGTGGCCCACGGGGTCAAGACCCTGTGCGAAGCCCTTCTGGCGGAGGGCCTGCCCACCGGGGGCTTTGTCTTTGACACCGAGCTGGCGGCCTATCTGTTAGACCCCACGGCGGGGAGCTATGAGCTGCCCCGTCTGGCCATGCGCTATTTTCAAAAGGACATGGAGGCCAAAGCGATTTATCAGGCGGAGGACGCCTTTACCGCCCTCTCCGACGATTTGAAGGCCCAGACCGCCTGGTATGAGGACACCGCCCTCATTGAAGCGCTCTATCAGGTGATGGAGCCGAAGCTCCGGGAGCTGGGAATGCTGGAGCTGCTGACAGAGTTAGAGCTGCCCCTCTGCCCGGTGCTGGCGGAGATGGAGCAGGCGGGCTTTCTGGTGGACCGGAAGGCGCTGGCAGACTTCGGGGAGATGCTGGCCGAAAACATCGACAAGGTCCAGCAGGAGATTTACCGGATGGCGGGCCGGGAGTTCAACATCAACTCCACCCAGCAGCTGGGGACGGTGCTGTTTGAGGATCTGGGCCTGCCCACCTTCAAAAAGACGAAGCGGGGCTATTCCACCAACGCCGACGTGCTGGAAAAGCTCAAGCCCTATCACCCCATCATCCAGCAGATTTTGGACTACCGGCAGCTGACCAAGCTGAAATCCACCTATGTGGACGGACTGACAAAGGTGATCGGCCCGGACGGGCGCATCCACACCAGCTTCCAGAACACCGTCACCGCCACCGGGCGGCTGTCCTCGATGGAGCCGAATTTGCAGAATATCCCCGTCCGCACCCCTCTGGGAGCGGAGATGCGGAAGATGTTCATGGCGGCCCCGGGGAACGTGCTGGTGGACGCGGACTACTCCCAGATCGAGCTGCGGCTGCTGGCCCACATTGCCGGGGACGAGAGGATGCGGGAGGGGTTCCGCACCGGGGCGGACATTCACACCGCCACGGCGGCCCAGGTGTTCGGCGTGCCGGAGGAGGCGGTGACGAAGCAGATGCGCTCCTCCGCCAAGGCGGTGAACTTCGGCATCGTCTACGGCATCTCCGCCTTCTCTCTGGCCCAGGACATCGGGGTGGCCCAGTGGCAGGCCAAGGAGTATATGGAGCGGTACTTTGACAAGTATTCCGGCATCCGGGACTATCAGAAAACCATCGTGGCAAAGGCCAAGGAGGACGGCTATGTCTCCACCGAGATGGGCCGCCGCCGTTGGCTGCCGGAGCTGAAAAGCTCCAACTTCAACCTCCGCTCCTTCGGGGAGCGGGTGGCCCTGAATATGCCCATCCAGGGGACCGCCGCCGATATCATCAAGCTGGCCATGATCCGGGTGCAGGCCCGGCTCAAGTCAGAGGGCTATCAGGGCCGTCTGGTGCTCCAGGTACACGACGAGCTGATCGTGGAGTGCCCGGAGTCGGAGGGCGACGCCATCGCCCAGCTGCTGGAGGAGGAGATGGAGCGGGTGGTCTCCCTGTCCGTCCCCCTGGTGGCCGAGGCCAAGGTGGGCAAATGCTGGGCGGACGCCCACTGAATCACACAGAAGGAGATTTTTTCATGAGCGAATGGAAACCGGTGATGGCCTCCGTGCCCGAAAAGGCCCGGCAGCCCATCCCTTATCAGCTGGTCCCCATGGACCGGGAGCTGGTGCCCCAGATCGCCGCGCTGGAGCGGCAGAACTTCTCCATGCCCTGGACGGAGGAGATGCTCTATGACGAGCTGGACAGCCTGACCAGCTCCTGCATCGTGGCCGTCACGGGCGAGCGGGAGGTGCTGGGCTACGCCAGCCTGACGGTGGTGCTGGACGAGGGCTATATCAACAACATCGCCGTAAAGCAGGAGTACCGCCGCCAGGGGCTTGCCAGCGATCTGCTGGGGGTGTTCCTCCGGTTCGCCCAGGCCCAGCATCTGTCCTTCCTCACCCTGGAGGTGCGGGAGAGCAACCACGCCGCCCGGGACCTTTACACCAAATTCGGCTTTCAGGAGACGGGCCGCCGGAAGAACTACTACGACAAGCCCACGGAGGACGCCCTGCTCATGACCCGGTTTCTCCGGCAGGAGGAGGACGAGACATGAACATCCTGGCCGTAGAGTCCTCCTGCGACGAGACCGCCGTGGCGGTGGTGCGGGACGGGCGCACCGTCCTGTCTGACGCCATCGCCTCCCAGATCGATATGCACACCCTCTATGGCGGCGTGGTGCCGGAGATCGCCTCCCGGAAGCATTTGGAGGCGGTCTGCCTCATGGCGGACCAGGCGCTCTCCCAGGCGGGCATCAGCAGGGGAGAGATCGACGCCGTGGCCTGCACCTACGCCCCGGGGCTGATCGGGGCCGTGCTGGTGGGGGTGAACTTCGCCAAGAGCGTGGCCTGGGGACTGAACGTCCCCCTCATCCCCGTCCACCACATCCGGGGCCACATCGCCGCCAACTATATTACCCACCCCGACCTGGAGCCGCCCTTTCTCTGTCTCTGCGTCTCGGGGGGCAACACCATGATCGTGGATGTCCGGGACTACACCGACATGGCCCTGCTGGGGGCCACGAGAGACGACGCGGCGGGGGAGTGCTTTGACAAGGTGGCCCGGGTGCTGGGCATCGGCTACCCCGGGGGCGGACCCATGGACCGCCTTGCCGCCGGGGGTGACCCCAAAAAGTACCCCCTGCCCCGCTCCAGGGTGGACGGCGCGCCCCTGGATATGTCCTTCTCCGGGCTGAAAACGGCGGCACTGAACCTGATC
>JAJBUB010000113.1 GCA_020860575.1 Clostridiales bacterium | reverse complement strand
CCCCTGTCTCTTATCGTCGGCCCGCCGGGGGTCCCGGGTGAAGCTGGCCGGGGCGGGCTGGAAATAGAGGATCTGATGGCGATGGCTCAGCTGTGTCAGCAGCCACTGGGTACGGGTGGGCTGTTTCAGCCAGCGGGAGCTGCTCAGACAGAGAATGTAGGACATGACGCTCCCTCCTTTCCCGAAAAAAAGCCAAATGACCCGAGACGAATCCGACAAGGCGTTGGCCTTTCGGGGACGGTCTCACACAATGCTATTGTATCCGCTTTTCCCCCGGAACGCAAGCGGAGATAAGGGAAGTTTATACAGTTTTAAAGGTTTTAAAGATGAGGACCGCGGCCCCGTCAGGGGAAACGACTGTGAACGCCGGGCAAAAAAACTGCCGGAGAGACAGTCTCCGGCAGGGGAAAACGAATTTAGACCGTTTTGACATATCGACGCTCATATTTGTAAATCAGACTGACGCCGATGAAGGAAAGGACCAGGGAGATGGCCAGCCAGGTAAAGAACCAGGGCAGATCAAGGTTGTCTCCGTAGAGAAGAACGTGGCGGGACTGGGCGATGATAAAAGCCATGGGGTTGAACCGCTCCACCAAAATGCCGAGCGCACCCTCCAGACGGCCCTCCAAATCGTAGAAGATGCCGGAGATGAAGAACATCAGCCGCAGGACGATGGGGACAATACTGGCCATATCGTCCACGAACACACCGGCGTGCATCAGGATGCAGGAGATGCCAAAGGTCAGCAGGAACAGAAGGAGCAGCAGTGGGATGAACCACAGCATCGTCCAGGACGGGGGGACCTGATATGCGAGCATGGAGATGAAGATCAGGCCGATCGATACCAGCAGCTTAAAGCCGTTGACCAGCATATTGGAGAAGGTGAAAACGTATTTGGGTACATATACCTTGGAGATGATGCCCTCGTACCGCTTGATCGTCCGAACGCTCCCGGAGACGCAGGCGTTGAAAAAGTTCCAGTTCGCCATGCCGATAAAGACGAAGGCAGCCAGATATTGGGTGGTGCCGCCGAAGACGATGATCTGAACAAAGGCATAGACCAGCATGAACATGACCGGATTCAAAATGAGCCAGGCCCAGTTGAGAAAAGAACCGGCCACCTCGTTCTTCAGGGAGCACTTTGCAGAATAGAAGATATAGCCTTTATAGCGTTGAATGTCCGACAGAAAGCGTTTTACAGAAAAACGCCCACCTTTTTTGGATTGCGGGGCCTCTACCCGCCAATAGATGGCGAGAGCGAGCGCCACCAGCAACCCCAGAAGAGCAATGCCTATCGAGTCCATCGACAGATCTCCTTTCCAGGCGTTTAGATGGCAACACGAGATAGTATACGACCCAAGGGAAGATTTGTCAATGAAAAGTGGGGACCGGTCAGAAGAAGCTGGAAAATACTGGGGAATGACGCCTGGCGGAGAAGGGCGGAATTTTAATACGAATGTCGGAGAAAGTGTAAACAAAACGTAAATAACAGCATTGATTCATTGACGAACGGCAAAATGAGGACTATGATAAGTAACAGCAAAATGGCGCGCAAATGCCATACCTCAAGGAGGAATCACCAATGATGGCCGAAAAAGCAAACCAGATCCTCCACGCCTTTTTAAAGGTAAGCAGACAAGTTTCTGTCCGTTCACAGGGCTATCTGGGACGACTGAATCTGACCTATCCCCAGACAATCACATTGATGATCCTGGATGCCGATGGTCCCATGCCCATCAGCGAGCTGGCCAGGGCCACCGGGAGCGCCAACAGCACCACCTCCGGCGTAGTGGATCGCCTGGAGCGGATGGACCTGGTGCAGCGGGTGCGCTCGGACCAGGATCGTCGGAAGATTTTTGTGCAGGTTACCGACCACTATCGGAAGGTTCGGACGGAGACGACCAGCTATGCCACCGACCGCTTTGCTGAGGCCCTGAAAGGGATCAGCGAAGAGGAGCAGGATATGATCCTGAATGGGCTGAACATCTTCAACGATGCGCTGAGCAAATGAGACGGACGCCAGGGAAAAGTGGGTGCGTATCCATCGCGGAAGGACCCTGTCCCGGGGCGGCCCCGGACAATACAACAGAGAGACAAAATGCAGGATCGTCGTTTCATCCTGCATTTTTGCTTTTTGAATTGTTTGTAAACGAACGAACTTGCGGTTGCTTTTTTGCAAATAGGTTGCTATAATGAAACCTGTTCAATAGAATGGGATATTAAATCGTCCCGGCGGCGTGTGCCGCCTGACCATCTGGAGCGGAGACGTTTTGGCAGGTCGGACAGGGGACGAGTATGAACAATCCAAACAGAAAGGCGGTGAGACGATGTCTTTGGAAGCAGTCAAGCAGGTCACCTCGGCAGAGGAGCAGGGCCGGGCGGAAAAGGCCCAGGCGGCTCAGGAGGCCAAGATCCTGATCGCAGAGGCGGAACGCGCCGGACGGCAGGCTGTGCAGGACGCTCAGACCGGGGGTGACGCCCTGGCAAAGCAGATGCTGGCTCAGGCGGAGGAAAATGCCTCGGGTGAGATCGCCCGGATCCGCGCCCAGGCCGCCGCGGACGCCGACAAGCTGCGCAGCAAGGCCGAGGGACGGCTGGAAGAAGCAGCGTCACTGATCGTAAGAAAGGTGGTGGATGCCTGATGGCCATTGTCAGGATGAAACACCTGCGGCTGATCGGACTGACAGAGGAGCAGGAGCCGCTGCTCAACGACCTGCTCCGCATCGGCTGTGTTCAGGTGACCACCCCGGAGGCGGACCCGGAGGACCCGGACTGGGCGGCTCTGCTGAGCAACCGGGGCAGCAGCGACCTGAGTCAGGTCAGAGGGGAGATCGGCGAGCTACAGACGGCGTTAAATGCGCTGAAGGAGTTTGCCCCCGCTAAGAGCGGGATGCTGACCCCCCGGCCCCTGGTGACTCAGGAGGAGCTGTTCGACGACGAGGCGCTCCGTCAGGCGCTGGAGAGCGCCCGGACGGTGAACCGGGCGGCGGACGAGGTGGCTCGTGCCCTGGCGGCGGAGAATCGGCTGGAGAACCAGAAGGTCAGCCTTCTCCCTTGGCAGGAGCTGGACCTTCCCCTGAACCAGGAGTCCACCGAGCACACCGAGCTGGTCCTGGGTACCCTCCCGGCGACGGCGGAGCTGGAAACGATCAGCGCAGAGCTGGCGGAGCAGGCTCCCCTGTGCCAGCTGGTGGAGGTCAGCCGGGACAAGGAACACATTTACATCCTCCTCCTGTGCCACAAGGCGGATTTCCCTGCGGCCCAGGCGGCGCTCCGGCCCAAGGCGTTCTCCGCTGTCCGGTTCAAGGACATGGAGGGCACGGCAAAGGAGTGCCTGAAGGAGACGGAGGCCCGGCTGGCGGAGGAGGCAGCCCGGAAGCAGGCTGCCATCGACGTCATCGTGGGCCAGCAGGAACACCGGGAGCAGATGAAGCTGGTCATCGACCGGCTGACCTCCGAGGTGACCAGGGAAGAGGGCAGGGAACGCACCTTCGCCACTGACCGCACCTTCCTGATGGAGGGCTGGTATACCGAGCCGGAGGAAGCGGAGCTGCTCCAGGTGCTGGAGCGGTACACCTGCGCCTGGGAGACTGCGGAGCCGGAACAGAAAGAGTATGACCAGGTCCCGGTGAAGCTGAAAAACAACAAGCTGACCAAGCCGCTGAACATGGTGACAGAGATGTACTCTCTGCCCCGGTATGGCTCCCTGGACCCCAACCCCCTGATGTTCCCATTCTTCGTAGTGTTTTACGGCATGATGCTGGCGGACATGGGGTACGGCCTTGTCATGATGATCATTTCCCTGGTGGTGCTGAAAAAGAAACACCCCAGAGGGAATATCTTCCAGCTGATGGGCCTGTGCGGCATCAGCACCTTTATCTTCGGCGCCATGACCGGCGGCTTCTTCGGGGACTTCATCCCCCAGCTGCTCAAGCTCATCGACCCGACCAGCACCTTTGAGATGCCTGCTCTGTTCACCCCCCTGAACGACACGCTGATGATCCTCATCGGCGCAATGGTCCTGGGCGGCGTGCAGATCATCACGGGCATGGCGATCAACTTCTACAAGCTGACGAAGCGGGGCCAGTTCTGGGATGCAGTCATGGACGTCGGCTCCTGGTGGCTGCTGTTCCTGGGCGTCGGCGTTGGCGTGCTCACCGGTTCCTGGTGGGTGGCCATCGCAGGCGTGCTGGCGCTGGTGCTCACCCAGGGCAGGAGCAGCCCCACCATCATCGGCAAGCTGACGGGCGGCATCTCCAGCCTGTACGACATCACCAGCTATTTTGGCGACGTGCTGTCCTACTCCCGTCTGATGGCGCTGATGCTGGCCGGTTCGGTCATCGCACAGGTGTTCAATACCCTGGGAGCGATCCCCGGCAACATTGTCTTCTTCATTATTATCTCCCTGGCTGGGAACGCACTCAACCTGGCACTGAACATCCTGGGCTGCTTTGTCCACGATCTTCGTCTCCAGTGCCTGGAATACTTTAACAAGTTCTACGAGGACGGAGGCATCCCCTTCCGGCCTATGGCAGTCAAAACCGAGTATGTGGACGTAGTCGAAAAATAAGGAGGTCATTACTATGTTAGAAACGATTGGCGGCCTGCCCTTTGCCCTGCTGGGCGCAGGTCTTGCGGCAGCTCTCAGTGGCATTGGCAGCGCAAAAGGCACCGGCATGGCCGGCGAGGCGGGCACCGGCCTGCTGAGTGAGGACCCCAGCAAGTTTGGTAAGGTCATGATTTTGCAGGTCATCCCCGGCACCCAGGGCCTGTACGGCCTGGTGGTGTGGTTCTTCGCCATCTTCAGCATGGGCCTGATGGACGGGAGCGCAATGAATATGGACGTGGCCACCGGCATGCAGTATTTTGTTGCCTGCCTGCCTATGGCCCTCGGCGGACTATTCTCCGCCATGGCTCAGGGCCGGGTGGCCGCCGGGTCGATCAATATCCTCGCCAAGAAGCCGGACGACTGGTCTAAGGGCATGGTGCTGTGCATTACCGTGGAATTCTATGCCATTCTGGCCCTGCTGGCCTCCATGCTGATGATCATTTACATCAGCTGATGACCGCAGGAAAGGGAAAGGCGGGAAGACGATGAACGGAATTGATAAAATCACCCAGCGCATCGCCGGGGACGCCCGCCAGGAGGCGGAGGAGATCCTGGCCCAGGCCAGAACCCAGGCCGGTGAGATCTCCGCCCGTTATCAGGCCCAGGCGGAGCAGATCGCTCAGGACGCAAAGGTCCGGGGCGAGGCTGCCGCTGCCGAGCGGGAGAGCCGTCTGGTCAGCGCCGCCGAGCGGGAGGGCCGCCAGCAGCTGCTGTCTGCCAAGCAGGAGATGCTGGACAAGGCCTTCGACC
>JAJBUB010000082.1:12348-29258 GCA_020860575.1 Clostridiales bacterium | reverse complement strand
CTCCCGCCCGGCGAGGAAGGAGGAGAGGGCGCTGAACGTCCCCCCTACCTCCCGGAGATCCAGCCGGCCCAGCAGGTCGTAGTTGGACTCGATCATCTTGAAAAAGGTGTCGTCCATCCGGCTGGTGGTGCAGAACTGCCGCTGGGCGGCGTCAAACTCCGGGGAGTGGATGAGGATGTCCCCCTCCCCCATACAGTCCAAAATCAGCAAAAGCTGGGGATAGGCGTTGGTGTAGGCGAACACCCCCATGTTCACCACCTCGTAATCCTCAAACGCCTGGTCGATGGCGGCGCTGTCATAGCCGAACCGGGTGGAGGAGCCGGAGAACAGGACGATTTTCTGACAGTCGCTCAGGGTGAGCAGCCGGTCAAACTTGTCGGTGAAGGTGTCGTAATAGGTGCCGCTGTACACCGGGTCCTCCACGGCATTCAGGTGGACGGTCCGGAGATCGTCGCAGTCCTGGAAGCTGTAGTCGTTGAGGGTGGTGATATTGTCCGAGAGGTAGAGGGTGGTCAGGGTACAGCCCCGGAAGGCCCCGCTCTCCAGCGTCCGGACGGTGTTGGGGAGGATCACCGTATCGCACACTGTCTCCGCAAAGGCGCCCTCCCCGATGTAACGGACGGGCAGGCCGTCCAGCTCGGCGGGGATAGAGACGACGCTGTCCGTGCCGGAGTAGCCGGTGATGATGACGCCATCTCCCTCCTCCTCCCAGGTGAAGCAGCTCTCGTCCGTCCATCTGCTCCACTGGGCATAGAGGGTCAACTCCTCCGCCGGGTCTGCCCGGCTCCCCAGGCCCACCGCCGTGCCGGAGCCGTCCGCCCGGGTGTTCCAGCCGATGAGAGTATACCCATCCCGTTCAAACAGTGCTGCCCCGGTGGAGGTGTTCCACCGGAGGTGGGTGGTAGCCGTGACCACCTCCACCGGCTGGGAGGCGTCGCCCCCGTCCAGGCGCTCTCCCCCGTTGGCGTCGTAGTACACGATCTCCCCCTCCTGCTCCAGATAGAGGGTCACGGCTGTAGAGTAACAGACGTTGCGGAGGGTCAGTATGACGGTGCGGCCCGACTGGTCGATCTCCGCATCCTCATAGTCCGTCCCGGCGAGGGTATAGCCGTCCGCCAGGGTCAGGGTAAAGACGGCGTCCTCTCCCCTGAGCGGGGCGGCGGTGTAGCTCTCCGCCGTGTACCCCTCCCCCTCCTCCAGCACCACCGGGCAGGTCAGGGCCGCCTGGGCCGCCGTGTCGGAGCCGCAGGAGACAAGCAAAAAGACACAGGCCAGGAAAAGGGGCAGCAGAAATCTCCCTCTTTTCATGGTCTGTGTCCTCCGTTCTGATTCATGGTCGGCTATGCCCCGGTCACGGCACGATCTCCTGAATGTCGAAGCTCTCCCCGATGGCGTTTCGGGCCTCCCAGAGAGAGGAGTAGTCCCCCGTCACCATCATCTGCACCAGCAGATTGCCGATGGCGACCCCCTCCACCGGGCCGGCGTAGACAGTCAGCCCGGTGGCCCGGGCGGTCATCTCGTTCAGGTAGACATCCTGGCTCCCGCCGCCCACGATATTGATGCTGGTGAACCGCTTTCCCGTCAGCCGGGAGAGACACTCCACGGCGTCGGCGTAGCACAAGGCCAGGCTGTGATAGATGCACTGCATCGTCTCCCCCACCGTCTCCGGGGGGCGCTGGCCGGTCTTTTCGCAGAAATCACGGATAGCCTGGAACATACTCTCCGGGGCCAGGAAGGAGTGGTCGTTCACATCCACCGTGGAGGGGAAGTCCGCCGCCTCACGGGCGGCCTCCGCCAGCGCCTCAAAGGTCCACAGGTGCCGATCTGCCCCAGGCGTCCGGTCCCGGCGCTCCCCCTCCACATAGGGGATGCCGTTGAGCTCCCGATAGATGCACTCCATCATCCACAGGCCCATGATATTTTTCAGATAGCGGAACCGCCGCCAGGCGCCTCCCTCGTTGGTGAAGTTCTCCGCCTGGCTCTCCGGGGTGGTGATGGCCTTGTGCAGCTCCACCCCCAGCAGGGACCAGGTATCGCTGGAGAGGAACACCGCCTCGTCGTCCCGGGCGGGGACCGCCAGAAAGGCGGAGCCGGTGTCGTGGGTGGCGGGGAGGATGACCTGGCAGTTGTAGCCCACCAGGGTCTGTATGCTCTCCTTTAAGCCTCCCAAAATCGTCCCCGGCATGGAGAGCGGCCCGAACAGATCGAAGGGCAGCCCCATCCGAATGAGCACCTCCTCGTCCCAGGTCCGGGTCCTGGCGTTGACCAAGGCGGTGGAGGTAGCGTTGGTGTACTCGTTGCGGATGACTCCGGTGAGCAGATAGTTGAAATATTCCGGCAGCATGAGAAAGTGGGCGGCCCGGTCCATCTCCTCCGGTCGCTCCTGTGTCAGGGCGGCCAGCTGATAGATGGTGTTGAAGGGCTGATACTGGATGCCTGTACGGCTGTAGAGCCAGTCGAAGGGCACGTCCTCCTCCAACTGCTCCCGCATCCCCTGGGTGCGCTTGTCCCGGTAGGCCACGGCGTCCCCGATCAGAGTCCCGTCCCGGTCCAGCAGGACAAAATCCACCGCCCAGGTGTCGATGCCCAGGGTGGAGGGGATTTTTCCCAGCCGATAGCAGGCCCGCATCCCCGCCAGGATGCTCTCCCACAGGGCCTCCAGGTTCCAGCAGTCGTGGCCACGGCGGCGCACCTGCCGGTTTTCGAAGCGATAGACCTCCTCCAGCACCATGCGGCCGTCCTCGACATGGCCCAGGATGTGCCGTCCCTGGGAGGCGCCGATATCAATGGCAAGATGGTATTGCATCTATACTCCCGCCTTTCTCTCATCTCCCCCACATTCTAACATAGCCGTCCATCCGGGGCAAGGAGAAAGATTGATAAAATGTTCCATTCCGGGGAAACCTGTGGGATTTTGACCGTTCGCATTGTTTCCAGGGCAGCAAACTGCCCCGCCGAAGGGGCAGGGCAGTCGGAAGAGCATATTCGGCTTTACTCCTGGAGCGCCTTGGCGGCCTCGATGGCCTTTTCCTGGGCGGCAGGGGGACAGTCCTCATAGCGGACAAAGCGGAAGGTGAAGGACCCGCGGCTCTGGGTCATGGCCCGGAGGTCGATGGCATAGGAGGACATCTCAGCCATGGGGACCTCGGCCTCGATGACCTGCTCTCCGTCCTTGGTGGGATTCATGCCCATAACGCGGCCCCGGCGCTTGTTCAGGTCGCCGATGATGTCGCCCATGTAGCTGTCCGGCACCGTGACCATCAGGGAACCCACCGGCTCCATTAGCACGGGATTTGCCTCGGGCAGTGCGGCCTTATAGGCCAGGGAGGCGGCGGTCTTAAAGGCAATTTCGGAGGAGTCCACCGGATGATAGGAGCCGTCGTACAGCACCGCTTTCAGGTTGACCACAGGATAGCCCGCCAGCACGCCATGGGTGCAGGCGTCCCGGAGGCCCTTTTCCACGGCGGGGAAGTAGTTCTTGGGCACACTGCCGCCCACGACCTCCTCCTCAAAGACCAGCTCGTCGCTGTCACAGGGCTCGAACCGGACCCACACGTCGCCGTACTGGCCGCTACCGCCGGTCTGCTTCTTGAACTTGCCCTGCTTGGAGACGGTCTTGCGGATCTTCTCACGATAGGCCACCCGGGGCTCGGAGAGAACCACATCCACGCCGAAGCGGCTCTTGAGCTTGGCGACCAGCACATCGATCTGGATGTCGCCCGCCGCGTGGATCACGATCTGGTGGGTCTCGGCGTTGTTCTCGATGCTGAAGCTGGGGTCCTCCTCGTTGAGACGGTTCAGACCCATACCCACCTTGTCCTCCTGGCCGCGCTTCACCGGGGCGATGGCCTTGGCATAGACCGGCTCGGCAAAGGGAACGGGGTCCAGCTTGATGCCCTCTACGGAGAGGGTGTCGCCGGTCTTGAGCTTGTCCATCTTGGCGATGGCGCCGATATCGCCGGCGTTGAGCTCCTTCAGCTCAGAGGCCTTCTTGCCACAGATGGCGTAGAGGCGGCCCAGCTTTTCGTTGGCCCCGGTGGTGCCGTTGATGAGGGTCATGTCGGCGGTCAGCTTGCCCTGGAGCACCTTCACATAGGAGTACTTGCCGTACTGGTCGGAGACCGTCTTAAACACATAGGCCACGGTGGGGCCGTCGGGGCTGACCTTGACCTGGACAGGCTCGCCGTTGGCGTCCACGCCGTCCAGCGGCTCGGTGTTGGTGGGATAGGGGCCCATGGTGAGGACACCGTGCATCAGGGCCTCGGTGCCCATGCCGGTGAAAGCGCTGCCGCAGTAGACGGGGGTCAGAGTGGCGTCCTTCACGCCCTGGAGCAGACCCTCAGCCACCTCCTCGGGGGTGAACTCCTCGCCCTCGAAGAACTTCTCCATGAACTCCTCGCTGGTCTCAGCCACGTTCTCCATGAGGGCGGCATAGGACTCCTCTACATAGTCCATCTTGTCGGCGGGGATGTCGATCTTATGGCTCTTGCCGTCCTTGGCGATGCCGAAGGCGCACTTGCCCAGGATGTCCAGCACGCCGATGACGTTCTTGTGGGCGTCCCACAGGGGGGAGACCACGGGAGTGACCTGGTTGCCGAATTTCTCCTTCAGCTCTGCCACCACGGCGTTGAAGTCGCCGTTGTCCTCGTCCGCCTTGGAGATATAGAACATGGTGGGGAGATGCCGGGTCTGGGCCAGCTTCCACGCCCGCTCGGTACCCACGGGGACGGAGCCCTTGGCGGGCAACACGATAACGGCGGCGTCCGCCGCCTCCAGAGCTTCCATGACCTCGCCGCTGAAATCAAAGTTGCCCGGGCAGTCCATCACGTTGATGAGGCAGTCCTTATACTTGATGGGGATGATGGATGTGGAAATGGAAATCTGCCGTTTGATCTCCTCGGCATCGTAGTCGGAGACGGTGTTTCCGTCGGCAGTCTTGCCCATACGGGCGATCTCGCCGGTCTGGTAGAGCATACTCTCCACCAGGGAGGTCTTGCCGGTGCCGGAGTGGCCCAGCAGGCAGATATTGCGGATTTGTTTCGCGGTGAAGCTCATGTTGACGTTCCTTTCCTGATATGATTACAGGCTTGTTGAGAGTCTGCACTATCTGACGGTCAGCTCCTGGGAAGGAGATTTCCTTTTTCAAAACTCACTATTGGTCATTATACCTTATTTCATTCTGCTTGGCAACGGGCTAAAGGCCATTTTTACCAAAAAGTTTTCTAAGACATCACCGTGTAAAAGTGCATCTCTCCCCTATTTCCGCTGCTCCACGCCGCCGTCGCCCAGGATGAATGTCCCCGCCGCCTCCAGGCTGGCTGCAATGTAAGTGATCTCCAGCTCCGCCGGGGCAGTCTGGCCGGAGGGGTTGAGCCAGACGGTGTCGATCCCAGCCCCCACGCCGCCCCGGATGTCGCTGGAGATGCTGTCTCCCAGGAGGACGGTGCGCCGCTTCTGCGCCTCGTCCACCCCCAGGTCAGCGAACACCGCCTGGAAATAGGCCAGCTCCGGCTTGCGGCATCCCATCTGCTCGGAGACGTACATTCCGCTGATGTAAGGCCGGATGGCCGCCCGAGACAGTCTCCCCTCCTGGGCGATGGTCAGGCCGTTGGTGACGATGACCTGCTTGCAGACGGGGGACAGCCGCTGACAGAGCGCCTCCGCCCCGGGGAGCAGATAGGGCAGCGTCCCCAACCGGGTGAGATAGTCCCGATTCATCTGCTCCGGGTCTGCGTCCGTCCGTCCCAGCTCGTCCAGCAGCCGGGCGAACCGCTCCCGGCCCAGGCGGGGCTGGGGGAACTCCCCCCGATCACAGGCGGCCCAAAGGCCGTCGTTGATCTCCAGATAACGATTGACTGTCCCCTCGTCCGGAGAGATGCCCCAGGACCCCAGGGTGCTCCGGATAGCCTCCAGTTCGCTCCGGTCAAAGTCGAACAGAGTGCGGTCTGCGTCCAGCAGGACCAGGTCATACCGTGGTGTTTTCATCCGTTTTCTCCTCCTGCTGTTTTCCGCTGAGGATGGTGACGTACCGGGGCAGGTTCTCCACCGTCAGCTCCCGGTGCTCGCCGCCAAACTCCCCGTCCAGGGTCCAGCTCACCGGCTCCTGGCTCTGGAAGCGGACGCTGGCGGACTGAATGGAGGCGATATACTCGTTGGGCTGTCGGCTCATCAGGGCGGCGGCCACTTGGTTCAAGTCCAGCAGGTTCTTCGGGGCGCGGATCAGTACCACTTCGAACAGGCCGTCATCCAGAATGACCTGCCGGTTGTTCATCCCCTTGAAGCCCCCCACCGAGACAGAGTTGCTGACCATGCCGTAAATGTACTCGTCCTCCAGCTCGCCCCCGTCCCAGGTCACCTTCATGTGATAGGTTTTCAGGTTCGCCAGGCTCTTGATGCCGCTGAGGATGTAGGCCGTCCGGCCGAACAGGTTTTTCATCGTCTGAGGGGTGGCGTAGGAGGTCTCCGTAAAGATGCCGAAGGCCGCCACATAGGAGAACAGGCGGTTGCCGTTCACCCGCCCCACATCGCAGTCCTGAGGGTAGCCGGTCACCGCCAGCTCCGCCGCCCGGACCATGTCGTCTCCCGGCAGCTCCAGGGTCTTGGAGAAGTCGTTGGTGGTACCCGCCGGGATATAGCCCAGCGTGACGGGCCGCGCTCTGTCCTGGAGGCCGGTGACCACTTCGCTCAGGGTGCCGTCTCCGCCGCAGCAGACCAGATGGTCATACTGGTGGGACAGGGCCGCCGCCGCCCAGACGCCGTCCCCCGGCCCCTGTGTGGCGTAGAGGGTGGGGAGATAGCCGTTCTTATGGAACTGCTCCACCACCGATCCCAGGCAGAGCTGAATTTTTCCCTTCCCCGCATGGGGGTTGTATACAAACAGCAGCGTCTTCATATCTGCTTACTCCCTTCGTCGTGCGACAATGCTTCGTCATTATTATGAAAGAGGCAGACGGAAAATACAATGGCGATTTTGTAAATTCGTTCCTTCGCATTGGGATTTTTCGTCTCTCCGCCGAATCAATTCATCCTTCTCCCGGCGAAAAAAATCCGTCTTTGTCCCGCCGTAAGCCTTGCAAGGCGGGAATGTGACTGATATAATAAGAACCGTACAGATTTCGACCGGTCGACGGCCGGAGCTGCCGAAAAGATGGCTATGGTCAATGGGCAAGATATCCTGTCCACTGACAGTAACTGACAGGAGGAAATGCACCATGGATATTCGCATTGAACTGACCAAGACCCCTAAGGAAAAGCCCACCGACGAGAGCGCGCTGGGCTTCGGAAAAATTTTCACCGACCATATGTTCCTCATGAACTACACCGACGGACAGGGCTGGCATGACGCCCGCATCGTCCCCTACGGTCCCATTGCTCTGGACCCCTCCTCTATGGTGCTTCACTACGCCCAGGAGATCTTCGAGGGCATGAAGGCCTATCGGATCGCCGACGGCTCTATCCAGCTGTTCCGGCCCTACGAGAACGCCCGCCGGTTCAACAACTCCGCCAAGCGGCTGTGCATCCCCACCATGGATGAGGAGATGTTCGTCACCGCCGTCAAGACCCTGGTGTCTGTGGACAAGGACTGGGTGCCTCATTCTCCTGAGACCTCCCTCTACATCCGTCCCTTCGTCTTTGCCACCGACGCCCATCTGGGCGTCCACGCCTCCAAGACCTATCTCTTTGCCATTATCGTCTCCCCCTCCGGCTGCTACTATCCCGAGGGCATCAACCCCGTCCGCATCTATGTGGAGTCCAAGGACGTCCGGGCCGTCCGGGGCGGCACCGGCTATACCAAGTGCGGCGGCAACTATGCCGCCTCCATCCGCGCCGGCGAAGTGGCCGAGGAGAAGGGTTATTCCCAGGTCCTGTGGCTGGACGGCGTGGAGCAGAAGTACATCGAGGAGGTCGGCTCCATGAACGTCATGTTCAAGATCTCCGGTAAGATCGTCACCCCCGCCCTCACCGGCTCCGTTCTCCCCGGCATCACCCGGAAGAGCTGCATCGAGCTGCTCAAGAGCTGGGGCTATGAGGTAGAGGAGCGGCTGCTCTCCGCCCAAGAGCTGTTTGACGCCGCCGAAAGCGGCGCTCTGGAGGAGGCCTGGGGCACCGGCACCGCCGCCGTCGTCTCCCCTGTGGGCGAGATGACCTGGAACGACCGCTCCTGCGTCGTCAACGGCGGGGAGATCGGCCCCACCGTCCAGAAGCTGTACGACACCCTCACCGGCATCCAGTGGGGCAAGGTGGAGGACACCTTCGGCTGGACCGTCAAGGTGGACTGAGCGAGATCATCCATAACCAAAAATCGTCCGAAGGCCGCAGCCTTCGGACGATTTTTTCTGTTGATGTCCTTTTACCGTTCCTCCCGGAAGTAGGGCAGACCCAGGGCCGCCGGGGGCTGGTTCTCCCGCTTTTTCCGCAGGGAGGTGACCACCAGGACGGCGATGGTCACCACATAGGGTAGCATCTTGAACAGCTCCATGGAACTGCGGGTCAGGTTGGGGATGTACATATACATCCAGTACAGCAGACCGAACAGGTAGGAGCCCCAGATGGCGTTGAGGGGTTTCCAGGTGGCGAAGATGACCAGCGCCACCGCCAGCCAGCCCAGGGCCTCGATGGTCCCGTCGGTGCTCCAGGTGCCCTTGGTGTAGTCCATGATGAAGTACAGACTCCCCAGCCCGCAGATACCCGACCCTAGGCAGGTAGCCAGGTACTTGTTCCGGGTCACGTTGATACCGGCGGCGTCCGCCGTACCCGGGTTCTCCCCCACTGCCCGGAGGTTCAGGCCCTTCCGGGTGCGCTTCAAAAACCAGTGCATCACAATGGCGATGGCGATGGCCAGATAGACCAGAAATCCATAGCCAAAGAGCAGCGTGCCGATGGGAAATCCCCCCACGGTCAGCCCCGACAGGGCCGGGATGGTGGTCCGATAGGCCAGACTGGTGGTAGAGACGGAGATCTGGCCCACGCCGCCTGCCAGGGTGCTCAGGTTGCCCCCATAGAAGTTGGCCACGCCTCCGCCGAAGATGGTCAGGGTCAGGCCGGTGACGTTCTGGTTGGCCCGGAGGGTGGTGGTCAGGAAGCAGTAGATCAGGCCCCCAAGGGCAGCCGCCACAAAGGCCGCTAGGAAGGACAGCACCAGGCTCACCGCCCCGCTTGGCTCCGCCGTGCTGTTCTCATAGAAGAAGGCGGCGGCCAGCCCGGCGATGGCCCCCAGGTACATCACCCCGGGGACGCCCAGGTTCAGGTTGCCGGACTTTTCGGTCAAAATCTCTCCCAGCGCCCCGTACAGGATGACGGTACCAAAGACCACGGCGGACTGGAGCAGCTGGACCAATTGCGCCTGTGTCATTTCCCCTCACGCTCCTTTCCCCGGAATACCAGCCGGTAGTTGATGAAGAACTCGCTGCCCAGGATGAAGAACAGGATAATGCCTGTGATGACCTCCGATGCATAGTCGTTCAGGTTGAACTGGGAGGCTATCTGGGTGGCTCCCTTCTCCAGAAAGACCAGTAGGAAGGAGATAAGTACCATGACAAAGGAGTTGAACTGGGCCAGCCAGGCCACGATAATGGCGGTGAAGCCCCGACCTCCCGCTGTGGTGGTGGAGATGGTATGGCTGGAACCGGCCACGGCGATGAATCCCGCAAAGGCGCAGATAGCCCCGGAGATGGCCATGGTCCGGATAGTGACCTTCTTCACGCTGATACCGGCGTACCGGGCGGTGTTCTCCGAATCGCCTACCACGGTGATCTCATACCCCTGCTTGGAGTATTTCAGGTAGAGGTACATCCCCACCGTCAGGATCAGTACCAGAATGACGTTCAGGCTGTAGCTCTGGCCGAAGATCGCCGGGAACCAGCCCGCCTGGGTAGTCTGGTTGATGATGCCCACCGTGTTGGAGCCGATGGGGTTCTCCCACAGGGAGACGCAATAGCTGGTGAGCTGGATGGCTACATAGTTCATCATCAGGGTGAACAGGGTCTCGTTGGTGTTCCAATAGGCCTTGAACACCGCGGGGACCACCCCCCAGGCGGCTCCCGCCGCCAGACTGACCACTGCCATGATCACCAGCAGCGCCGGGGTGGGGATGGAGTCTCCCGCCATGCGCATGATACCGGCGGTCATGATGCCGCCGATGAGGATCTGGCCCTCGGCGCCCACGTTCCAGAATTTCATCTTGAAGGCCGGGGCCAGGCCGATGCCGATGCAGAGCAGCATCATGGCGTCCCGAATAGTGACCCAGCTCCGGCGGCTGGTGCCGAAAGCGCCCTCCCACATGGCCTCATAGATGTCGATGGGGTTCAGTCCGGTGATGGCGTAGATAAAGACGCCGCTGACCACCAGGGACAGGAGGACGGCCAGGATACGGATGCCATAGGCCTTGGGCCGGGCAATGCCGTCCCGCTTGACGATGCGCACCAATGGCTCGTGGGCGTGTGTTTCTCTGCTCATCCCTCTGCCCCCTCCTTCCGGAATTTGGTCATCAGCAGGCCGACTTCCTTTTTCGTGGTGGTCCGGGCGTCCACAATGCCGCTGATCTGTCCGCCGCAGAGCACCAGGATGCGGTCACACAGCTCCAGCAGCACGTCCAGGTCCTCGCCCACATAGATCACCGCTACCCCCTTCATCTTCTGCTCCGTGAGCAGATGGTAGATCGTATAGGAGGTGTTGATGTCCAGACCCCGGACCGCATAGGCGGTCATCAGCACCGAGGGGGCCTGGGCGATCTCCCGGCCCACCAGTACCTTCTGCACGTTGCCGCCGGAGAGGCGGCGCACCGGGAAGCTGGTGCTGGGAGTGACCACCTCCAGCTCCTGCTTCACGCTCTGGGCCAGCCGCTCCGGGGATTTCCGGTCGGTGAAAAAGCCTCTGCCGCTGCGGTAGCTCCGCAGGAGCATATTGCCGCTCATACCCAGGGACCCCACCAGGCCCATGCCCAGCCGGTCCTCCGGGACAAAGGCCAGGGACACCCCCGCCTGGCTGATCTGAAGGGGCGTCTTCCCCACCAGCTCCATGGGAGACCCGTCGCCCTCCGCCGGATGGTAGAGGATGGAGGCCCCCTTTGTGATGTCCTGAAGGCCCGCAATGGCCTCCAGCAGCTCCTTCTGTCCGGAGCCGGCAATACCGGCGATGCCCAGTATCTCCCCGCCCATAGCGGTGAAGGTCAGATGGTCCAGCCGCTTGACCCCCATGCTGTCGTACACCGTCAGGTCCTTGACCTCCAGCCGGGGGGTGGGGTTCACCGGCTCCGGCCGGTCGATGTTCAGGGTGGTGGCGTGGCCCACCATCATGTCGGTGAGCTTCTGGGGGTCTGTCTCTCCCGTGGCAACGTCGCCGATGTACTCCCCCTTGCGCAGCACCGCCACCCGGTCGGAGATCTCCATGACCTCATGGAGCTTGTGGGTGATGATGACCAGGGCCTTGCCGTCGGCGCGCATATTCCGCATGACCTCGAACAGACGGTCCGTCTCCTGGGGGGTCAGCACAGCCGTCGGCTCATCCAAAATCAGGATATCCGCCCCCCGGTAGAGCACCTTGACGATCTCCACCGTCTGCTTTTCCGAGACGGACATATCGTACACCTTTTTGTCCGGGTCGATCTCAAAGCCGTACCGGTCGCTGATCTCCCTGATCCGGGCGGCGGCAGCCTTCAGGTCCAGCTTGCCGGAACCGTCCAGGCCCAGGACGATGTTCTCCGCAGCGGTGAAGATGTCCACCAGCTTGAAGTGCTGATGCACCATACCGATGCCGTACTGAAAGGCGTCCCGGGGAGAGGCAATGGTCACCGGCTTGCCGTCCACCAGGATCTCCCCCTCGTCGGGGAAGTAAATGCCCGCCAGCATATTCATCAGCGTGGTCTTGCCGCTGCCGTTCTCTCCCAGCAGGGACAGCACCTCTCCCCGGCGGATGTCCATGCTGATGTCGTGGTTAGCCACCACCTTGCCAAAGGTCTTGGTGATGTGCCGCAGCTCGATGGCTGTATTTTGTTCCATGGCGTTTCCTCTCTGTCAGGTCAGTGTGGGGAAAAAAATGAAAAGGCCAGAGGGAGCCGCCCCGGAGGGCAGCCCCTCTGGTCGGGGTCACTCAATTAGCCGTTGTTCAGCTCGGTGATGCCGTCGATCCGGGCCTCGAAGCCGGGCGCGGAGCGGAGGACGGACTCCTGGAACACGCCGTCAACCACGCCTTCCGTCTCGCCGGTATAGTCCAGATCCATGTCGATGAGGATGGAGGTGGGATTCACACCGTCGATGGTGAAGGTGGACACGTCGAACACCTGGAGGGAGCCGTCAGTCAGAGCGGCCTCTACCTCGGCGACCTTCTCCTCAGTGCCGTCTGCACAGGCGGGGCCGAGGGCGGAAATCTGGACAGCGCCGTCTGCATAGCCGGCAGCGAAGTCGGTGGGGATGCCTGCGCCGGACAGATAGGACTCCAGGGTCTCGCGGTAGATAACGGACCAGTTGTTCTGAGCGGAGGTCAGGGCGGTGTCGGGAGCGGAGGTTAGCATGTCGATGTTGTAGCCCACACAGTAGACGGTGGAGCCGCTCTCATAGGCGGCCTGAACAGCGGAGGGCGCGCCGGTGGAGTCAGCGTGCTGGCCGATGATGACGCAGCCGTTGGCCATCAGGGTGTTGGCAGCTTCATACTCGCCGGTCCAGTCATACCAGGAGTTGGTGTACTGCACCTGCATGGAGACGTCGGGATAGACGCTCTTGATGCCCAGATAGAAGGCGGTGTAGCCGGAGACCACCTCGGCATAGGGGTACGCGCCTACATAGCCCACCAGGACGTTGCCGTCGGCGTCATAGTTGTCCTCGGTGAGGGCGCCGCTCTCCACCAGCTCGGCGATCTTCATGCCGGCCACTACGCCGGAGACATAGCGGGACTGATAGACATAGGTAAACAGGTTCTTGTAGTTGTCCAGGCCCACCTGATTGGCCATGTCGCCGGTGTCAGCGATGAAGATGATGTCGCTGTACTCCTGAGCGGCCTGGAGCATATAGGACTGGTGACCATAGGAGTCAGAGATGATGATGTCGCAGCCGGCCTCAGCCAGATCGACGGCGGTATCGTAGCATTCCTCGTCCTCGCCGATGTTGTAGACGAAAGTGACCTGGCTGGACACGTCGATGCCCAGCTCCTGACAGGCCTCGGTCAGCCCGTTGATGTGGGCGGCGTCGTAGCCGGACTGCTCATCCTCGACGCAGATCAGGCCGATCTTCAGCTCGGACACGTCGTAGGACGCCGTCTCGTCGGTGGAGGTCTCGTCGGCCTCGGCCTCGTCGCCGGTCTCCTCGGCGGTATCGGCGTCGCCGGTCTCCTCGGTAGTGGACTCGTCGGAGGTGGTGGTGTCGTCAGTGGCGGTGTCGCCGGTGGTGTCGGTATCGCCGCTTCCGCCGCAGGCGGTCAGAGACAGTACCATTGCCAGGCTCAGGATCAGCGCAAACAGTTTTTTCATGATGCTTTCCTCCTTGCATTGCATTGTGGCTTGACGTATTCCGGTTTCTTCCTGCGCGGTTTGTTACAGAACGGTATCCGTTCTGTAAAGACCTGCTTCTATTTTATCGCATTCCCGGTTCATGCACAATTACAAAAAGGGGATAAATGAATCGGGTTTTTCCCGGCCATTTTGGTTATTTTGGATAAACTTTCACCATATAGGGCCGTTTTACGAATGATTATTAGAAATAACTTGCCTCTATGCGATGGTGACGGGTACTCCGTCCACCTCCACGCCGTCGTCCGCCCGGATGAGGATATAGGGGATGCCGCCGATGACCTTCGTCTCCACCAGCTCGCTTTTCAGGGGGTCCACCCGGATGGTCACGTCGGGCGTTTTGATCTCCAGCTGCCGGGTGTCCACCAGGTTCCGGGGGCTCAGCTCCGCCCCGGGGCCGAAGGCCTCGTCATATCGTGCGGCAAAGCGCTCCACCCGCTCCTCCTCCACGCCGCTGGAGCGGAGGACCGCCGTCACCACTCCCTGAGAGACGGTGAGCGGCTCCACCTCCTTGTTTAGCTTGTGCTCGGCGATCATGTCCCGGAGCTGGTCGTTCACCGTCTCCACCACCTGGTAGCTGCAATCCTCCTCCAGGGCCTCCCCCATGACGCTCTGGAAGGTCTCCATCTGCACCGCCGCCGCCATAGGCGGGGTCTGGCGGAAAACGGCGTCCACAAAAGCGTCGCGGGTGTCGGCGATGTCCTTTGTATAGAGGAGCGCGTCATGCAGATTGGTGCTCCGGTCGTCAAAGGCGGGGAAAAGGAACCCGGTGGCCGGTGCGGACACCACCCAGTCCACCGCCAGATGGTGGAACAGATTCTCATGGGCGGAGTATGTCAGGGCGGGCTTGGTCTGCTTCACCGGGCAGACGCTGCACAGGATGTAGCGATACACCTCCTCGGAGGCGTCCTCCTGCCGGTCCCCGTCCTTGGAGCGATAGGGTACGTCATAGGCGTCGCTGGCCAGGAGGATCATGTAATTTCCCTCCATCTCCAGGGAGCCGATGGCCCGCTGGAAAAAGGTCTGCACCGCCTCCTCGTCCTTTAGCTGGGAGTCCCGGAGCTTCATCAACAGCCCATGCTCCTCCCCCTCCGCCACCTGCCGGGTGTCGAAGCGGATGTCCAGCAGCTGCTTGCCCAGTGTCCCGGACAGGGTCTTGCGGAGAATGCCCAGCAGCCACTCCCCCTCGTCCTGGCTCAGCATGGAGATAGGCTGGTCAAATTCCGAAATGATTTCCCGTTTATCGTTGACATAACATCCCCGCACATGGGTAATATTGCTCCGGTCCGCCTTGAAGCGGCGGCGCAGCTCGGCAACTTCCTTCTCGTTCATGGTACCTCCTTGCACATGCGGGCGGCACAGAGGCAGGCCATAGGCCTGGACTGTGCCGCATGAAATCCCTGTTCTGTCGGCTTAGATTGTACCATTTTTCCCGAGGCTGTCAAGCGATAGGAGGGTGGATATCCCCGGCGCGCTCTGTATGGCGCGCCTGAGAACGGCCGCCTCCCCGTCTTTTACTCCTTCTCTCCGCCGTCAGCCGTTTTCAAAGCGACCGCAGCGGCGTCCACCTTGGCCTCTGCCAGGATGTACGTCACCACGCTCACCAGGGAGGTGACCGCACCGGCTACGCTGGTGATGCTGTCGCTGTCCACGCCGAAGGCCAGGGCGACGCCCACCACCACGCCGATGATAGCGGCCCACAATTTCCGGCTGCTGAGCTTCTTCAAAATGCCTTTCATACTTTACACTTTCCTTTCTAATAATGTAAATTTGGGGGTAACAAGTGGAAAAATAAGTGAAGAAGTGAAGTCAACAAGTGAAATGATTTCACGAAATGCATCACCAATTTCACTTCTTCGCCTGTTCCAAATCCTCGATCCGGTGGTTTGCAACTTTGATTTGTTCATCCATCACGGCCTCATGCTGCTCCAGCTTGTAAGTTCGCTCGATGACCTCATTGTGCTTGCCCACCTTCTTTTCCAGCTCTTCCAGCCGGTAGGTGATAAGAGCCGTGGTCTTGTCCGCCTGTTTCCGCTGTGCGCTGGCCTGGACTGCATTGTTTATCATGCAGACGATGAGAGCGGAAAACGCGGAAATGATACTGGCAAGAATCGTCTCGCTCATCCGCCTTGCCCTCCCGCTTGGCCTTTGCCGCCTCCTGAGCCTTTTCCTGTGCAATGGCCTGTTGCTCCAGCTGTACCACCTGCAACCGCGCCACGTCCAGACAGAGCCGGACATTGGTGGGCGGCAACTTGCTCTCATTGATGAGCTTGGTCAGCCCGTCCAGAAATTCATTCGTCGCTCCGTTGATACCCATGATTTACGCCTCCACTTCCTTCCACCCGGCGGGGTAAGCCTCCGGGGACCATACGTTGTTGTCGATGAGGGATTCATACAATACGCCGTTATACAGCACCCGGTCCCCGGTCATGTAGGGGTTGGTGGAATCCGGCTGTACCCACTCGCCCACCTGAGAGCCGCCCTGCCCGGGCAACACCTCCGCAAACAGGCTCGCCGCCGCGTCCGGGGTCCAGTCTGTCTGACTGGTGTGGGCCTGCAAGACGGTGTACACCGTCCCGCCATACTGCACCTTTGCCCCCGCCTCGTAGGCCGTCTCCGCGCTCCACGCCGGGAACAGGGTGGGGACCTCTGCCGCCGTCTCGTCGTCCAAACTCTGGACCGCCGTCTCGATGGCCGCCCGGTACTTCAATGCCTCCGCTCTTGTCATGTCGTCTCGCCTCCCAAAATAATACTGACTGCCTCCGCGTCGGATATCTCATCCGTCTCCACCTTCGTCCAGTTGCTGGACAGGTTCGCCTGGGTCAAAACGGAGAACGACGCCGGATGCTCTACCTGCTGTCCGTACAGACAGTCCTCCTCAAATCCCTCATCATACGCCTCCGAGATGAGCAGCAGCTCCAGCCCCTCATCCGGCCTGATACGGTCGCCCACATAGAGGACGGTCCCGTTTTTGTCGTAAAATACCATAGCTTCCTCCTCAGTAGACCGCGACCCACCAGACGTTGATGGCGCTGGTAGTAGCGGCGTTTCGCGTGAGCCAGATAGTCACCCCGGTGCTGCTGGCCCCGGTAGCGCCCACACCGGTGATATAACTGCCCACCGTGTTGTTGTTGACAGTCACCATGACCCGGGGCGTGCCGGAAAACGCTGTGTCAAACGTGACCGCCGCGCTGGTGGGGGTGTTGGCGTTAGACGGGGTGATGGAGACCGTCCCCTTCTGAATTTCCGGGACCCGGATGGTATTTCCCACATACAGGGTGTTTTTGGCATAGATGCCGCCGCTGCCGTACAGATAGGTGGGAAAGTTGGTGTTGCCCAGCAGAAAAACGTCGTCCGAATTCATCCGCACCATCTGATACACCCCGCCGCTGGCATCCGTGAGCCGGACGCC
>JAJBUB010000082.1:0-12248 GCA_020860575.1 Clostridiales bacterium | reverse complement strand
ATGTTGCTGTCAAACGTGGCCGCGCCGCTGACGCTGAGGGTTTTGTCGAACGTGACTGCTCCCGACGCAGAGAGTGTGCCAGAGAATGAGGCTGCCCCATATACTCCTATCGTACCTGCAAAATTCGCTTCGCCATTGAACCGCGTCGAATTCTCGAAAAGAGTATAGGACGGGAAACTGATTCCACCGTCGGCATACAGCGCCGGTGTATACACGTCATTCACGTCGTCGTAGATGTAGAGCGTTCCCCCGAGTACAGCGTCTGTCGCCGTCATTTTGCCGTCGCTGGTCACGCTGAAGTTATCTCCAATGGAGATCGTGCCGCCGGTGATCGACCCTCCGGTGATCGACCCTCCGGTGATGCTGCCTCCCTTGATGGTCACGCCGGTAATGCTCCCCGTGGCGGTGATGTCCTGGGCGAACAGATCGGTGACGTTGATGCGGTCGGCAGTGATGCTGTTGACTGCCAGCACCGATCCGTCAATGGCGGTCTGGTACTGCTCCTCCGTCAGCTGCTCAGAGGTCAGGCCGCCTGCCGTGGCGTTGATCTCGTAGATCAGCCCATCTGTCCCGGTGAGGATGAGCTTGTCTGCCGTCAGCGTCCCCGCCTGGATCACGTCGCCGACAATGGTCACGCCGGTCAGGTATTTGGTGGCGTTGATCTCCACACCGGAGAGGGTGTCGGTGACGATGCCGCCCCGCACCAGCAGATCCTGGAGATAGGCCTTGTCTGCAAACAAATTTTTGAAGCTGGCCATATCCGCCGTGTACCGTTCCAGGGCGGTGGTGGTGGGGCCTTTGTAGCTGGCAGAGCTGTCCGTCTCCGCGCTGCCATAGGCGGAGAGCTTTGTCTGAAAGCCCCCGTCATAGGTATGCTCCACATTCATGACCGGGAAGATGTAGGATTCACCGGTCAGGTCGGTGACGGTGACGATGTCCCCCGGCTCCAGCCGCAGATCTCCCGCCACTGTCACCTCTCCCGGTCGGAAGGTGAAGCCCTCCACCCCGGCCCACACGGCCTCCAGCACCTCCTCCGTCATATAGGGATCTGTCAGCGAGATCCCGCTGCCCCCGGTCCCGGCGGAGAGCTGTTCGTCCTCCCCGGAGCCTGTGACCACCGTCAGACCGGACAGGACATAGTCATAGTCCTTTCGGGTGAATCCGCCGCTGTAGTAGTCCTCCGGGCCGATAGCTGCTTCCGTTGAGGAGAACCACCGAAGGACCAGCTTTCCCTCCCGGTCAAATAGAGCGTTGCAGCCCAGCAGAGCCGCCATATACCCCGCCATCTCCCGGCAGGTGTAGCCGGAGGACACCCCGCTGACCGCCACATCGGTCAATTCGGACACGTCTCCCAACTCCACCCCCGCCTGGTCGCAGACGTCTGCCAGCACACCCAGGGCGGTGGCAGGGGACTGGTCAGGCGGGTAGTAGCCCGCCTCCATGGCCCAGATCATGGCGTCGGAGGCCGCGACCTTCACCGTCCCCTCCCCTGTCTCCGGCGTCTCGAAGCGGAACCGGCCCAGGCTGAGCCATGCGCCCCCTATCTCCACCTCCGGGGCGACATACGCCCCCTCCAGCGCCGGGAGTCCGTCTCCGGCGAGAGATACTGTCAGGTAAGCCGCCACGGTACTCCCCAGGCTGGGGCCGGAGGTGTCGGAGCTGCACCCGGCGGTCAGAGTGAGCCGGGTGATCTCCTCCTCCAGACAGACGCCGCTGTCCAGCCGCAGCCGAAGGGGGACCCGCTCCTGCCCCTCACACGCAAATTCTGAAAGCAATTCGCCTCCCTCCTTTCCCCTGTATTGTAGCGGAAAGTCTGTCCCACCGAAATGCAACAGGATGGATTTGTCCGCCAAAGGGGCGTAAAAATACCGCAAATCTGTGCTTTTGCGCAAACTTGCGGGATATCTGTAGCAGGGCAGGACGGAAAAAGGCCCTCTGTGAGCCTGTCTCACAGAGGGTCTTGCAGCCATATTTATTTTTTATGTCCCTTGAGGGCCTTCATCCGCAGCTCGTGGTTCAAGATCCGCTTGCGCAGACGGAGGTTGTGGGGGGTGACCTCCAGCAGCTCGTCGTCGGCCAGAAATTCCAGACACTGCTCCAGGCTCATCTGCCGGGGCGGGATGAGGCGGAGGGCCTCGTCAGAACCGGCGGCCCGCATATTGGTCAGCTGTTTTTTCTTGCAGACGTTGACGGTGATATCCTCCAGCTTGGGGTTGACCCCGACCACCATGCCCTCGTAGACCGGGGTGCCGGCTCCGATGAACAGAGCGCCCCGTTCCTGGGCGTTGAACAGGCCATAGGCCACTGCCTCTCCTGTCTCATAGGCGATGAGGGAGCCTGTGTTCCGGCGCTGAAGCTCTCCCTTATAGGGGGCGTAGGAGTCAAATACGGAGGTCATAATGCCTTCGCCCTTGGTGGCGGTCAAAAACTCGTTCCGATAGCCGAACAGACCCCGGGAGGGGATGAGAAACTCCACCTTCATCCGGTTGCCCACCGGGTTCATGTCCACCATTTCGCCCTTGCGCAGACCCAGTGCCTCGATAACGCCGCCCACATAGTCCGCCGGAACGTCCAGCACCAGCCGCTCGATTGGCTCGCACTTGACCCCGTCGATCTCCCGATAGAGCACCCGGGGCGGAGATACCTGGAACTCGTATCCTTCTCGGCGCATAGTCTCGATGAGGATGGACAGGTGCATCTCCCCTCGACCGGCCACGTTGAAGGAGTCAGTGGAGTCCTCCACCTCGGAGACCTTCAAAGAGACATCTTTCAATGTCTCCCGGAACAGCCGGTCGCGAATCTGCCGGGAGGTGACAAACTTGCCGTCCCGTCCGGCGTAGGGGGAGTCGTTGACGGAGAAGGTCATCTCCATGGTGGGGGCGGAGATCTTCACAAAGCTCAGCGGCTCCACCGCCTCCGGGGAGCAGATGGTGTCCCCGATGGTGATATCCCCGATGCCGGAGAGTGCCACGATGTTCCCCGCCTCGGCGGACTCCGCCGGGACACGGGAGAGCCCGTCAAACTGGAACAGGGCAGTGGCCTTCACCTTTTTGGAGACCTTGTCCGGGTCGTGGTAGTTGCAGACCACGATCTCCTGATTCTGGTGGATGACGCCCCGTTCGATACGGCCGATAGCGATCCGGCCCACAAACTCGTTGTAGTCGATGGAGGAGACCAGCATCTGGAAGGGAGCGTCCAGCTCCACCTCCGGAGCTGGGATATACTCCAGAATGGTGTCGAAGAGGGGCTTTAAGTCGGTGCCGGGGACCTCCGGAGAATAGGATGCCGTGCCGGACCGGGCGGAGCAGAACAGCATGGGGGAGTCCAGCTGCTCGTCGGTAGCGTCCAGATCCATCAGCAGCTCCAGCACCTCGTCAATGACCTCATGCACCCGCTGGTCGGGACGGTCGATCTTGTTGACCACCACGATGACCCGGTGCCCCAGCTCCAGGGCGCGGGAGAGGACAAAACGGGTCTGAGGCATGGGGCCCTCGGCGGCGTCCACCAGGAGGATGACGCCGTTGACCATTTTCAGCACCCGCTCCACCTCGCCGCCAAAGTCGGCGTGGCCCGGGGTGTCCACGATGTTGATCTTGGTATCCCCATAGGTGACAGCGGTGTTCTTCGCCAATATGGTAATGCCCCGCTCCCGCTCCAGGTCGCCGGAGTCCATGACCCGCTCCACGACCTCCTGGTTTTCCCGGTAAACGCCGCTCTGCTGGAGCATGGCGTCCACCAGAGTGGTCTTTCCGTGGTCAACGTGGGCAATGATTGCAACATTTCTCAGCTTGGTCTGCTGCATGAGGATACTCCTCCTTCAAAGTCAGTGAATACGCATAACAACATATCTAGCTATTATAGCCATATCTGCGCAAAAAGCAACCTGTTTTGCCCTAAAATCGGCAAAATTGGCAATTTGAGGGAAACAGGCACAGTGCAGCTCGCCGTTTTTTGACGATTTGACACTGTGCCTGTTTGTCTACGGGGAGAGGGTCGTCCGGTCCTCCGGCGTCCTCCCTGCTCTCATTGGATCTCTGTCATTTTCCCGGGACCTGGCAATCGCCTTTCACTGGTCCTGGCGCACTCTGATCTCGCGATGGGAGTCGACAGCCCGTTACCCCCAGATCTCCAGGCTGTCGCCGTCCTCTTTCTCGTTCATCGGGAAATAGGAGCTGTAATCCACGTCGTAGGCGATGGTCGTGGTCCCCGTCCCGTCATACAGCTTCAGGCTATCGTTCGACCGCAGGACGATATTGCCGTTGCTCAGCGCCGTGTAGTCGTCCACATCCGACAGGGTCTGCTTTTCCCCGGAGGCGTCGATGATGATCATGGTGTACCCATACGAGGTGTAATCGGTCAGCAGTATGATGGTGCCGTCCTCATAGATGCTGCCGCTTTCCACGCCCTCGCTGATCAGCTTCCAGTCGTCATCCTCATAGCGGTACAGTTCCACATTGTTGGAGCTGTAGACCCAGTAGAACAGCTCGTCCTGATAGCAGGCCATGCTGTCGCTCTCATACGCCTGCGTCGCAGTCAGCGCCCCGATGACCCCGCCGGAGACAGGAGCCACATAGATGTCCTCATCATCGTAGCCGGAGCCACTCAGCTGCACGGCGACCTGCTTCCCGCTGTCGAAAAGCTGGACGTTCAGCCAGCCGACGCCTGTCATGTCAATGCTCGATGTGTCCAGCAGCTGCTCTGCGTTGCCGGAGACGGAGTAATAATAGCCGTCATTTTCTCCGGCAGAGCTCAGGAAGGCGTTGATATAGGCGATGAGCAGATCGTCGTCGTCATAGTAACTGTCGAAGTCGATCCCATACAGCTCATAGTCGCTGGTGTAGTTCGAATAGGTATCCTCGTATCCGTAGTAGTCATACTCCCAATCCACAAGGACAGACAGGAGCGCGTCGATCGACAGCGTCCCCTCCGGCAGCACGGTCTTTTTATACACCGCAACGGAGCTGCCCTCTACGGCGGACATGGTAGGATAGCTGCTCCCGCACTCGCTGCTGATCAGCGTCGATTCTCCGCTGGCGGCAGAATAGCAGTAAAGCTCATAGCTGGTGATCGTCGTCTCCTCTTCCTCCAGCATGGCTATCACGTTCTGCCGCAGCACCGGGCCGGCATTGTATTCATCCCAGGCCTCATAATAGGCGTCCCAGTCGGTCTCTGTGGTCGTATAGGTCTCGCCTGTCCAGCTGTTTGTCTTGGTGACCGTCTTTTCATAGTCTGACTCGACCGGCTCCGTCGCTGCGGCGTCCTCCTCAGCATGGGAGTTGGACACATAGTCCGCCAACGTCGCTGCGCTGGACTCGCCCTTGACCGTGTAATAGAACAGGCCGTCCTCTCTAAAGGCGGCGTAGCTGTATCCTGCCACATTGCCGGACAGCTTGACCGACTCCACGTCCATCCCTCCGACATACCATGCCGTTGTATAGACGTCGTCCACATAATCGCTCTTTGCGTACAGAATGTGGGTCACGTCATACAGCACATACCCGTCCGTACCGGCAGCCACTCTGTATTCGCTGTCCGCATCGCCGATCGTCTGGCAGTAGATGCTGAAGGTGTAGTCCTCGTCATCCTCCTTCGTATAGATCACCGTTTTCTGATCCTCCGTCAGGGTAACGCCGTAGGTGCTCCCGCTGTAGCTGTACCCATAGACGCCGCTGCTCAGCGTCTGCACCTCGCTGCCGTCATAATACCGCAGCTGTGAGCTGGACCGGTCGTCTCCCCGCAAATAGAGGAGCGTCCCGTCATCCAGCAGGAAGAACCCGTTCTCGTATCTGTACACATCGCTGTCCAGCTTTTCGATGTAGTCCTCATTTTTGCTGGTGTTGGAGCTGAGCTTGTCCAGCTCCACCCGATAGAGAGAGCCAAGCCCGCTGGAGCTGATGCGGTTGACCAGATAGGCATACTTCCCGTCTGCGGTGATGACCGCGTATCCCGACCCGTCGTCGTAATCCGACCGGAAGGTGGTGATCTCAACAGCGTCGTCGTCCGAGGTGATGTCGCTGCTGTACATATAGCTGCCATCCTCCACCCAGATCATCGCGTTGTCTGTAGCAGAGTTATTCCCCAGAAATACGACTGCAACGATCGCGATCACCACCACGACCACCGCCACGGCGATGCCGATTTTGGCGATCAGGCCCACGTTCAGGTTCTGCAGGACCGACGGCGTTTTCGGAGGCTTCGGTTCCCATTTTACCTGCCCGGGGTCGCCGTTTCCCTGCTGCGCTCCGTCGCCGTCCAGCCCGGACGGCGTCGTCCAGGGCGTTCCGGCGTTGCCGCCCTGCTGCGTCGGACCGTTCGCATTGTTGGCGGGACGGGCGTCCACTACCGGCTGTGCCGAGCCGCAGAAGCCGCAGAACCGGGCCTCATCCGGAAGCTCATGTCCGCAATTAGCGCAATATTTACTCATACCTGTTCTCCTTTCCGCTCTCTGACGGTTATTTCACGGCAAGGGTATAGCTGCCGGTACCGCTGGACTGGCTAACCACGATCGTGTACGTCTCTCCGGCAGACAACTCCGCCGTGAAGCTCTCGTTTTGCAGTGTGTCGCTCTCCACAGTGTAGCCCAGAGCGTCATAGACGGTCACCTTCACCTTAAAGCTGCTGTCCATCCCATTTGCGGAGATCTCATAAGATGCCGACGCGGTGGGCGTGAACGTGTATTTGTTCTCCTGGCCGTCATAGGTGATCCCTCCGGTGATGGAGGTGCTGGTGGTGAGGCCGTGGGTCTCGTTTTGCTTTCCGATGCTCATAATGTAGCTGCCGGTGCTGCTGCGCTGGCAGATGGTAATCGTATAGGTCTCTCCGGCGTCCAGAGTGACCGTCTTGCCCTCTCCGTTGGAGAGCCAGCTGCTGTATGCCACCTCTTCATTGAGCGTATTGTAGACGTGGAGATCCACCTCGAAACCGTTTACCATCTCGCTGAAGTCGAAGCGATAGGTCCCGGTCACCTGGGGGGTAAAGGTGTAATACACCACCTGATCCGTGTACTCGATGTAGTCATATATGGTGGAGTAGTCGTCGATATTGATGGCGCTTTTGGCCTGGCCAATGGTCATGGTATAGCTGCCGGTGCTGCTGCGCTGGTTGACGTGGACCTCATAGCTCTCCCCGGCATTCAGCGTCACAGACTTGCCCTCTCCGTTGGAGAGCCAACTGCTGTATGCCACCTCTTCGTTGAGCGTATTGTAGACGTGGAGATCCACCTCAAAACCGCTCATCATCCCGCTGAAATCGAAGCGGTAGACGCCGGTCACGGCAGGGGTGAATGTGTAGGTGTTGTCCTGGTCCTCTGTCTCGATGCTGTCGCTGTAGGTGATAAACTCCACCTCAGCCGCTGTATAGGCCAGCAGCTTTTGCCATGCCGAGGTCACGGTGCTTTTCAGTCCGGCCACCGTCGAATTGCCCGGGATCAGCCCCGTCGCCGTCTCCAGCAGCGTGTCGGCGGCGGTCAGGGCCGCTTCCGTCCCCTCCGCCACATAGGCGGTGACCTGCTCCGTCAGATAGTTCTCATAGCCGCCCTTGCAGGCCTCCAGCGCACTCTCCAGATCGGCATTTTCACCCAGCGCGTCGATCCCGCTCGTCAGGGCGGAGACGGCAGTCTCATAGTCGCCGTCGGCATAGGCGATCTTCGCCTCTATCATGGCATTCGCCCAGATCTTTGTGTTTTCAAAGGCCTCTACCCCGGAGAGAGCCTCCTCCGCCTCAGAGAGCAGCTGCTTTGCGCTGTCGTACTCCTCGTTTCCGATCAGCGCGCCCAGGTCGATCTCGACCTGCTCGGCATATGCCTCCTGAGCGTTCTCCAGGGCAGACTGGAGCTGTCCCGCCTCATCGTCCTTGCCGTCGTCGATGGCGTCCTTCAATATCTGGATGGCGGAGAGATAGTCGCCCTCCTGAATCTTGGCGTCCGCACTCTCCAGCAGGGCCTCGACATCATCGGTCTCATCAGACCCGTCAGTCTCCTCTGCCGTTTCGCCTTCCTCATCCGCGTCCGCCGTCTCCGTCTGACTGTTGTCAGAGGCAGAATCGGCAGTCTGGTCGCCGCCCCCGTCGCCGCAGGCGGTCAGGGCGACTGCCATCAGCAGCGCCGTCAACAGTGCAAGCAGTTTCTTCAGCTTCATCTTCTTCTCTCCTTTTCCCGTCTGATTCAGCCAATGGAGCTCCCCGGTGCCTACAGGTCGGTGGGCACATACCAGGGATTCCCTTTTTCCTTCTGATTCTCTCTCACAGGTTCAGGCTCAGCTCTGGCCTCTTCCGCCCGCTCCCGCGTTTCCGGTCCCGGGCTGTCCTCGCCCAGCCTCTCATATGCCTCGGCTATGCTGATGCGGTCGTCCGGCTCCAGACGGAGCATTTCTGACAGCAGGCTCCGCCACCGCTCGTCCAGCTTCTGTGACAGCACCAGTTCCTGCCCGTTCAGCACCGCCTGGTGGGCATAGTCATATCTCTCCCTGTCAAAGTCGGGCAGCGCGCCGGTGAGGTATTCGTGGAACAGCAGCCCCAGGGCGAACACATCCATCTTGCAGGTGAGTTCGATTTCTCCCCCGCACAGGAAGACGTATGCCTCCGGCGACAGATAGACCTGGTCTCCCCCGAGGTCGTCCTCGTTTTTCGGCGGGTCGTTCTCGAAAAAGGAGCAGTCAAAGTCGATCACCTTGGCCGCCAGTCTTCCCGTCACCGTCCGTTTGACCAGCACATTCTCCGCCTTGATGTCGGAGTGGATGACTCTCTGCCTGTGCAGTCCCATCATGCTGTGCGCCAGTCCCCGGCAGAGCAAAATCCGGTCTGCCAGCGGCCACCCCTGGATGCGCTCCGGGGTCATATTGCTGGAGTTCACCCGCTCGGACACCGTATAGTAGTGGGTCCCAAAACGGAAGAATTCAAGGACCCGGACCAGATTGCCGTCCGATGCCCCGTTGATGGCCCCATAGAGCTGCCGTTTCTTCCCCTCGAATTGCCGGCACTCTGCAATGTACTCCTGTCTCAGCTCCGGAGACATGGTCCCTTCCCGGGGATAGACCGGGGCGATATACTCCTTGAGGAAGTAGTCTCTCCCGTTCTTTCTCGCAAACGTCCATCGGGCGGAGCCTGTGTTCTGGAAATCCTCTAACAGTGTGTACCCGTTGATCGTTGCACCTCGCGCGTCCCCCACAGCGCTCCCCCCTTATTTTTCTCGGATAAACCGCTCATAGCTCACTCTGTACTCCCGCCATACGGTCTCAGCGCCGACGCCCTGGCGGAGCGGTCGGATATACCGCTCTGTCAGCTCGGTCAGACGGCCGCTCAGAAAGTCCTTCATCCCCTGGAACGTTCCGCAATGGAAGCTCATCAGTCCGAAGGAAAAGTCGTCTCCCGTGACCTCTCTCATACAGTCCCGCAGATTGTCCCGAAACGCCTGCTCCGTCTCCGCTTCCTCCAGACAACAGAGCATCATGCACTCAAAATCCATAGGTGTCTGCAAATACCCGAAGCAGCCGTCTGTGGCGGCGATCACCAGCGCCGGCTGGTCTGCCCGGATGCCGTAACGCCTGACGTGGAGGATATAATTTCCGTCCAGGGAGATCACATTGGTCATGGGGCTGTCGTTGGTCAGGTTGGACAGCGCGTCCTCCCCCTCGATGTCGTCTTCTGTCAGCTGGGCCAGCCCCTGTGCATCCAGCAGATAGACCCGGGAATCCCCCGCCCAGATGGTGTGGAGCAGTACGCCGTCTCCCCCCTCCTGGGCGCAGGCGATCGCCGCCGTGGTCGGCAGCGGCCTGGACAGGCTCCCCTTGAGGACGTTCTCGCTTTTCGCATAGGGCGCGCTGACGGCAAATGCGCTTTGCAGGTATCCCTGGATGCTGCGCTGCAGCTCCTCCGGGGTCCGCCACCGGTCCCGGCCGTGTTGCTGGAACCAGTCGTACACCGCTCCGCTGACGATGCGGGAGGCGACATAGGCCCCTGTGCGCCCCTGAAAGTTGGGGTAACGTCGGCCCCCCAATCCGCCGCAGCCGTCGAACACGCCTATCATGGCAGCATCCGGGACGGCGCAGCTGGCGCAGAAGCTGTCCTCTCCACGCTCCTGCTGGACCTCTTCGGCCGTCACGAGCAGCGTGTCCAGCTGGTCAAAAAAGCTGCTCCCCTGGCTCATCATCCGCCAACCTCTGTCGTTCCGGTCAGATCGACTGGGCGATGGTGGTGAGGATCTGGGCGTAGCCCACGTTTTCCAGCCCCTTGCCTGCCTCCGCCGCGTAGTGGATCACCTGATTCCAGTTGTCGCTGATCTTGCTCCAGCTCGGCTTGTCCGGGGTGAACAGTACCAGGCGCTTGGCCTTTGCGTCCATCTCGCCGGGGTTCTGGTTGGTACCCCACCACCGGGTCAGCTCGTTGAAATCGGCGGGCATCCCGTGGGGATAGTTCGGCGCAGACCGGCCAAATCCCAGATCGTGGGTCCCGTCGTCCGACCACACCACGATCACCTGACGGCGCTTGACCCCGGGGCGGGCGGGCGTCCACTTGGACTTCATGGCATAGGCCAGCGCCTCCAGGCCGTCCTCCGGGTCGTCCCCGCCGCCGTCTGCCACGATGCTGCCCACGCAGGCCCGGAACGACTCCGCCTGGTCCGGCAGAGGGAAAAAGTCTGTGACCAGCATCGCCTTCTCCCGGTCGTAAAAGTAGTCCCGGAAAGCGATGATGCGGACCCGCAGCTGGGTGATATGCTTCTTTTTATCCTCCATACACTTGACCAGATCGCTGTAGAAATTCAGCGCGTTCTGCTTCACCGTGTCCAGGATATGATCCATGCTCATGGTCGCGTCGATGCAGAAGACCAGGTCCACATCATACCCCATGGTTCCGGTACTCCTGCCCGCCCAGCTTCCGATGTTACTGCCCATTTTCGTTTCCTCCTATATCATCTTTCTCGTTTGATCTGTGAGAATCATACCATGCGCCCCGTCTTCCCGGGTCGCTTGAAGGGCGACAAATTTCACTGTGGCCCGCCTCAATCGTTTTCCTCTCCCGCAGCGTTTGCCAGCTCCAGCAGACTGTCCAGCGCATCGTCTCCCAGCTCGAAGGTGTACGTCCCGCCGTCGGAGGCCTCGTCCGTAAACGTGAACCGAAGCGCCCGCTCTGCCGGCACGCCGGTGACGCTCAGCACTCCCATGCTGGGGTCGTAGACAAACTCCCCCGTCTCCACCGTCGCACCGGTATTGTCCCGCAGCTCGCAGGTGTTCCCGTCTTTCTGGAGGACGAGGGTGACGTCGCCTGTCTCGCTTTTCAGGCTGACCTCCGTATCATCGCCGCTCCATTCCTTCACGAAGTCCTCCAGGGTCTGCACAAAGGCGTAATCCCCCAAAGCGATCGGCAGCTCGACCTCCGCCTCGTCTGTTTTTGATCTCCAGCTCATACCCGTCATATGCATAGGTGAAGCGGTACCGGTCATCGCTGTTGCTCTCCTCGTCCTGGTCCTCTGCGGTGGGCAGCTCAACGCGGCATTGCCCGCCCTCGGAGAAGCAGAATATCACATCCTCACTCTCAGACGACTTCACGCTCAGCTCAGCGCTCTGTCCGTCCGCGTCCGGGGACTCGTTTTCATTGGACAGCCCGTCATCCTCCTGTTCCGCGTCCTTCGGCTCCGCCTCTTCCTGTTCTGCGTCCGTCCGCCCGTCGCTCTTCTCCTGGGAGGAATCGTCTGCCGCCCGCTCCGTCTCCAGCTCCGCCACATCTGCCTCCAGCGCATCCACCTGGCTGGACAGGGAGCCGATCTGCACGGCCTGGACCAGTGTCAAAACGATCAGCACAGCGCATATCACCATCAGGAGCGTCTGCCGGTCCGTCAGCTGCTTCAGTTTTCTCCGGTATCTGGGGTCCTGGTCCGGCCCAGGAGATACCGGCGGCGCAGGGGTCACAGGGGGTACTGCCGCAGCGGGAGAGGGTTTCTCCCCCACCAGGCCCCAAAAGCCGCCGCAGATCTCCGCCTGCTCTGCGGGAGCGCCGCAATAGCGGCAGGTCTTCTCTCCGGCAACCAGCTTGTTGCCGCACTTTTTACAGAACATATCCCGTCTCTCCTATCTGTGCTGTCTGCACACACAGCAACAGCTGTCCGATATGCTGTTCTCCGTCTCGCAGTTGGGACACCTCCAGACCCGCGCCTGCCCTGCGTCCCATCGATAGACGGCGACGACGCCGGAAGGGTGGTTGGGGCGGGCCGGCCCCGGAGGGGACGCCGGACGGGGAGGCGGCGTCGGCTTTCCGGT
>JAJBUB010000035.1 GCA_020860575.1 Clostridiales bacterium | reverse complement strand
AAGGGCAGACTGAGGGAGAGCAGCACGTATCCTCGACAAGACAGGCACCCGGGCGAATCCGTACCAATTCCCGGCAAATCCACACCATCAATCATCACAGACGACAAAGAGGTAACACATGGAACAGACAACCTGTGCAATGATCGCAATTGTGGGCCGGCCCAACGTGGGCAAGTCCACCCTGTTAAACGCCCTGGTGGGGGAGAAGGTGGCCATCATCTCCGCCAAGCCCCAGACCACCCGGAACCGCATTACCGGCGTAGTCACCCGGGACAAGGCCCAGTATATCTTCCTGGACACCCCCGGCCTGCACCGGGCCAGGACCCGGCTGGGGGAGTATATGGACAACGTCTCCCGCTCCAGCGTGGCGGACGTGGACGTGGCGGTGCTGGTGGTGGAGCCGGTGCCCTCTCCCGGCGAGCCGGAGCGGGAGCTGATGCGCCGGATGGAGCAGCTGGCTGTCCCCTCGGTGCTGGTCATCAACAAGATCGACCGGGTGGAGCAGAAGGATAAGCTGCTGGCGGTCATCGACGCCTATCAGAAGGAGCACAGCTTCGACGCCGTGGTCCCTGTTTCCGCCAAAGAGGGGGACGGGGTGGAGGAGCTGATGGGCGTGCTGAAGGACTACCAGGCGGAGTCCCCCTGGTACTTCCCGGAGGACGCCTTCACCGACCAGCCGGAGCGGCAGATCATGGGGGAGATCCTCCGGGAAAAGCTGCTGACCTCTCTGGAAAAGGAGATCCCCCACGGCACCGCAGTCTCCATCGAGCGGTTCCACGAGCGTCCCGACGGGGTAGTGGAGATCGAGGCCATCATCTACTGCGAAAAGGAGAGCCACAAGGGCATCATCATCGGCAAGAAGGGCGCTATGCTGAAAAAGATCTCCTCCCAGGCCAGGGAGGGCATGGAGGCGTTTCTGGACACCAAGGTCTATCTCCAGACCTGGGTGAAGGTGAAGGAGAACTGGCGGGACAATCCCGGCCTCATCCGCTCCTTCGGCTTTACGGAGGACTGAGAAATGGCGCTGGAGACAGCGCTGCGCCCCTGGCAGCGGTGCAGCGGGAGCGCTCTGAAATGGGTGGCCATCGTCGCCATGTTCATCGACCACCTGGGCTATACCCTGGTGTGGAGCGCCTATGCCCAGAGCGGCAGTTCGGCCTGGTATGAGGTCTATATCCTCATGCGGGAGATCGGCCGCATCGCCTTTCCCATCTTCTGCTTCCTGCTGGTGGAGGGCTTTCACCACACCCGGAGCCGGGGCAAATACGCCCTCCGGCTGGGGCTGTTCTGTTTGGTGGCGGAGATCCCCTTCGATATTGCCTTCAACGACCCGGAAAACGGCTTTTTTGAGTGCTACAGCCAGAACGTCTTCTTTACCCTGCTGCTGGGCTTTCTGGCGATGTGGGCCTGTGAGCGGCTGCCGGAGCGCTGGCCCCAGGCCGGGCGGCGACTGGCCCAGATCGGCATCGCCCTTGCAGTCGGCGTGGTGGCGGAGCTGCTGTTTACAGATTACGGCCTGTTCGGCGTGGTGCTGATCCTGGCCCTCTACTGGGGCAGCACCTGGCCTGGCCTGGGGCAGCGCTGGCATCAGGCGCTGCTGGGAGCTGTGACCATTGTGGCCTTCTGCGTGCTGGATGACAACTGGATCGAGATATTTGCCGTCCTGGGCGTGCTGCTCATCCTGACCTATAACGGGCAGCGGGGCTCCGGGAAGAAGTGGTTCTTTTACATCTTCTATCCCGCACATCTCCTGGTTTTGGGGCTGCTGGACAGGCTTTTGTTCTGACTGCCAGACATCCCCAGACATAAATCGACCCCGTTTTCGCCAGAGTAAGAGCGGGAGGGGAGCGAGATGAGCGAACGGGAGACAGAACAGGAAGCTGGCTGGACGCTGTTCCGGGAGACGGGACTGCCCCAGGCGTACACCTATTGGAAAATGCGGCAGCGACAGAGGGAGGCCATCCATGCACGTCACCACCAGGGCCATCGTCCTGCGGGAAGTGAATTATAAGGAATCGGACAAGATACTCACCGTCCTGACCCCCGACCTGGGCAAGCTCACCGTCCAGGCCAGAGGCTGCCGGAAAAAGGGGAGCGGCCTCTCCGCCGCCTGCCAGCTGCTGGTATGGTCAGAGATGACCCTGGCGGAGTTCCGGGGCCGGTGGACAGTGACCGAGGCGTCGGTGGAGCTGGAATTCCGCACCCTCCGCAGCGACCTGGAAAAGCTGGCACTGGGGAGCTACTTTGCCGAAGTGTTGGACAGCGTCGTCCAGGAGGAGTCCCCTCCCGGAGAACTGCTGTCCCTGCTGCTCAACTGCCTGTACGCCCTGGACCGGCTGGACAGACCTCTGGCCCAGGTCAAGGCGGCCTTCGAACTGCGGGCGGTGAGTTTGGCGGGGTTTGAGCCGCTGCTGGACGCCTGCGCCGTCTGCGGACGGGAGCCGGAGGAGCCGCGCTTGAATCTGACCCAGGGAGTACTCCATTGTGCAGACTGCGGTCAGGAGACGGGGGAGGGCATCTCCCTGCCTCTGACAGCCCAGACCCTGTCCGCCATGCGGTACATCATTACATGTCCCGGAAAGAAGCTGCTCTCCTTCCGGATGGAGGAGCGGGAGCTGACCCGACTGGGAGAGGTGTGCGAGGCGTACCTCCTGACCCAGATGGAGCGGGGGTTCCGGACGCTGGATTACTATAAGCAGATCGTGTTGAGAGGGTAGGCGGGGGCCTGCCGGGAATTGGTACGAAGTCGCCAGCAGCTTTTAGTGTTTCGATAGCCCCTGCTGCTCTCCCTCAGTCTGCCCTACGGGCAGCCAGCTCCCTCAGAGAGGGAGCCGAGGGGTTGCAGTAGACCCTTGCCTCCCTCTTTGAGGCGTAAGTGCGCAAAGTGGTAGAGGTGGCACGGCGAAGCCGTGACGGAGGGAGAGCAGCACGCACCCCTCAACAAGACGGGCACTCGGGCGAATTCGTACCGACCACAGATAAAAAACAAACCATAACATATGACATGAGAAAAGAAAACCATGACAGAACGATTTGAAAAATCTATCCATACGTTGGAGCTGCCCCAGGTGCTGGAGCTCCTGGCTCGCCAGGCGGTGAGCCAGGAGGCCCAGGAGCGGGCCAGAAATCTCCGCCCCGCCACCGATCCGGAGGACGTGGAGCGGCTTCAGGCGGAGACCTCCGCCGCCCGTTCCATGATGGACCGGGGCCATGCCCCCGGCTTTGCAGACCTGCGCCCGGTGGAGGCGGCCCTCCAGCGGGCCAGTCTGGGAGGCTCTCTGAACACCAGGGAGCTGCTAAACGTGGCGGGAGTGCTCCGCTGCGCCCGGGAGGCCCAGGCCAGTCTGGGGGAGGGGGAGCAGACCACCTGCATCGACCAGCTGTTCCGCTCCCTGAACACGAACAAGTATCTGGAGGACCGCATTTTCGGTTCCATCCTCTCCGAGGAGGAGATCGCCGACAACGCCAGCCCGGAGCTGGCGGACATCCGCCGGAAGATACGGGGCGCCTCCGGCAAGGCCCGGGAGGTGCTCCAGCGGCTTATCTCCTCCTCCTCTGCCAAATACCTCCAGGAGCCTATCGTCACTATCCGGCAGAACCGGTTTGTGGTGCCGGTGAAGGCGGAGTGTAAGGGGAACGTCCCCGGCCTGGTCCACGATGTGTCCGCCTCCGGCTCCACCTTTTTTGTGGAGCCTATGGCGGCGGTGAAGGCCAACAACGAGCTGCGGGAGCTGACCGCCAGGGAGGAGAAGGAGATCGCCCGCATCCTGGCGGAGCTGTCCGCCCAGGCCGCCGACGACCGGGAGGACATCCTCATCGACTACAGCCTGCTGGTGCAGCTGGACCTGATTTTCGCCAAGGCCCGGCTGTCCTACCAGATGGAGGCAATCCCGCCCCGGCTCACCGGGGACGGCTCCCTGAACTTTATCCGGGCGAGACACCCTCTCCTGGACCCCAAGACGGCGGTGCCCATCGACGTGGATCTGGGGCGGCGGTTCGACACCTTGGTCATCACCGGCCCCAACACCGGCGGCAAGACGGTGACGCTGAAAACCATCGGCCTGCTGGTGCTCATGGCCCAGTGCGGCCTCCACCTGCCGGTGGCGGACGGAAGCACCTGCCCGGTGTATCGGGAGGTGCTGGCGGACATCGGGGATGAGCAGTCCATTGAGCAGTCCCTCTCCACCTTCTCGTCTCACATCACCAACATCGTGGGCTTCCTGGACGAGCTGGGGGAGGATACCCTGGTGCTCTTTGACGAGCTGGGGGCGGGGACCGACCCGGTGGAGGGGGCCGCTCTGGCGGTGGCGGTCATCGAGGAGGCCCGGAGCCTGGGAGCGAAGGTGGCGGCTACCACCCACTACGCTGAGCTGAAAACCTACGCCATGATGGAGCCGGGGGTGGAAAACGCCTCCTGCGAGTTTGACGTGGAGACGCTGCGGCCCACCTACCGGCTGCTCATCGGGATTCCCGGCAAGTCCAACGCCTTCGCCATCTCCCGGCGGCTGGGGATGCCAGAGCATATCATTCAACACGCCAGCGAGCGCATCGACCGCCAGAACGTCCAGTTTGAGGATGTGCTGGCCCGGCTGGAGCGCCAGCGCCAGGAGATGGAGCAGGCCAAGGAGGAGGCTCAACGCCTCCGCGCCCAGGCCGAGGCGGACGCTGCCCAGTCGGCGGAGCTGCGCAGACAGCTGGAGAGCCAGCGGCTCAAGGTCACAGAGTCCGCCCGGAAGGAGGCGGAGGGCATTCTCCAGGAGGCCCGGACGGTGTCCAACCAGGTGTTCAATCAGCTGGATGAGATGAAGAAGCGCCAGCAGAAGGGGGAGGCCGCTGCCGACGAGAACCAGCGCCGGACCGACCTCCGTCGCAGCCTGAACCAGGCGTCAGAACGGCTCTCCCGCGCCCAGACGGAGGAGGCCCCGCCTCCCACCCGTCCGGCGGAGCCGGGGGACACGGTAGAGCTGCTCCAAGTGGGGACCCGGGCACAGGTGGTCTCGGTAAACAAGGACGGCACCCTCCGCCTCCAGGCGGGCATCCTCAACGTCACCGCCAAACAGGAGGAGGTCCGGGTCATCGAGGTGCAAAAGACCAACGGCAAGGCCCAGGCCCAGAAGATGGCGGGCCGGGTCCAGCGGCAGATCCGCACCGCCGGGGCCAGCCCGGAGTTGGACATCCGGGGTATGATGACCGACGAGTGCGAGGGGGTTATCGACCGGTTCCTGGACGACGCGGTGATGGCCCGACTCCAGACGGTGACTATTATCCACGGCAAGGGCACCGGCGCGCTCCGGCAGGCAGTGCAGCAGCACCTGCGCACCTGCAAATACGTCAAGAGCTTCCGCTCTGGCCGCTACGGCGAGGGGGAGAACGGCGTGACCATCGTGGAGCTGAAATGAGAAAATCCTGGCGGATTCGTATTGGCTTTCAACGAATTCGCCGACGGTGCCTATCTTGTTGTGAGTGCGTACTGCACTCCCTCAGCCTGCCCTA
>JAJBUB010000013.1:131-5501 GCA_020860575.1 Clostridiales bacterium | reverse complement strand
CGGTTGGGGCCTCCGGGTCGGTGGGTTCTGTTGGCTCAGTGGGTTCCGTTGGTTCGGTCGGTTCTGTGGGCTCGGTCGGCTCTGCGGGCTCGGTCGGTTCGTCCGTCCCTTCCTGTTCCGTCAGTATTCCCGTTCCGGTGACGATAAACTCCACGTAGCACTCGTCCAGCCCCCGCATGGCCTGGTACAAAAAGGCATCAGAGAAGCTGTAGGCGCTGTTCCACTCATAGACAAAGGGGTCGTCATAGGTACCCGTTCCGGAGAGCAGAGTCAGGGTGCCGTCGTCCTCCCACTCCGGTTCCTCCACCGGGTCGGTACCCGGAATGACGGTCACGGTGACGCTGCCGGGGATATAGGTGTTTGGCTTATAGCTCTTCACCGTGGACAGCTCCTTTTGGGCGTCGGAAAGCTCCAGCTCCAACTGCTGCACGGCGATATCCTTTTTTTGCAGATCCAGCTCGGTGAGGGTGGTGTCATAGGTCAGCAGGGGGTCGCCCTCCTGGACGTAGTCCCCCTCGGAGACCAGGATCTCCTTCACTGTCTGGGTATCGGAGAGATAGATCGACTGAAGGCCCTCCGACTCCACCAGGCCGTCGCTGGTGGTGCTGTCCCCCCAGTAGTTGGTCATGGCGAAGTCGGACACGGCATAGACGTTCACTGCCTCCCGGCTCCGGTGGTTCCAGGCGTACACTCCGCCTGCGGCGCACCCCGCCACCAGTACCAGAGCGAGGACGACCGACAGAATCCGTTTTCCCGTCTTTTTCATCTCTCTCCCTCCCCCTGCCGCTCCGGACTGCGGCGGCTGTCGATCCTGCCGTCCCGGATGAGATAGGTTTTCTGGGCGCAGCTGGCCACCTCCTGGGCGTGGGTGATCATGATAATGGTCACGCCGCTGGCGTTCAGATGGTGGAATAGCTCCATGATCTGCCCGCCGGATTTCGTGTCCAGCGAACCGGTGGGCTCATCCGCCAGGAGCAGACTGGGGCCGCCTACCATAGCCCGGGCAATGGCCACCCGCTGGCACTGTCCGCCGGAGAGCTGATTGGGCTTATGGTCCATTCGGTCCTCCAGGCCTACCAGCTCCAGCATCTCCCGCGCCCTGGCCCGACGTTCCTTTTTCCGTACGCCCCGGTAAATGAGGGGAAGCGCCACGTTGTCCAGGGCGGTGAGGCCCGGGAGCAGGTCGGCGTTCTGAAAGACGAAACCGATCTGCCGGTTGCGAATGTCCGCCAGGCGGTTGTCGCTGACCCCGTCCAGGTCCTCCCCCTTCAAAATACGCTTGCCGGAGGTAGGCTGATCCAGACAGCCGATCAGGTTCATGAGGGTAGTCTTTCCGGAGCCGGAGGGGCCCATAATGGCAATGTACTCCCCCTCCTCCACCGTCAGGTTGATGTTTTCCAGGACAGGTACCACGATCTTGCCCCGGGTGTAGTCCTTACAGATATCCCGCAGCTCCAGAACCATGGCTCAGCCCTCCTCCACAACGACGGCGACTTCCTCCTCGGTGTCGTCCTCGCCATAATCCTCGTCGTGTTCGGCGTAGTCTTCGTCGTATTGGGCGTAGCCTTCGTCGTATTCGGCGTAGTCTTCATCGTACTCGCCCTCTTCATACGCTCCTTCTTCGTACTCCGCGTCGGCGGAATCGTCGCCTGTCACAGTCTCGAAGGTGCTGTCATCGTATTCCGTCACCGCCATACCCACGGTGAGGGAGCTGTCGGGATAAGCGATGTAGTCCTCCAGGGTCAGGCCGTCGGCGATGACATAGGTGTCCGCCTCAGCGTCGTAGTCCCCCAGGGTGACTCTGCGCAGCTCCAGCTGAGAATTGCCATCCGCCGCCCAGACGGAGGCGTTCTCTCCCTCCAGCACCAGATATCCACTGGGGAGAACGATCTCGTCCCCGCTCTCATCGCCCCCGGCCTTCAGATAGACGTGCTGTCCGATGAGCAGTCCGTCGGAGGACTCCAGCGCCACATAGAAGGTATATTTGGCGCTGCGGCTGTCGCTGCTACTGCTGTCATAGTAGGAATCGCTCTCACTGTCGTCTGCGGTGGTACCGGTGTCGATGCTCTCGACAGTGCCCGTCCAGGTCTGTGTGCTGTCCGTCCGGGAGACGGCAGTGATCTCCATGCCCTCATACAGGTTGTAGATATTCTCCTCGCTGACGGTGCCCTTGATGCGGTAGGTGCCCGTCTCCATAATGGTGATGTAGGCGTCGCTGGAGCCGCTGTCGTAATCATAATAGGAGTAGGCGTACTCGCCGCTGCTGTCGTCCGCCACCGACTGCACCAGACCGCTGACCTCGGCGTAGACCTCCGTCTCGTCCATACCGGCCTTGAGCCGTTCCAACTCCGCCTGCTTGGTCTTGAGGTTGTACTCCGCCTCCGACTTGTTCAGCTCTGTCTCCTGAATTTGCAGGGTGTAGGAGAGCTGGTCCGAGGATGATGCCTTTTTCTTCTCCTTCTCCAGGGAGGTGATCTGGGTCTCATAATTCGTGATGCTGTTCTGGAGCTGCTCCACCTCCAGCTCCGCCGTCTCTACCGACAGCTCCAGAGCATCAGTGTCGTAGGTAAACAGCAGGTCCCCTGCCTGCACCATGTCCCCCGCCTGGACATAGACCTCATCCACCGTCTTGCTGCTGTCCTTCTGCACCTTGACGGTGGCCTTGGCCTCTACGATGCCGCTGTACTGACTCGTTCCGGTCAGGTCTACCCCCATGAGCATGGCCACCGACTGGACGGAAGCAGTACTCTCTCCGGCAACACCGGAGCCCCCGTGCCCGCTACGCCCCACAACCACCGCAGAGGCCAGTGCCAGAACACTGCTTGTCGTCATCGGATCTCATCCTTTCTCACCGCAAAATGGCGGCGTACAGGTGCGCATGTCTTCCAACTCATTATAGCAGAAAGCCCCCTCCCCCGGCGGGCTTTCCCCTCTTTTTAAGAAACAATTCAGAATTGGAGCGGATTTCGACCTGGTGCGACAGAGAAAAATCTGCCCCGCTCCGGAAGCATTTTCCGAAACAGGGGCCAAGGTCGATTTATAATTTTTTTATAATGCTATCCGCCGACTTGTAGATATGCCCCGGGGGAACGATGCCCCGAACGGAGGAAAGGGGATAGACATTGCTCCCCCGTCCAATGACAGTGCCGGGGTTGAGGACGCTGTTGCAGCCCACCTCCACCTGGTCACCCAGCATGGCACCGAACTTCTTTCGGCCAGTTTCGTACCGGGTCCCATCCGGGTCCTTGACCACCACCAGAGTCTTGTCGCTCTTGACATTGGAGGTGATGGAGCCGGCCCCCATGTGGGCCTTGAAGCCCAGGATGGAGTCACCCACATAGTTATAATGGGGCACCTGCACCCGATCGAACAGGATGACATTTTTCAGCTCAGTGGAGTTGCCCACGACAGCTCCGGTACCCACCAGGGCGTTGCCCCGAACAAAGGCTCCCGGACGAACCTCCGTCTCCGGGCCGATGATACACGGGGGCAGAAGGGTGGCGGTGGGATATACCCGTGCGGACTTGGCCACCCACACCTGAGGGCTGACCTCCTCATATTCCTCCGGGTCCAGCTTGGGGCCCAGAGCGCGGATAAAGTCCCCGATGCCCTCCAGTGCCTCCCAGGGATAGGTGCAGCGCATCAGTAGCGGGGCGGCCAGGGTGTGCTCCAGGGAATACAAATTCTGAATGGTAACGTCAATAGGCATGGCAGTCATTCCCTTTCCACAAAAATCATGGGATTCATTATAGTGCGTCATGGGTTGGATGTCAAGATGGTGGTGTCTTAGAAAAGCTTTCAGCCGTACCCCAAGAGCCGGCGATAGGACAGCGTGTCCCGGATGCGCTGATAAGACCGTCGGTGCAACGGGATGCCATGTTGATGTTGGATGAGTACCATTTTGATGAACACAGCCTTCTCGTTCCTTCGCAGCAGGCGGCCTTTGGTGCCAGCACATCAATGTCAAATCGAGCATACAGACCCTTATCCGGGTTTTCTCCGCTATTCCATATAATTGCACCCCCGTCTTCCTTATTACACCAGAAATGGGGGCAGGAGGATCGTTCTTTGACAGGCTGAACCGCCGCAGAGCGTTTGCTCTGCGGCGGTCCTCGTATTATCTCGTACTGATAAAGCTGTAGACAAGGGTATCTGCGTATTCGTAGTAATAGGTATCGCCCTGGCTCAATCCGGAGGTGATCTCCACCAGGTCGCCGTCAGATACGCCGGTCTCCACCTCCACCAGGCCGCCAAGGGCCTCCTCCTTCTCGTCGTACTCGGTATAGACGTAGGTCTTGCCGTCGTCCTCCACCAGAGCGGCCGCCGGGACGGTGGTCTCCACATCGCTGGAGGCAGTTTCGATCTTGACCGAGGCGTTCATCCCCGCCAGCATTTGCTCTGTCCGGTCCATGGTCAGCTCCACCGTAAACTTGGTATTGCCGCCCTCGTTGGTGCCGGTGGTCCCGATGGCGGTCACTGTGCCGTTAAAGGACTGTCCTGTCAGTGCGTCCAGTGTGATCTCCGCCTCCATGCCCACGCTGATAGAGAGGATGTCCAGCTCGTCCACGCTGATGGAGAGGCTCATGATGTTCTGAGGTGTGATAGTGAGTACATCCTGCTCGGCAATGCTGTACTGGTCATAGGAGGTCGTCTCCTCCTCAGTGGTCTCGGTGGTGCCGTCGGCGACAGATACGCTGCCGCTGGAGCCGTAACTGAATCCGGAGCTGAACCCGGAGACAGACCCGGTCATGCCGCTCATACCTGCGGAAGCGCCGCCGGCCTGGGTCATCTGGTCATCGGTCTGGGCGGCTTGGTCATCGGTCTGGTCTGTCTGATCGCCGGTCTGAGCCATCTGGTCGCTGTTCTCCGTCTCTGTCTCTGCTGCGGCAGTGCGAAGGATCTCCACCAGCTCATAATCTCCGTTCTCACTGTATTCCGCCGTCAGAGCAAAGGCCAGTGTGTCACCGGACTGAAACACAGAGGCAGTAGAACTGCTCCAGGCAGAGTCAGAATAGGTGAACACGATCTGCGCTGTGGTATCATATCGGTATACATAATACTCCCACTCAGCGTTCTCGTCACTTTCCAGCTTCTCCAACGTCCCTGTCAGGTCGGTATAACTGCTCAGCGAGACCGGACTGGTGTACACCTTGAGCACGGTGGAAGACTTGCCCACACTGGACACGGTGGCGATATAGTACACATAGGAGCTGTCCTTTTCAATACTGTAGGGAGTACTCCTTGTCTCCTTCTGTTCGCTGATATCGGCGTCCGTATCTGTGTCCGTATCCGTATCTGTATCCGTGTCCGTATTCGTATCCGTGTCCGTATTCGTATCCGTGTCCGTATTCGTATCCGTGTCCGTATTCG
>JAJBUB010000038.1:2827-5545 GCA_020860575.1 Clostridiales bacterium | reverse complement strand
GCCTCGTCGAACTTGTCCATGGCGTCCATGTCGGTCAGGTTGGCGATCATGTTGGACAGCATACCGCCGGGGACCTTGTAGACCAGGGCCTGGGCGTCGGTGGCCATGCTCTTGGGGTTGATCAGACCGCTGTCCACATACTTCTGCTTGACGGGCTTGAAGAAGTCGTTGACCTCGTTGATGACCTTCTCATCCAGGCCGGTCTCGATGCCGTACTGGCTCAGGGCGTAGTACATGGTCTCGGTAGCGGGCTGAGAGGTGCCGTTGGAGAAGCAGGAGGTGGCGGTGTCGATGACGTCGATGCCGGACTCGATGGCCTTGGTCACGGTCTGATAGGCCATACCGGTGGTGCAGTGGGTGTGCAGGATCAGAGGCATATCGCCCACGGCGTCCTTGATGCCCTTGATGAGATGCTCGGCCTCATAGGGGCTCATGGTGCCGGCCATGTCCTTCAGGCAGATGGTGTCGAAGCCCATCCGCTGCAGCTCCTTGCACATCTCCACATACTTGCTCACCGTATGGACGGGAGACTGGGTGTAGGAGATGCAGCCGGAGGCCACGGTGTTCTCGTTGGCATACTTCTTGGTGGCGTCCAGAGCGGTCCCCAGGTTGCGGAAATCGTTCAGGGCGTCGAAGATCCGCAGAATATCAATGCCATTCTTGATGGACAGCTCCACGAACTTCTCCACCACGTCGTCATGATAGTGCTTGTAGCCCAGAAGGTTCTGGCCCCGGAGCAGCATCTGCAGCTTGGTGTTGGGCATATTCTTGCGGATGTTGCGCAGGCGCTCCCAGGGGTCCTCACCCAGGTAGCGCAGGCAGGAGTCAAAGGTGGCGCCGCCCCAGCACTCCACGGAATAATAGCCGGCCTTGTCCATAGTGGGCAGGATCGCCTCGTAATCCGAATAGGGCAGTCGGGTGGCCATCAGGGATTGGTTTGCATCGCGCAATACAGTTTCAGTGAATTGAACGCGCATACTGACACCTCCGTTGTCGATTTGTATCATTCCGTTCTCTCCAGGGAAATTTGCTCCCTGTAAAAGCGAATTTTGACATCTATTAGTATAAGCAATCCGGGGGGAATTGTAAATAAAGAATCCACCTTTTCAAAGGATTTTCGGCGTTTCGTCCAATTTTTGACAATGTCCTTTGGGGGATTTGTTCATTTTCTTGTCACAATTTTCGGTGAAAAAACGGCCCCCGATTTTCGTCAAATCGACGAAGACCGGGGGTCGCTGAAGGCAGGATTTTACGGGGCAGTCTGGCAGTCCCGTCTATTTTCCATCCCGTCCGGATATGAGGCAAAGCACAGCGCAGATATCGTCGTCGATACAGACGGACTGCTTTTGAATCTCCCCCGGGCAAAACGCCTCTCCATAGTTCACACAGGCGTAGACCGCCTTGGGGTTCTTCGCTGTCATCCGCCAGAAGGGGTATTTGATGATGCCCGGAGTATTCGCCCCTACTCCCAGCTCCAGAAACAGGACGTGCCGGTTTTCGTGCCGCCGGATAAAATCGTCATACCGCTCCGCCGCCCGGCGCCACCCCTCGTCCTCCACGAAGGTATCGTCACAGCGCAGATTCATATTCATGGGCGCGCCGCAGACCGGGCAGCGGGGGATCGGCTCCGGGGGGATCTTCATGTCCTTCTGCTCGGCCGCCATCTGCCGGACAGCCGCCTCATTGTCATATGTTTTGTTGTGACATGGTTTGGAGCATTGCCACAGACCGTAATCCCCCTGGGTGTAGAACAGCCGCTTTTTGTCAAACCCGGCCAGCTGAAACTGGTGGTCTACATTGGTGGTCAGCACAAAATAGTCCTTGTCCTTCACCTGCTCCAGCAGGTCGGCGTAGGGCTTCCCCACCCCCGCCTCATAGCGGTTGATGAGAATGTGCCGGGACCACCAGGCCCAGTACTCCTCCAACGTGTCAAAGGGATAAAACCCACCGGAATACATATCGGTGATGCCGTACTTCCGGTGAAAATCCGAGAAGTATTTTTCAAACCGTTCCCCGTCGTAGCGCATCCCCGCCGAGGTGGACAGCCCCGCCCCTGCTCCGATAACGACGGCGTCCGCCGTCTCCAGTTCGGTTTTCAGACGGGTGATGTTATCCCAATAGGCTCCGGTAAAGCTGCAGGTCGATATCCTTGAATACATTGAAGATCACCTCGATTTTGCTGTGGGTCTGTTCCCGGTATTCCTTCACGGTGCGGACGGCAATCTCCGCCGCCTTGTCGTTGGGGAAATGGAATTCTCCGGTGGAAATGCAGCAGAAGGCGACGCTCTGGATCCCGTTTTCCTCCGCCAGCTCCAGACAGGAGCGGTAGCAGGAGGCCAGCAGCGCCCTGTCCCGACTGGTCAGCCGATAGCCCACGATGGGGCCGACGGTGTGGAGCACATAGTCACAGGGGAGGTTAAATGCAGGCGTGATTTTGGCTGCGCCGGTTGCCTCTTCGTGTCCCTGGCGGTCCATCAGCTCCGCGCAGGCCGCCCGGAGCTGCACCCCTGCGTAGGTGTGGATGGCGTTGTCAATGCACCCATGGTTGGGGCAGAAACAGCCCAGCATTTGTGAATTGGCGGCATTGACGATGGCCCCACAGCGCAGGGTGGTGATGTCCCCCCGCCAGAGATAGAGGCCCTTCTGCACCGGCGTCAGATCGGCAATGTCGGTAATGCCCTTCTGCCGGGTGGCCTCCTGCAAATAGGCGTCCTGTAC
>JAJBUB010000038.1:0-2817 GCA_020860575.1 Clostridiales bacterium | reverse complement strand
TGTACGGGCAAAAAATCCTGGCTGACCGGCCCCGGCATCCGCACGTTGCACAGCGCCCGAAGGAGCCGCTTCTGCCCGAATGCGTCGGTGGGAATTTCCATTCCCTGATACCGGGCGCCCTCCGCGAGAAGGGCGCGAATCAGGTAAATTCTGCGTTCGTCCTGGGTCATGGTTATCCTCTCTTTTCGATAGCCTGCTTCGGACAGATCTCCGCACAGCGGCCACAGTGAAGGCAGCGGCTCTGGTCGATGACCACCGGCCTGGCGGAGATGTCGATGCACTTCTGGGGGCAGACGGAGTAACACAGCTTGCAGCCGATGCACCTGTCGCCCACAAAGTAGCCGCTCACCACAGGCTCCGGCTGGCCGATCACAATGCTGTCTCTCGTCACATGGGACGGGTCGCTGATGTCGAAATACTCCCCGCTGGCCTCGTACAGTCGGAACACCTCCAGGGCAGAGCGGGTATTGCCGGGATAGATCTGCTGCATATAGGGGTTCTCTTCGAATATCTCATCCAGCTTTTCGCTGCCGATATTCTGAACTCTCCCCCGGAGAGAGACAGATTTCTTGTCCTTCGTGGCGGACAGGGCGATATACTTCTGCTCCATGAACTGGGCGTAAAGGGCTTTGCCCCTGGCTGTCAGGAAGTAGACCCCCCGCTCATCCCACAGCATCATATCAATGGTGCGAGTCTGTGGATGGCCGTCTGCGCCGATGGTAGCGACTGTCGTGGAGTGGATATCCTCCACCAGCAGCTTCAAATAATCGTTTCTGTTCATATGGTATCACTCCCCCGCAATGCCGGACGGAGCGTCTGGCAGCGCAATTATGCCGCCAGGCGCTCCCAGGGTCATCTCTTCTTCAAAATCAGGATGGACAGAACGGGTCGCCGGAGATGGCGTCAGCGACCCTTAGCCGATGAGCCAGGCGGCCATTTCGTCGGCGGCCTTCATGGCCTCTTCATTCTCCATGGCGGAGCCGGGGACGTTGGCGTTGCCGACCACATAGGCCTTGTAATCCCGGAAACCGGCAGTGGCGAAGCTCTTCAGATTGGTCTCCACCATCTGGGTGTACACGTCCACGGGGCCGAAGCCGGCGAAGAAGTAACCGGCCACCTTCTTGTCCTTGCGGGTGGCCATGGACAGATCGGGCTGGGTGAAGTCCATGAAGGAGTAGGTACGATCCAGGAAGGCCTTCAGCTGGGCGGGGAACTGGTCCCAATGGACAGGAGCCAGGATCAGCATCGCGTCGCAGTTGTCAATGGCGGGGATCAGAGCGGTGAAGTCATCCTTCTGGACACAGTTGGGAGTATGCTGACGCTTGCAGCCATCGCAGGCAAGGCACACACGCACATCCCTCTCACCAATATTAAAAGTTGTGACCTCAGCTTTCCCCTCCAGCAGTGCAGCAAATTTCTTTGCCAGCGCATAGGAGTTACCGTTGCGGCGCTTGCTTGCGTTGACGATGAGTACCTTTTTCATGATGATGACCTCCAAAAGAAATTTTTCATGTAGGGGAGATGCGCAGCCCAGGCCCGGCTTGCATTTCCCTCCTGCTGTCTGTATAATAAGGCTGTACGGAGAAATTGTAAAGTAAGCACATTATTGTGCTATAGTTACCAAAAAAACTATGGAGGGCCATCCTATGGATACAACAAAAAACAGCCAGGCAGCCCCAGTCAAGGAGCTGCCCGCCTGTCCGGTAGAGACGACGCTGACGCTCATCAGCGACAAGTGGAAGGTACTCATTCTCCGGGACCTGATGCCCGGGACGAAACGATTTGGAGAGCTGAAAAAGTCCATCGGCCACGTCTCCCAGAAGGTGCTGACCGCCCAGCTGCGGCAGATGGAGGCCAGCGGCCTTGTGACGCGCACCGTATTCCCCGAGGTGCCTCCCCATGTGGAGTACACCCTGACGGAGCTGGGCTACAGTCTGAAGCCCATTCTGGACGCCATGCAGGAGTGGGGAGAACACTATAAGGCTCAAAACGGCCAGTGAGCCAAATCGTCAGTTCCGCTGGGACACCTTCAACGGGCTGTGCTTCTGGATGAGGTCAGCAAAATCCGTGTCCGGGGCGCCCAGGGTGGACAGCTCCGCCGTGCCGCTTTTTTGCTTCGTGCGCTCGCCCCAAGTGACAGTGTAGCCCTTCATCTGAAAGACCACCTTCATCCGCCGGGGGCTGAAAAAGCAGCTCTTGACCTGGCTATAAGGAATCTCCACCGTCCGGGGCTGCGCCCCTTCGTGCCACAGGCTGGGGCGGCCCTCGTCGGTGATGGTCAGCCGGTCCTTGTAAAAGGAGAGCTTCACCGGGACCTTTTCCTCCCGGACGCTCTGGTAGATGCCCGCCGCCCCGGCGATGGCCAGGGCAGCCAGGGCCAGTCGGGGCGCCCAGGGGAGATCGCCCACGTCTACTCCAGCAACGGCAGCCCAAATCAGTCCCACCACGACAACGGCCCCCACCACGCAGAGGAGCGCAACACACAGCTTGAGCAGCACCGTCCGCCCCGGCTTGACGCAGGCCACCGGCTCCTGGATATTCACCGCATAATCCGCAATTTTCATGGCGATTTTCCTTTCTATCGCTGCATTTGCATCATTATACGGCAAATTGACCGGGATGTAAAGGGCGAGGGACGCCTTAAAAATCCGATTCAGTCCCCGCCCAGTTGAAACGTGACCTCCCAGTTCCCCCGGATCAGCTGCGCCCCGGTGACGAAGTAGCCAAACAAGGTGCAGGCCGCCGCCTCCTCGGGCCCCAGGGCGAACACATACTCCACATAGGCGCTGCGCCCATCCTCCGCCCAGAAGGAAAAGC
>JAJBUB010000073.1 GCA_020860575.1 Clostridiales bacterium | reverse complement strand
TACTCATACTCGGCGGAGGAGGTGTAGAACTCCACCTCATAGACGGTGATGCCGTCGTCCTTGTCCTGCTTCACCTTCAGGCCGGACACCTGGCTCTCGGTGAGCCCGGCATCCTCCAGGGCGATCTCCTGGGCGGCAGTCTTGCCGATGAGGGTAGAGGTGGAGGTGCTGTTGCCAGAACTGCTGGTGCTGCCGGTAGACTGGGTGGTGGCGTCGTCGTCCGGCTCCACGCTCTTGGTGACGATAGCCCCGGTGGTGGCGTTGATCTCGTAGTCGTACTCGTTGCCGCCCTGGTAGAACTCCACCTCATAGACGGTGACGCCGTTCTCCTTGTCCTGCTTCACCGTCAGGCCGGTGACCTCGCTCTCAGCGAACCCGGCGTCCTCCAGTGCGACCTCCTGGGCGGCGGTCTTGCCGATGAGGCTGGAGGTTGAGGTATCGGCAGAGCTGCCAGTGCTGCCGGTAGACTGGGTAGTAGCGTCGTCGTCCGGCTCCACGCTCTTGGTGACGATAGCCCCGGTGGTGGCGTTGATCTCGTAGTCGTACTCGTTGCCGCCCTGGTAGAACTCCACCTCATAGACGGTGACGCCGTTCTCCTTGTCCTGCTTCACCGTCAGGCCGGTGACCTCGCTCTCAGCGAACCCGGCGTCCTCCAGTGCGACCTCCTGGGCGGCGGTCTTGCCGATGAGGCTGGAGGTTGAGGTATCGGCGGAGCTGCCAGTGCTGTCGATAGACTGGGTGGTGGCGTCGTCGTCCGGCTCCACGCTCTTGGTGATGATGGCCCCGGTGGTGGCGTTCACGTCGTAGTCGTACTCGTTTCCGCCCTGGCAGAACTCCACCTCATAGATGGTCACGCCGTCGTCGGTGTCCAGCTGCACCCGGAGGCCGGTGACTTCGCTCTCGGCAAAGCCTGCGTCGGTCAGTGCCGCCTCTTTGGCTGCATCCTCTCCGATGAGGCCGGTGGTGTCAATGTTGGCGGTGTCGTCGTCTACCGGCTCCGTACTCTTGGAGATGATGTCGCCGGTGGTGGCGTCGATCTCATAGTCGTACTCGGTCCCGCTCTCACGGAACTCCACCTCGTACTCCTGAACGCCGGTGTCGTCGTCGGTGTCCAGCTTCACCCAGATGTCGGAGACCCAGTCTTCCTCCAATCCGGCGTCGGCCAGGGAGATCTCCTTGGCGGCGGTCTCTCCGATGAGGTCGGAGGTGCTGTCTGCGGTGGTGACGGTGGTGGTCTGGCTGACGGATACTTCCTCAGCGGCGTCGGAGGTGTCCTCGGCACTGGTGGTCTTGGCAGTGGCCTTAGGGGTCACCAGATCTTCCGAGCTGGCAGAGGTGGCGCTACAACCTGCGAACAGGGCGATCATCAGCGCCAGGGCCAGGATCAGGGAGAGGACTTTCTTGTTGTGTGTCATGGGATACCATCCTTTCTGCAACCGTTGGATTTTTTTGTTGTTCGGTTGTTATGGCCTTATTATAGCCATGCCAGATTAAGGAAAGATGAAAGGATCAAGGTTTTTCACTTTTTTCAGAAAGATTTTTTGGGTTCTCCGGTAGGCGGAAGGTGAACACGCTCCCCACCCCCTCCACGCTCTCGGCGGCAACAGAGCCGCCGTGGGCCTGGGCGATATACCGGGCCATAGACAGGCCCAGCCCAGCTCCCTCCCGGCTGCCGCTCCGGGCGGGGTCCGCCTGATAGAACCGCTCCCAGATGTGGGGCGGCTGCTCATGGGAAATGCCGATGCCGTCGTCCCGGACGGTGCCCACCAGCTCCTCTCCCTGCCGGGCGAGGCTCACCCACAGGTGGCCTCCCTCCCGGCCATATCGGACGCCGTTCTCCATCAGGTTGAGCAGAAGCCGCAGGATCATGGTCTCGTCCCCCTGGAGGGTCAGGTCAGGCTGGATGTCCGTAACGATCTCGATTTGCCGCTCCTCTGCCTGGGGCATCACTTCCTCCACCGCCATCTGGGTCAGGTCACTCAGGTTCAGCTTCTCCAGATTCAGCTTCAGCCGTCCCTGGTCTGCCCGGGCCATAGTCAACAGCTGGGCGATGAGGGCAGACATCCGCCTCGCCCGCTCCAGGACGGTTTCCAGCGCCTCCCGCTGCTCCTCCGGAGTTTGGTCGCTCTCCAGGGCCAGCTCGCACTGGGAGATGATGACCGCCACCGGAGTACGCAGCTCGTGGGACACGTCGGAGGTGAACTGCCGCTCCCGCTCAAAGGAGGCCTGGAGCCGGTCAAACATATGGTCAAAGGCGGCGGCCAGGGTGTAAATCTCGTCCCGGCCCTCGCCCAGGCCGATGCGCCGGGTCAAATCGTCGCCGCTGCTGATCTGCCGGGCCGTCTCCGCGATCTGGCGCACCGGCCGGAAGGCCCGCACCGTGATGAGATAGCCGCCGATGGCCGCCAGCAGCACCAGTCCGGGCAGGGCGATCAGGGCGATGCGGAACAGAGCGTTGACGGTAGCTTCCGCCTCCTCTCCGGAGATGACCCCCCGCACCCAAACCTGGCCGAAGCCCTCCACTTCAAACAGGGTGTCGTAGAGATACCATTCGTCCACCCGTTGCAGCACGCCGTCCCGGAAGGCCAGCTCGTCGGCGTAGCCCAGGGGCATCCGCCCATGGATGGGATATCCCTCTCCGTCGTAGACCATGAGGTAGACCCCCCGGTCAAAGGAGTCCACGTCGTCGGTGTCCAGCTCTCCCTCTACTGCGGTGAGGAGGGCGCCGTTCTCCTCCACTGCCTCCGTCAGCGTGTCCCGGAGGGATTGGGCCATCATCTCCCGGCCCACCACGAACAGCAGAGCCAGGGCGGCGGCGGCCACCAGCACCATCAGCGCCGTGATCCACAGTGTCACCCGCAGTTTGATGGACAGCCGCTTCATTCGTCCGCCCTCAGCACATAGCCAGCTCCCCGGACGGTGTGGATAAGCTTAGGGGTGCGGCCCTCGTCCAGCTTTTTCCGCAGATAACGGATGTACACGTCCACGATGTTGGAGCCGCCCTCATAGTCATAGTTCCACACATGGAGGCCGATCTTGTCCCGGGAGAGCACCTTTCCGGCATTGCGGATGAGATACTCCAGAATGGCAAATTCCCGGCTGGAGAGCGAAATGTTCTCCCCGCCCCGGGTGACCTGCCGGGCGTCGCAGTCCACCGTCAGGTCCGCCAGAGTGAACACATTGCTCACATGGCCCCCGCTCCGACGGATCATCACCCGGAGCCGGGCCAGCAGCTCGTCAAAGGCGAAGGGCTTGACCAGATAGTCGTCCGCCCCGGCGTCCAGCCCCGCCACCCGGTCGTCAATGGTATCCAGGGCGGTGAGGAACAGCACCGGGGTGCGGTCCTGCTTTGCCCGAATACTTTTCAGCACCTCAAAGCCGTTGGCCCCGGGGAGCATAATGTCCAGTACCACGGCGTCGTACTCCGCACAGGCCAGGTAGTCCATGGCCTCCCTCCCGTTCAAACAGGCGTCTACACTGTAATGCTCCATTTGGAGCCGTTTGACGATCAGCTCGTTGAGCTTCGGCTCGTCCTCTACCACCAATATCCGCATGATGAGCCTCCCTTTCCGGTTAATTTTCTCCGGCGCAGACCGGTTCGATATTATGATACTATCCCAACATGAAGGGAAGATGAAAATCATTTATCTTTTCCCCATTATACCTGTTTTTCCATGGGGTGGGAAGATGCTTTTGCGCCCTTTCCCCTATTTGAATTTTACTTGCCACCGTCCCCATATCCTGCTACAATCAGTGTAAAGATCAGTACAGAGGGGAGGCCGTGAGCCGTGTCGGAGGAGAAGCGGAATACATCGAAGCGCACTGTCACCTGGCCGGTTTTGCTGCTGGCTGTCGCCTTTGTGGGCTTTTTCTGCCTGGCCCTGGGGTATGCCCTGGGCAGCCGCAGTCATGGTGATTATACCGTCTACACCCAGACGGAGGCCTCCTTTCCCTCCCAGGAGACGGAGGCAGCGGTCGAAGTCATTCAGGCAGAGGAGGAGGTCTTTCCCATCGACGTAAACACCGCCGACGCCGAGACGCTGGAGTTACTCCCCGGCATCGGCCCGGAAAAGGCCGCCGCCATCGTCGCCTGGCGGGAGGAACACGGTCTATTTTCCCAGCCGGAGGATCTGCTGGATGTCTCCGGCATCGGGGAGGCAACCCTGGAGGAGATCCGCTCTCTCATCGTCTGCGGGGATGGAACGGAGTAGGGGTTCATCAAAAGTTTTCTTTTTGTAGTTTGCTGACCCCTGTCGTTTTCTTGCCGTTTGCCCGGTAAAATGATATAATGAATCTATCCTGACCGATTTCAACGCATAAAGGAGCGTTTTCCATGAAGCACACGACCTATACCATTCACTGGACCTGTCCCAAACAGGAGCGTCCCGCCCCTCTCCGGGTCAAGCTGAAGCGCCGTCAGTGGGCGATCAGCGACGGGATGCGTAACCGGGGCCTGACCACTCCAGAGGACGTTATCCGCTATGATGATCTGAGCTACGGTCCCCTGGGCCGCTGGCACCGGATGGACCTCTACACCCCCCGGGACTTTACCGCCCCTCTGCCCGTCATCGTCAGTGTCCACGGCGGAGGCTATTTCTACGGCAGCAAAGAGATCTACCAGTATTATTGCATGGACCTGGCCCGGCGGGGCTTTGCAGTGGTGAACTTCAACTATCGCCTGGCCCCGGAGTACCGGTTCCCTGCTCCCCTGGAGGACACCAATGCTGTACTGACCTGGCTCTGCGCTCATGCCGACGAGTACCGGCTGGACATCGGCAATCTCTTCCTAGTGGGGGATTCCGCCGGGGCACAGCTGGCCAGTCAGTACGCCGCCGCCTGGGCCGACCCCGAATATGCCGCCGAGCTGGGTCTGCGCGTTCCGGATTTCCGGCTGGCCGCCCTGGGGCTGAACTGTGGGATGTACGACCTTCAGGCGCGGGCGGAGAGTAAGCAGGACGGCAATGTGATGCCCGACTATCTGGGGCCTGACCTGACGGTCTATGGGAACAAGCTGGATGTGCTGTCCCGCATCAATGGCAGCTATCCCCCCACCTATCTGATGACCGCGCCCAACGACTTTCTCTGTGACCAGTGCCAACCCATGGCCGTGCTGCTTCAGAGCCGGGGGGTAGAGGCTCAGTGGAAGCTCTACGGAACCGTCTCCCAGCGGGAGGTGCGCCACGTCTTTCATGTCAATCTCAAGCTTCCCGAGGCTACCCAGGCCAACAACGACCAGATTGCCTTTTTCCGGGCGCATCTGCAATAACCGCAAAATCCAAGCGCCATCCCTCTCCCATAGACGGAAAGGGATGGCGTTTTTGCCGCCCAATTTTCAGGTGGAGGCAGCGAGTTCGGTCCTATTCAGAAAAAAGAGGAAACCTGAACAATTCAGATTTCCTCTCATCAAGCGGAAGACGAGGCTCGAACTCGCTACCGATTCCCGGAAAAGCCCTGCTTTTCCGGGCTTCGGCCCCTCTTGATTGCAAAAATTGGGCTGACCGCCCAATTTTCAGGTGGAGGCAGCGAGTTCGGTCCTATTCAGAAAAAAAGAGGAAACCTGAACAGCTCAGATTTCCTCTCATCAAGCGGAAGACGAGGCTCGAACTCGCTACCGATTCCCG
>JAJBUB010000097.1 GCA_020860575.1 Clostridiales bacterium | reverse complement strand
GGGCGGGGACCAGCTTGAAGAGGTCAAAGTCCGGGTCGGAGGCCAGATGCACCACCTCCTGGCAGGGGGCGGGAGCCTCCGTCACCACGGGAGGGATGGGGTTTGCGGCGCAGGACTGCACCAGATGCCCCAGCTCCTCTTTCTTGCAGCCGAAGAGGTTCGCCACCCGCTGGCGGCTGGCCAGGACGCCGATGACGCACTGGGCGCCGGGGTGTCCCTTGAGATTGTGGAACAGCATGGCCGGGCCGTCCACCTGGGTGGGGCGCATGACGGTGCCGCCGGCCCCCACATGGCGGTACACGCCGGACAGCTCCGCCTTGGGGTCTACCTCCACGTTGGTCTCGATGAGCTGGCCAGGGGTCTCCCGCAGCACGGCGAGGGCGTCCCGGAGGCTCAGAATTTCGGTTCTATGGTTCATTTCGGTTCCTCCCTTCAAAGGTGAGTATCATACAGCCCGCAGAACGGGTCCACCGGGCTGACACCGGTAAAGCTGCTCTGACCGGTGAGCTTTTCCAGTGCCGCAGTGATGGTGGCCTCCGTGGCGGTGTAGGCGTTGATGTAGACCGGCACTCTGGGGATGTCCTGGAGGTGGTAGGGGTTTGCAAACGAGATAAAGGCGTACGGCTCCTCATTCACGAACCGGGGGATCTCCAGGGCGTGCTTGTCGCACCATTTGATGCGGACGGTGGTCTGGTTGCTGGCGGCGGGGAGATTGCACAAAATAAGCGTCAGCCGGTCATCCGGCAGCTCCCTGGTCCCGTGGAGGTCGTCGGCCATGGGGTCGTACCGCTCCACCGCGAAGCCCTGTCGGGTCAGCCAGTCCGCCGCCAGTTCGGTCATGGAGCCGTCGTAGGTCTCGTCTTTGCCCAGGGTCATCAGGCGGATGTGGGGATACCGCTCGCTCGTCACCGGGAGCAGGTGCCTGGTGTCCTTGACCAGGGTGATAGCCTTGTCTGCGCACCGCCGCTGCTCCGCCTTTTCGTCCAGCTCCGGCAGGGGGTACTCCCGGTTCAACGTGGCTTTCAGGGCCAAGACACGGGTCACTGCCTCGTCCAGCCGCTCCTGAGAGAGCCGCCCGTCCGCCACAGCGTCCAGGATGTAGGAGATGTCCTCCCGGATGTCGGTGCCGAAGCAGAGCATATCGCATCCGGCGGCGATGCTGTGAGGGATGGCCTCCCGGCGGGGCATGGTCATGGTGTAGCCGCCCATGATGGTGGCGTCGGTGATAATGACCCCGTTGAACCCGAACCGCTCCCGGAGTACGCCGGTGAGCATCTCCTTCGACTGGCTGCCGGGGAGCAGGTCGGCCTCAGTGGCCTGGGGGTTCACCGCCTTGATGACGTTGGGCTGGACGATATGGCCCACCATGACGCTCATCAGTCCCTCGTCGATGAGGGTCTGATAGATCCTGCCGAAGCTGGCGAACCAGTCCTCGGCGGACAGGTCGTTGTAGGTGGGGTGGAGGTGCTGGTCCCGGAAGTCCACCCCGTCTCCGGGATAGTGCTTGCAGGAGGCGGCCACGCCGTACTTCTGAATGGTGCGGACGAAGGTGGAGGCGTTGGCCAGCACCCGGTCCGGGTCGCTGCCGAAGGTGCGGACGTTGGTGATGGGGTTGCGGAAGTTCACGTCGATGTCCACCACCGGGGAGAAGGTCCAGTTCACCCCCACGCTGCGGCCCTCCAGGGCGCAGTCCTTGGCAAAGGCCTCGGTGCAGGTCAGGTCGTCCGCCGCCGCCACCTGGAGCTGAGAGCCGAAGTAGGTGTCGTCAGACAGCACCCCGGCTCCGCCTTCCTCCAGGTTGGCGGCTTTCAGCAGGGGGACCTTGGCGTACCGGTCCAGGCTGTCATATTTGGCTTTGACCTCCTGTTGGGGGTTTGGCCGGAACAGCACCCCGGAGACGTGCCAGTTCTGCACCAGGTCGATAAGCCCCTCGGGGGTGTTGGCGTCTCCCAGGACGCAGAACAGCTGGCCCACCTTTTCCTCCGTGGTCAGGGAGGAGAGGGTGTTCTGAACCCAAGCGATCTCTCTCCCGGTCAGGTGGAAGGGCTTCTCGTGCAGCTTTGCGATTTCCATAGCGGGCCTCCCGTTAGTTCAGGGCTTCCGCCAGGAACGCGAACACCTGGGAAAGGTTGTCGTCGGTATAGAACAGGTCGTCCTCATGCTCTGCGCCTTCGATCAGGCCGAAGGTCACGTTGTCCTCGCCAATGACCTCCGCCAGTTTAGCTGCGAAATTCTGGGACTGGGTATAGGGTACGCTGGTGTCGGAGTCTCCGGCCTGGACCCAGGCGGAGAGGGTGAAGCCCTCCGGCAGCTGGTCCACATAGGTGTACCACCAGGTGGTGTAAGTAACCTCTTCATCTGCACCGATGGCCTGGCCCACAAAGGCGCTCTCAAAGGAGGAGTCGGAGGAATAGGTGGTCCCCTCGATGCCCAGGGCGACATACTCGTCGTCCATGGTGTAGAACTCCACCGGGCCATAGAAGTCCACCAGTGCGGTCACAGAGGAGGCATACTCCAGGTTGTCGGTCACGTCTCCGTTCAGGTCCTCCACCTCAGGGGGTCAGGGCGGTCATCAGGGACAGATAGGCCCCGGCGCTCTCGCCCCAGATGACAATTTGCTCCGGGTCGATGCCGTAGGTCTCAGCGTTGGCCCGCAGATACCGCACCGCCGCCTTGACGTCCGCCAGAGCGCCGGGGAAGGTGGCCTCACCGGACTTCCGGTAGTCCACAGAGGCGACCACATAGCCGTTGGCGACGCCGGCCTCGATGACAGGCTGGATGATGTCCATGGTCTGATCGCCGAACTTGAAACCGCCGCCGTGTACCACGACAATGACGGGGTCGGAGCCAGTGGCGTTTTCAGGCAGATAGATGTCCATCACCTGGGCCTCCGAGTTGGAGGCATAGGAGACGGCGGGATAGTCCGCGTTTTCAGAGCCGGTGTTAGCAGTCACCGCCGCCGCGGCGTCCGTGCCTGCATTGGCCGGGGCAAAGGTGCCGTCGCTCATCACCACATAGTCGCAGGTGTAGCTCTCGTCGAACATGGTGGATTCGCTCATGTTGCCGTTGTCGGACTCCACCAGGGTAACGGTGTAGATGCCGTCGGCATAGCTCCAGGAGACGGTGTAGGTGGTGTCGCCCAGGAGATCATTCGGCTCGAACATGGTGCCCTCGCCCTCTCCGGTGAAGGTCAGTTCCCAGTTCGTGGTGAACCCAAAGATCTCTACATACTCTTCATAGACATAGGTGTTGCCGATCACGTCCTCGGGCAGCACGTCGCTGGTGAGGGCGTCGGTGTTCTCCAGTTTTTCGTCGGTAGCCTCGTCAGTGGTTTCGTCAACAGTTTCCTCTGCGGTTTCCTCCTCCGCAGGCACCTCCTCCGTCTCGTCAGCCGCTTCCTCCTCGGTCTGGCTCTCCTCGGTGGAGGCCGCTTCTTCGGTATCAGTGTCCTCGGAGCTGTCCCCAGAGCCGCAGGCGGCGAGGCTCAGGCACATGACCAGCGCCAAAAGCAGGGCAATCCATTTTTTCATGGCATTTTTCTCCTCCTTATCATAACACGCTTACAGATTTTTGTCCAGCCAGGTCCAGAGCACGTTCATATTCCACTCACTGGAATACTCCCTGTCCTCGTGGTCGGCGTTGGGCAGAGGGACGAACTCCACCCGGCCCTGGCCCAGCTTCTGGTAGATGGCGTTGACGAAATTGACGCTCTGCATAAAGGGCACCAGCTTATCCGCGCAGCCATGCTCCACCAGCATGGGGGCCATCTTGTCGTTGATGTAGGTGGCGGGGTTGGCCTTGGCCAGCCACTCGTCGGACAGGGTGGGCAGCGCGCCGCCCATGTAGCTGCTCTCGGCAGACTGGGGGGTGTCGTGATCGACGAAGCTAACCCCGTTGGCCCGGGCCTGGTCGTCCATGGTGCGGAAGTCCATGGGGCCGAACTGGTCGACGCAGGCCTGTACGGTGCAGTCCGTGTCGAAGGTCATCCCCTCCTCGCCGGGGAACTGGCCGTTGGGGATGTTCATCCCCATGATGGCGGACAGGTTGCCTCCGGCGCTGCCACCCAGGGCGCAGATGCGGTCAGGGTCGATGCTGTACTCTGCGGCGTGCTTCCGCAGGAACCGGAACGCCTCCCGGCAGTCCAGCACGGCGGCGGGGAAGATGGCCTCGCTGCTGAGCCGGTACTCCACCGAGGCGATGGCGTAGCCGTGGGACAGTCCCTGGAGATAGGTGTCCATGTGGTCGTCCCGCTTGTCCCCCATGCCGAAGCCACCGCCGTGGAGATGCACCACCAGGGGGAAGGGTCCCTCCCCCTCCTCCGGGAGATAGAGGTCCAGCCGCTGGGCGGGGAACTGGTCAGTGTAGGGAATGTCCAGGTATTTCCGCTTCACCCAGCTGATGTCGGCCATTTTGACCTGGAATCCGGCGGGAGGGCCTCCGGCCCCGTCGCCGGGGGCGTCAAAGCGGAGGGAGCCGTCCAGATCGGCGTAATTCTCTACGCCAAAGGGTTTCTTTTGTTCTTCCATGTGATTTACCTTCTTTCATGCGCCTTTCACGCACTATGATAGGCTTTCTTGCGGCAGTCGGCGGACGGCTCACAGCCGCCGGGCCTTCCCCGTCTGAAAAGCGAGCCGGGGCAGCCGAGGGTTTCGCCTCCGCTGCCCCGGCAAAGGGAACTATTTTCGCTGAATGTGTTCTGAGAAGCTACTTACATGCCCTGAGGGCCCTTATCGCCCAAGCTGGCGCGGATTTCGGGGAGATACTTCTCCACGTCCATCATCAGAACGCCAACCAGCAGGATGACGGAGATGATAGCGCCCAGCCAGCCATAGCCAAAGCGGACGGCGGAGACAACAGCGTCGGACTGAACAAGGGCGGTGGAGTCATAGCCCACAGCGGCCAGCACCCATGCGGTGCAGGCGGAGCCGAAGCCAATGCCGATCTTGGAGCCAATGGACTGGGAGGAGCCCATCAGGCCCTCAGAACGGATGCCGAATTTCCACTCTCCATAGTCGGCGGCGTCAGCGCAGAAGGCATACAGGCCGGCGAACATGGGGCCGATGCCGAGGGAGCGGAGGATGGTACCGGCCAGCAGCAGGGTGGTGTTGGCACCAGCCATACCGATGATGCAGAAGCCCAGAATCATCACAACAGCGCCACAGGCCATGAAGGAACGCTTGGAGAACTTGTTGGAGAAGTAGGGCATGAAGAACAGAATGATGATGCCGGGGAGCTGGCCCACGCTCATCAGGGTAGTCATGTACATGGGGTCGCCCAGGACCAGGTTGCAGTAGTAGATCTGGAAGGCGATGGCGTTGGCGTTGACGAACAGGGTCAGGCCGCCCAGAACCAGGGCGATCCAGAAATACTTGTTCTTCAGAACGGCGGGGAGCTGCTCCTTCATGGGAACGGTGTCCTTGGGCTTGCCCTCGGCGACGTCCATGCCGACGGTCTCCTCGCAGAAGATGCCGGGGATAAGGATGAGCACGCCTGCGATGACGCCCAGAATGACGCCGGTGACGGTCCAGCCGAAGTTGAGCTGGAGGGCAGTGATCATGGTGCCGACCACCAGGCCCACAGCGTTGTTCAGGATGGAGGAGACGGTGGAGGTGGTGTTGCGGTCCTTGAAGTCACGGGTCATACGGGCCAGCAGGGCGGTATGGGCCACGCCGAAGATGGTGTAGACGATGCAGTTCAGGAAGATGTAGGTGACATAGGCGTAGACCAGCTTCATGGCCTCGCTCCAGCCTTGGGGTACGCTGACGATGAGGATGATGCCGATGCACATCAGGGGTGCGGCGATGATGAGCCAGGGACGGGCCTTGCCCCATTTTGTGTTGGTCTTGTCCACGATGCCGCCCATGGTGAAGTCGGTGACGCCGTCCAGAACACGGCAGACCACAAACATTGTGCCGATGGCTGCCGCACCGATGAGGGCGGTGTCCGTGTAGTAGCTCAACAGGAAGGATGACAGCAACGTGCTCATTGCGTTGCCGCCGCCTGCGCCGCAGCCGTAACAGATCTTTTTCCAGAACGGTATCTTCTTGCTTTCAACAGCCTGATTCATAATAGTACCTCCTCTATGATGTGTTGGTTCTTTCGCCGAAATCTCGGCTCTGTGATTATTATATTCTGCACACAGTTGACAAACAATTCTTGTTTGCGTTATAATCAATTCCAGAGAGGAATTGATTATGCGAAAGTGATTGCAAAATGTGACCGGCCAATCAAGGAGGGAAAGACAGTATGGACATTTCCTATTTTAAGGAGTTCGTCATTCTGGCAGAGACCCAGAACTTCTGGGCGGCGGCGGACCGGCTGTTTATCGGTCAGTCCTCCCTGTCCAAGCACATCAAAACATTGGAGAATCAGCTGGGCGCTCCGCTGTTTGACCGCACCTCCCGGAAGGTGGAGCTGACCCAGTTCGGAGAGCTGATGCTCCCCTATGCCCAGTCCATTGCCCGGCTCCAGTATGAGTATGAGTCGGCGGCCTTCAACCATCTGAACCGGGAGTGTGCCCCGCTGGAGATCGCTACCATCCCCGTCATCGCCCACTACGGCATTACCGAGGCTCTGCTCCTGTTCAAGCAGGCCCATCCCACGGTGCAGGTCAACATCCAGGAGGCGGACACCCTGATCGTCCGGGAGATGCTGTTAAACCGCACCTGCGAAATCGCCATCTACCGGGACAGCCCGGCCTATCTGGAACACTCCCCGGACAAGGAGCGGCAGCTGGTCAGGCTACCCTACGCAAAAGATCATCTGGTGGCCGTCCTGCCCCCGGACCACCCCCTGAGCCACGCCGACCATGTGGAGCTGCCCCAGCTGTCCGAGGAGATGTTCGCCCTCATTCCCCCCAACACCCTGCCCTACAACCTGTGTATGCGGGCCTGTCAGGAGGCGGGCTTCCTGCCCAAGGTGTATTTCACCTCCCACAACCTGGAGTCCATTCTGGACACGGTGCGCAAGGGGAGCTGCGTGGCCCTGCTGTTCTCCAACCATATGAACTTCCCCCATCGGATCGACTTCGGCGACCCGCCCCCATTTGTGGCCGTCCCCATCTCTCCGCCCATCTACACCACCGTCTATCTCAGCTACCGGAAAAACGACACCCTCTCCTCCGCGGCGGCTTACTTTATCGAGTTCTGCAAGCAGGTGCGGGCGGGACTGCCCGGGGGCATGGAGGAGGCGGCCCCATGACAGAGCAGGTAAAGCGGTACGAGCGGACGGTGTGGGGCGTGACCCTGCTCTGCGACGTGGTGCCCATGGGCCGGGATTACACGATCTGTATCCGCTCGGACAGCGGCGGCCATGTGGGTTCAGCCGCCTTGGCGGTGGCCCGACCCAGCCTCACCGGCGAGGGAGTCAGCGCCACCACCTCTGTCCTCAACTGCCTGGGCCACAAGGACGACGCCGTGGCCTGCCGTCTGGCCGCCGCCGTAGCCGGTGCGAAGAGCTGCACAGCGGTCTGCGTCTGCGGCATCCACATCGACGGCCTGGCCCCGGAGGGCATTCGGGCGATTTTGGACGCCTGCGGAGAGCTGGAGGCGAACATTCTCCGGGATTTGCCCTGAGGGGCGTTGGCCGTTCCGATGCGGCAAAAAAATATTTGCGGAGGCACACGGTTATCGTTGACTAACAGGTGTGCCTCCGCTATAATATAAACAGGAATCATTCCTAATTAAAAAATCTTGCCGGACATCCGGCATTCTGGAGGTACGGAACATGAAAAAGTATGTTTGCCCCATCTGCGGTTACGTTCACGAGGGCGAAATGCCCGAGGGCTTTGTCTGCCCCCTGTGCAAATGCCCCGGCTCCAAGTTTATCGAGCAGGCCGAGGGTCAGTCCTGGGCCGCTGAGCACATTGTCGGCGTAGCCAAGGACGCCCCGGAGGAGATCAAGCAGGGTCTGCGGGAGAACTTCACCGGCGAATGCACCGAGGTCGGTATGTACCTGGCCATGGCCCGGGTGGCCCATCGGGAGGGCTATCCTGAGATCGGCCTGTACTGGGAAAAGGCCGCCTATGAGGAGGCGGAGCACGCCGCCAAGTTCGCCGAGCTGCTGGGCGAGGTGCTCTCCGACTCCACCAAGGAGAACCTGACCGTCCGGGTCGAGGCGGAGAACGGCGCCACCGCAGGCAAGTTCGAGCTGGCAAAGAAGGCCAAGGAGCTGGGTCTGGACGCCATCCACGACACCGTCCATGAGATGGCCCGGGACGAGGCCCGCCACGGCAAGGCCTTCGAGGGCCTGCTCAAGCGTTATTTCTGAGCTGCATCCCCATTGAAAGGAGTCACAATCATGGAAAAATACATTTGCCCCTGTGGCTATGTCTATGACCCCGCCGAAGGCGATCCGGAAAACGGCGTTGCCCCCGGCACCCCCTGGGAGGATGTCCCGGAGGATTGGGTCTGCCCCGTCTGCGGTCTGGGCAAGGATGCCTTTGAGGCGGAGTGAGATCACTCTCCCTCCCGCTTGTGAGAGTGGCTGGCGGCTGTTTTGCCCCGGCCGCCGCAGAATATCCGAAATTGAAAAAACATCCCTCCGGCGCTGGCTGTCAGCGTCGGAGGGATGTCTGTTTTTCGTATCTGAATTATAGGGGAATGTTCCCGTGACGGACCTTTTTCTGGCCGGACTGGAAGGTGAGCTGGGCGTCCAGCACCTTCTCCAGCAGGCGGCGGGTGTCCTGGGGCTGGATGACGTCGTCGATATAGCCCAGCTTCGCCCCGATGTAGGGGTTCAGATAGGTGTCCTTATAGGCCTGGACCTTCTCATCCAGCACCTCCTGATACTTGTCCCCGGCGGCCTTCAGATCCCGCTTGTTCAGGATCTTCACAGCGCCCTCGGCGCCCATAACGGCGATCTCCGCATAGGGCCAGGCCCAGACCACGTCGGCTCCCAGCTCCTTGCAGCACATGGCGATGTACGCCCCGCCATAGGCCTTCCGGAGAATGATGGTGATCTTGGGTACCTTGGCCTCGGAGTAGGCATAGAGCATCTTGGCCCCGTGGCGGATGATGCCGGAGCTTTCCTGGTCCCGGCCGGGGAAGAAGCCAGGCACGTCCACCAGGTTGATGAGGGGGATATTGTAGCAGTCGCAGGTGCGGATGAAACGGGCGGCCTTGCAGGAGGCATTCACGTCCAGACAGCCGCTGAGGACGGCGGGCTGGTTGGCCACAAAACCCACGGTGGCCCCGTTCACCCGGCCAAAGCCCACCACGATGTTGGCGGCGAACTCCGGCTCGATCTCATAGAAGGACTCCGTATCCGCCAGATAGTCGATGACCCGCTTCACGTCGTAAATGCGCCGTTTGTTCTCCGGCACTACGTTCTCGATGCCCCGTTGCCAGCGGGCCTTGTATTTGGGCTGGATATCGGGGAGCTGGTCGCAGTTCTGGGGGAGATAGGTGAGCAGCTTGCGGATTTTCAGCAGGCAATCCCGGTCGTCAGAGGCCCGGACGTGGGCCACGCCGTTTTTCCGCATATGCACGTCCGCGCCGCCCAACTCCTGCATACTGATGTCCTCACCGATGACCTCCTTCACCACGGCGGGTCCGGTGACGAACATCTCGCCGGTACCCTCCACAAAGAAGATGAAGTCCTGGAGGGCGGGAGAGTAGCTGGCGCCGCCTGCGCAGGGACCCATGATGGCGGTGATCTGAGGGATGACGCCGGAGGCCTGGGTGTTCTGATAGAAGATGTTGCCGTACTGGGCCAGGGCCTGGATGCCCTCCTGGATCTTCGCGCCGCCGGAGTCCATCAGAGCGATGATAGGCACCTTGGCCTTGAGGGCCATCTTCTGCACCTCGGTGATCTTCCGGGCGTTGGAGGCGGAGAGTGCGCCGCCGGAGATGGTGAAGTCCTGGGCGTAGGCATAGGCATAACGGCCGTTGATCTTGCCACAGCCGGCGATCACGCCGTCCCGGGCGCAGGGCTTTTCCAGCCCGCGGCCCCGGTTCTGAAAGACGTTGTATTCCACAAACGTGTCCGTATCAAACAGAATGTTCAGCCGCTCGTCGGCGGTCAGCTTGCCCTTGTCGTGCTGTTTGGCAGGGTTGCCGCTGCCCAGCAGATCACGGCGGTGCTGTTCCAATTGCTGAAGAGAATCCATTGAGCATGCTCCTTCAAACCGGCCCAAAGAGTCGCCTTGAGCCTCATTTTACAATACATTCACATTATAGCAATGTTTGTCAGAGATTGCAAGCACAATTCAGCGGACGAAAGCGTGCCCTCTGTCACTCCTCAAATCCTGCCGCATATGCTGGAAAGAAGGGGAACGGTGGAAGATGCTGTCTCCCCGCCGGGAAGGGGTATATTTTCTCCCTGACCGGGGAGAATGAGAATTACCTCGTTACATAGGATGTGACGGGAGCATTTTGAGGGCCTTGCCGGAGGACGCATCTGCGGCGGGCCTGAATTCAGCGGAGTGTGAAATCGTGGATACCAATATCAGAAGAGGAGACATCTTTTACGCCGACCTGAGTCCGGTGGTGGGCAGTGAGCAGGGCGGCGTCCGGCCGGTGCTGATCATTCAAAACGATATGGGCAACCGGCACAGCCCCACGGTGATCGCGGCGGCCATCACCTCTCAGCTCAACAAGGCAAAGCTGCCCACCCATATCGAGCTGATCGACCCACACTGCGGCCTGACCCGGGACTCGGTGGTACTGCTGGAGCAGATCAGGACGCTGGATAAGCGCCGTCTCCGGGAGCGGATGGGGCATCTGGACGAGGAGCGGATGGATGAGGTGGACACCGCCATCGCCGTCAGCTTCGGCCTGCGCCCCCGGGAGCGGGAGGTATAAGGCAAAACGGCAGCCCTCCGGCCACACCGGTCGGGGGCTGCCGTTTTTCCCTGTCGGCCCCCCGGTCGCTTCCCCCCTTTTCCACATTTTGGGACGAAATTTTATTGTTTCCTCCGTAAACCATTGCTTTTTCAAAAGTTGTATGTTAAAATTTGAGTTGCATTCTATAACGTGGCAACACAGGAAAGAGGGATGAAAACTGTGCAACCAGACAATGTCATTGAGATGCTCCATATCACAAAGGAGTTTCCCGGCATTATCGCCAACGACGACATCACCCTCCAGCTCCGCCGGGGGGAGGTCCACGCTCTGCTTGGCGAAAACGGTGCGGGAAAATCCACGCTGATGAGCGTTCTCTTCGGTCTGTACCAGCCGGAGAAGGGCATCATCAAGAAAAACGGCCAGGAGGTCAAAATTAACGACCCCAACGACGCCACCGCTCTGGGGATCGGCATGGTCCACCAGCACTTCAAGCTCATCGAGGTGTTCACCGTCCTGGACAACATCATTCTCGGTGCAGAGACCACCAAAATGGGCTTCCTCCAGAAGAAGGAGGCCCGGAAAAAGGTGGAGGCTCTCTCTGAGAAGTACGGTCTGAAGGTAGACCTGGACGCCAAGGTGGAGGACATCACTGTGGGGATGCAACAGCGGGTGGAAATCCTGAAAATGCTGTATCGTGACAACGAGATCCTGATCTTCGACGAACCCACCGCCGTCCTCACCCCCCAGGAGATCGACGAGCTGCTCATCACCATGCGGGCCTTTGCCGACGAGGGAAAGAGCATCCTGTTCATCTCCCACAAGCTCAACGAGATCATGCAGGTGGCCGACCGGGTCACCGTTCTCCGGAAGGGCAAGTATGTCGGCACAGTGGACACCAAGGACACCGACAAGCAGAGCCTGTCCAACATGATGGTGGGCCGCCCGGTGCAGCTGGAGGTGGTCAAGGACGAGGCAAAGCCCACGGACACCGTCCTCCATGTGGAGAACCTGACCGTCCCCTCCGCCACCCACAAGCGCAACGCCGTTAACGGCGTCTCCTTCGACGTGCGGGCAGGCGAGATCGTCTGCATCGCCGGCATCGACGGCAACGGCCAGAGCGAGCTGGTCTACGGCCTGACCGGTCTGGAGAAGAGTTCCGGCGGCACCGTCACCCTCTGCGGGAAGGACATCTCCCACGCCACCATCCGTCAGCGCGGCGAGAATATGAGCCACATCCCCGAGGACCGGCACAAGCACGGCCTGATCCTGGACTTCACTCTGGAGCAAAATATGGTCCTCCAGCGGTTCCAGGAGCCTCAATTCCAGCACTTCGGCTTTATCAACGCCCCTGCCGTGCGGGAATACTCCGACCGGCTCATCGAGCAGTACGACGTCCGTTCCGGCCAGGGTTCCATCACCACCGCCAGAAGTATGTCCGGCGGCAACCAGCAGAAGGCGATCATCGCCCGTGAGCTGGACCGGGACAAGCCTCTGATCATGGCTGTCCAGCCCACCCGTGGACTGGACGTGGGCGCTATCGAGTACATCCACGGCCAGCTGGTGGCGGCCCGGGACGCAGGCCATGCCGTGCTGCTGGTCTCCCTGGAGCTGGACGAGGTCATGAGCCTGAGTGACCGCATCCTGGTCATGTACGAGGGCGAGATCGTGGGCGAGCTTGACCCGAAAAAGACAAACGTTCAGGAGCTGGGCCTCTACATGGCCGGAGCAAAACGTCAGACCGGAAAGGAGGCCAAGGGCGCATGAAAGAGCGGCTTTCCAACCTGTACGCCAAGGACGGCGTCAAGACAGTCTTGTCCTCCATCATCTCGATCATCATCGGCATGGTCGTAGGAAGCATCATCATCGTCATCGTAGGTGCGTGCACCTCCTCCCTGGGCATCAGCAGCGTGGGCGAGGGCATCCAGTTGGTGTTCGGCGGTCTGTTCAGCACAGGTCGTGACGCCGCGGGCAATCTGACCTTCGGCTTCAACTCCACCAACCTGGGCAATATGCTCTTCCGGGCCTTCCCGTTGATCATGACCGGCCTTTCCGTGGCCATCGCCCAAAAGACCGGCCTGTTCAACATCGGCGCTCCCGGACAGTACCTGATGGGCACCGCCGCCACGTTGTATGTGGCCCTGAGCATCCCCACCTCCACCTCCACCTTGTACGAGGGCGGCACCGTCCCTGCCTGGCTGGTGTGGCTGCTGGCCTTCCTGGCCGGTATGCTGGCAGGCGCCATCTGGGGTGCTATCCCCGGACTGGTCAAGGCATACCTGAACATCAACGAAGTGCTTGCCTGCATCATGTGCAACTGGATCGCCGCCAACCTGGTCACCTGGATGTTTGACGGCAGCGTTCTGCGCAACACCCTGGAGTCCGGCAAGACCGGCTACATCTACAAGACCAGCTATAACGGGGTGGCCACCGCCAAGATGGGACTGGACAAGATCTTCCCCGACTCCCAGGTCAACGGCGGCATCGTCATCGCCATCGTCATGGCCATCCTGGTCTACATTCTCATGAGCAAGACCACCCTGGGCTATCAGCTCAAGGCCTGCGGCAGCAACCGCCACGCCGCCCGGTATGCGGGCATCTCCGACAAGCGGAACATCGTCCTGTCCATGGCCATCGCCGGTGGCCTGGCAGGCGTAGGCGCATCCCTCTACTACCTCTCCGGCAACACCGAGTTCTTCTGGTCCACCTATCAGTCCCTCCCGGACGCCGGATTCAACGGCATCCCGGTGGCTCTGCTGGCGGCCAACAACCCCATCGGCGTCATCTTCACCGCCATGTTCATGTCCATGCTGGACATCTGCGGCCTGCAGCTAACCAACCTGACCGCCTATAACGAGTACATCACCGACGTCATCATCGCTGTCATCGTCTACCTGAGCGCCTTCTCCCTGGTCATCAAGCAGATGCTCAGCTCCCGGAAGAAGCACAAGGATGAGCCCACAGCGGCAACCACGACTGCGGCGGACGCCGCACCTCCCACAGAAGAGAACATAGAACCGGACGCTGCGGTTCAACAGACTGAGAAAGGAGACGATTGATCATGGTAGATCTGATTCAAAAAACGCTGTTATACGCTGTTCCCCTGATGATCGTCGCCCTGGCCGGTGTGTTTGCCGAGCGCAGCGGTATCATCAACCTGGCATTGGAAGGCATTATGATCTTCGGCGCCTTCGTGGGCGTGTGGTTCGTCCGTTTGGTGCAGGAGTGGGGCTGGTTCGCCGAGGCCAAGGCCAACGGCGACTGGCTGGCTTTACAGGGCTTTGAGCTGCTGGCCATGCTGGTGTCCGCACTTCTGGGCGCAGTTTTCTCCCTGCTGCTGAGCTTCGCCTCGGTCAACCTAAAGGCGGACCAGACCATCGGCGGCACCGCACTGAATCTGATGGCCCCCGCTCTGGTGCTGTTTCTCATCCGCATCCTGGCCAACCAGAGCACCCTCTACATGGCTGAGGGCGACGCCGCCAGTTGGTTCATGATCAAGAAGTCCACCCTGGGCATCGACAGCTCCACTGAGCTGAACCCCATTCTGGAGATCCTCATCAACAAGGTATATCTGGCCACTTACGTCTGTATTCTCCTGTTTGTGATCCTCTCCATTCTGCTATACAAGACCCGGTTCGGCCTGCGTCTCCGCTCCTGCGGTGAGAATCCCCAGGCGGCGGACTCCCTGGGCATCAACGTGTACAGGATGCGGTACGCCGGCACCACCATCTCCGGCGCACTGGCAGGTCTGGGCGGCTTCGTCTACGCCCTGACCACCGCAGGCTGCTCCGCCAACGGCGACGTGGCTGGCTTCGGCTTCCTGGCCCTGGCCGTCATGATCTTCGGCAACTGGAAGCCGCTGAACATCGCCGGCGCGGCTCTGCTGTTCGGCCTGTTCAAGTACATCGCCGCCTCCTATTCCAGCATCGAGGTGCTGAGCAACCTGGGCATCAGCTCCTACTTCTACCGTCTGCTCCCCTACCTGGTCACCCTGATCGTCCTGGCCTTCACCTCCAAGAAGTCCAGAGCGCCCAAGGCGGAGGGCATCCCCTACGACAAGGGCCAGCGGTAAGCGGTCCGGTCCAAAAGGCAATTTTCTCCGGAGGGAGACCGTGCAACGGCACGGCCTCCCTTCTTTCTGTTTGTCATGACATCGGCACAATCCGGAACGGAGGGCAAAAAATCGGAGGCCCTTTCCAACGAAAGGGTCTCCGATTGGGATATGGAGGCGGCGGGAGTCGAACCCGCGTCCGAAAACAGATCCACAGAGCTTTCTCCGAGCGCAGACGGTTATTTACATTCCCTTCCGCCGACGCGAGCCGTCACGCTCCGGCGGTCAGTAGCTTCATGATGCATGGCACGGGCAAAGCTTACCGTACTCACGTTCGCCACTCAAGTCACGCCCCGGACTGGCTCGTGGCCCTTCCAGCCGGGACGGTCGGGCCTAATCAGGCCGCGACAGCAACGCTATAATCGTCGTTGTTTAATTTATAATTGCCCGTTTTATGGCGGTCAGGCGCCGCCGCTCGCTGGCCCTGCTTCCCCATCCCCGTCGAAACCAGTACGCCCCCGTGTAGAGGCCCCTGTGCGGTCAGGGAGCCGTTTCCCGGCCCGCCCCCTCCAACGGGGAGAGCGGGTCGGGGAGAAATCAAATCAGAGCTTCTCCGGCATGGGGTACTCCACGCCGAAGGTCTCCACCGTCATATGGCGGATCTTCTGCTCCACCCGGGGCCGGTCGTTCCAGTCCCGCTTGGCGGAGACGATCTGGTCGGCCACCTCCATGCCCTGGATGACCTTGCCGAAGGCGGCGTATTCCCCGTCCAGATGAGGGGCCTTGTCCACCATGATGAAGAACTGGCTCCCGGCGGAGTCCGGGTCCATGGAGCGGGCCATGGACAGCACCCCCCGGTCATGGGCCAGGCGATTGTCAAAGCCGTTGGAGCGGAACTCGCCCTTGATGCTGTAGCCGGGGCCGCCATAGCCCGCCCCCATGGGGTCGCCGCCCTGGATCATGAAGCCGGGGATGACCCGGTGGAAGATCAGCCCGTCATAAAAGCCGGAGGCTGCCAGATACAGGAAATTGTTCACCGTGTTGGGGGCGACCTCAGGATAAAGCTCCGCCACCATCTTGCCGCCGCTGGTCATCTCAATGGTGACCTGGGGATTTTGTGCCATTGGAATCGTCTCCTTTTCTATGTCTTGGGGCTGTCAATACCGCCCGTGGGACTTCATGACCCGGTCCATCTCCCGTTTGGCGGAGCGCTCCGCCTCGGAAGCCCGCTTGTCATAGAGCTTTTTGCCCTTGGCCAGTCCCAGCTCCACCTTGACCCGGGAATCCTTTAAATAGAGGGACAGAGGGATGAGGGCGTAGCCGTCCTGCTGGAGCCGCTGCTGGATGCGGAGGATCTCCCGCTTGGGCATCAGCAGCCGCCGGTCCCTCATAGGCTACCGGTTGAATATGTTGCACTTCTCGTAGGGGGAGATGTGCATGGCGTAGACCATCAGCTCCCCGTTTTTCACCTGGCAGAAGGAGTCCTTCAGGTTGACCTTGCCCGCCCGGACGCTCTTGACCTCGGTGCCGCACAGCTCGATTCCGGCCTCATACCGCTCCTCGATGAAATAGTCGTGGAACGCCTTCCGGTTCCCGGCCAGCTGCTTGGTCCCCTTGTGGGTGGGCATGGGACTCCCCTCCTCTCTGTCAGATGTGATATGCTATTACATTATAACACGGCTGTCAAGAGATTTTGAGAGGGATTTCCAATTTGGCTCCCTACATCAGATTCCGCCAGGTGAGCCGCTCCGCCTCGCTCAAATGCTCTACCTGAGCCACCAGCTCTCCGTTGGCGGCGGCGTATTCCGGCGTCTCCTGCCACTCCAGCAGCTCCAGCACCTCGTAGAAGCCGGTGTTCACCTCGTCGGTGTAGTCGTGACGAAGCACCACATAGAGATAGGAGGCGGCGGCCTCCCACTCGTCCCGGGCCGCCCGGGTCAGCTCCTCCGCCCCGTCCCAGTCCCCGGTCTCCGCCAGGGCCTCGGCATGCTCCAGCTGGGAGGCAAGACGGCCGGAGATGCCCTCCAGCAGGGAAATGTTCCACATCCCCGCCCCAAAGAGCAGCAGCAGGATGACCGCAGAGATCGACAGCCGCTTCATTGCGCACCCTCCTTCCGGGCCAAATAGACCCCCATGTTCTCGTCTACCGTCATCAGATAGACCTCCTTCGCAGATGGGACGCCCTGCCGGGACAGCTCCTTTTCCAGCCAGGCCAGGTTCAGCCCCCGCCGCCGGAGGTTCTCCCGGCGAACGTGTCCGTCCTCAATGACCGTCAGAGGCAGACCCGACTCCTCCGGGGCCAGGGAGAGCTGCCGGGCGGTGGCCGGCTGCTGGTCGGCGTAGAGCAGCACAGAGACCCGCCCGCTGGTCTCCAGAATGGCGTACCGCACCAGGGACAGGTCGGTGACCCCCTGGAGCCGCAGCTCCTCCAGCAGCTCCTCCGGGGTCATGCGGTTTCTCATCAGCTCCCGCTGGAGGAGCTTCCCCTTCTCCACGAGGATGCTGGGCCGTCCGCAGAGGAGCAGGCGCAGCCTACGGCTCTTGACAGTGAGAACGGAGAGGATCATGGTCAGGCACAGCAGGGTGATAATGGGGACGACGCCAAAGAGCAGGGGGATGCCAAAGTCCTGCATGGGGACAGCGGCCAGGTCTGAGATGAGCATGGCCAGCACCAGCTCCGTTGGCTCCAGCTCCCCCACCTGCTTCTTCCCCATCACCCGAATTCCGGCGATGATGAGCAGATACAGGACGACCGTCCGTATAAAAGCCACGTTCATATTCATTTTCTCCCGTATATTATGAATAAAAATACAAAAAGTCAGCCCACCTTACAAATTTTCACCGTTATTGTGGACAATCGGCGGAAAAATATTCGGCGGAGTTTTGGACAAACCGCAGAAACATTTTTCTTTGCTTGTAAGCCGGGGCGAATTGTGGTATGCTGACACTGCTGTAAATCTGCGATGGGGGTCTGCAATCTCCCCCTTCGGGAATGAATAAACCAAGAGAGTCAGCCGAACGTCAAGGTGCCCCCTTGCGCGGGGGATGGCTCTCTTTTTTACAAACGGCACAACGGCGTGCCTGTGGGCTTCACCGCCCAGAGAGCGGAAAGGTGGATTTGATGCATGAAAGCGACGCTGATCCTGGAAAACGGCGCAATCTTTGAGGGAGAGAGCATCGGCAGCACGGAGGACGTGGTCTGTGAGATGGTGTTCAACACCTCCATGGTGGGCTATCAGGAGATCCTCACCGACCCGTCCTATGCGGGGCAGGGGGTGGTGATGACCTATCCTCTCATCGGCAACTACGGAACCAACGATGAGGACGACGAGTCGGAACACCCCTGGGCGGAGGCGCTGATCATCCGGCATCTGGCTCCCCGGGGCAGCAACTTCCGCTGCACCAGCACCCTGAACGACTACCTGATCCGCCACGGTATCACCGGCATCCAGGACATCGACACCCGGGCACTGACCCGTATCCTCCGCATCCAGGGGGTCATGAACGGGGTCATCACCTGCCAGGAGCATTACGACCTGGACGCCCTCATGGAGCAGATGCACGCCTACCGCGTCCGGGGCACGGTGGAGCGGGTCTCCTGCAAGGCGATCACCCACATCCCCGGTGACGGCCCCCGGATCGCCCTTTACGACTTCGGCGAGAAGCGGAACATGGCCAACCGCCTGCTCCACTACGGCTGCGATTTGACCATCTACCCCGCCCACACCCCGGCGGAGACGGTGCTGGCGGAGGGCTATGACGGCATCATGCTCTCCAACGGCCCCGGTGACCCGGCGGACTGTGTGGATATTATCCCCCAGGTGCGCAGGCTCTATGAGTCCGGGACGCCTATCTTTGCCGTCTGCCTGGGCCACCAGCTCATGGCCCTGGCCACCGGCGCCAGGAGCCGGAAAATGCGCTTCGGCCACCGGGGGGCCAACCATCCCGTAAAGGACCTGGCCCGGAACCGGTGCTATATCACCAGCCAGAACCACGGCTATGTCATCGAGGCGGAGTCCATCGACCCGGAGATCGCCGAGATCAGCCACGTCAACGTCAACGACGGCAGTCTGGAGGGCCTGCGGTACAAGCAGAAGCCCGTCTTTACCGTCCAGTTCCATCCGGAGGCCTCCCCTGGCCCGGTGGACACGGACTATCTGTTCCGGTCGTTCCTGGATGTAGTGGAACAGCAGAAGGACCAGAAGAAAAAGGAGGCGGAGTGAGATGCCAAAGGATGCAACGCTGAAAAAGGTGCTGGTCATTGGCTCCGGCCCCATCGTCATCGGACAGGCGGCGGAGTTTGACTACGCCGGGACCCAGGCCTGCCGCGCGCTGAAGGAGGAGGGTCTGGAGGTGGTGCTGGTCAACTCCAACCCCGCCACCATCATGACCGACAAGGACGTGGCTGACCACGTCTATATTGAGCCGCTGAACGTCTACACCCTAGCGGCAGTGATTGAAAAGGAGCGCCCGGACGCTCTGCTCCCCACCCTGGGCGGGCAGATCGGCCTGAATCTTGCCATGAATCTGACAGAGGACGGCACTCTGGAGAAATACGGCGTCCGCCTTCTGGGCACCAGCGCCGACTCCATCCGCAAGGCAGAGGACCGTCAGGGCTTTAAGGACACCATGGAGTCCATCGGCCAGCCCTGCATCGTCTCCAAGGTGGTGACCACGGTGGAGGACGCCGTGGACTTCACCAACGAGATCGGCTACCCCGTCATCGTCCGCCCGGCCTTTACCCTTGGGGGCAGCGGCGGCGGCATCGCCCAGGACCCGGACCAGCTGCGTGAGATCGCCGCCGGCGGCATTGCCCAGTCCCCGATTTCTCAAATTCTGGTCGAGCGCTGCGTGGCCGGCTGGAAGGAGATCGAGTTTGAGGTCATGCGGGACCATGTGGGCAACGTGATCACCGTGTGCTCCATGGAGAACTTTGACCCTGTGGGCGTACACACCGGGGACAGCATCGTCATCGCCCCCTGCGTCACCCTGGCGGATAAGGAGTATCAAATGCTCCGTTCGGCCGCTCTACAGATCATCGACACCCTGGGGGTCGAGGGCGGCTGCAACTGCCAGTTTGCCCTGAACCCCGACTCCTTTGAGTACGCGGTCATCGAGGTCAACCCCCGTGTGTCCCGCTCCTCCGCTCTGGCCTCCAAGGCCACGGGCTACCCCATCGCCAAGGTGGCCGCCAAGATCGCCCTGGGCTACACCCTGGACGAGATCCAAAACGCCGTCACCGGCACCACCTTCGCCGCCTTTGAACCGGCCATCGACTATGTGGCCGTCAAGTTCCCCAAGTGGCCCTTTGACAAGTTTGTCTACGCCAAGCGCACCCTGGGCACTCAGATGAAGGCCACCGGCGAGGTGCTGGCCATCTCCGACAGCTTTGAGTCGGCCATTATGAAAGCCGTCCGGGGGGCGGAAATCTCCCTGGAGACTCTGCGCTCCCCCGCCGTCCAGGAGCTGAGCGACCAGGAGCTGGAGGAAAAGCTGGCCGAGCCCACCGATCTGCGCCTATTTTACATCTATGAATCCCTGATGCGGGGCGTGGATGTGGAGCGGCTGTTCCAGCAGACGAAAATCGACCGCTGGTTTTTAAATAAGCTGCTGAATCTGGCCCAGTATGAGCAGGCCATCACCGGTCAGCCCCTGACCGAGCAGAGCTATTACCAGGGAAAGAAGCTGGGCTTCCCCGACCGCGCCCTGGCCGCCCTGTCCGGCTCTCCCCTGCCCGCCAGCTGCTCCCCCACCTACAAGATGGTGGACACCTGCAGCGGCGAGTTTGCCGCCACCACCCCTTATTTCTACGCCTCCTTCAACAGCGCCGCCTCCGGCGGGGAAAACGAGGTGTTGCCCTTCCTCAACCGGTCGGGCAAGCAGACCGTGGTCGTCCTCGGCTCCGGCCCCATCCGCATCGGCCAGGGCATCGAGTTTGACTACGCCAGTGTCCACTGCGTCAACGCCCTGAAGGAGCTGGGCTATGAGGTGGTCATCATCAACAACAACCCGGAGACGGTCTCCACCGACTTCGACATCGGCGACCGGCTGTACTTCGAGCCGCTGTACCAGGAGGATGTGCTGCACATCCTGGAGGTGGAGAAGCCCTGCGGCGTGGTGGTGGCCTTTGGCGGCCAGACCTCCATCAAGCTGACCAAATGCCTCAGCCAGCACGGGATCCCCATCATCGGCACCAGCGCCGACAGCATCGACATGGCGGAGGACCGGGAGCGGTTCGACGAGCTGCTGGAGAAGCTGAACATCTGCCGCCCCAAGGGCCACACTGTTATGACCACCCCCCAGGCCCTGGCCGCCGCCAATGATTTGGGCTACCCGGTGCTGATGCGCCCGTCCTATGTGCTGGGCGGCCAGAATATGATCATCGCCTTCCACGACGACGACATCCGGGAGTACATGGCCATCATCCTGTCCCACGACATTGAAAACCCCGTTCTGGTGGACAAATATATCGAGGGCAAGGAGATCGAGGTGGACGCCATTTTCGACGGGGACGATGTGCTCATGCCCGGCATTATGGAGCACATCGAGCGCACCGGCATCCACTCCGGGGACAGCATCGCCGTCTACCCCGCCACCCACATCGACGACGACATGGCCGCGCGCCTGGTGGAGACCACCAAACAGCTGTGCGTGGGGCTGAACGCCATCGGCATCGTCAACATTCAGTATATCATCCAGGACGACAACATTTACATCATCGAGGTCAACCCCAGAGCCTCCCGGACGGTGCCCTATCTGAGCAAGGTGACGGGCGTCCCCATGGTAGACCTGGCCCTGCGGGTCAGCCTGGGCGAAAAGCTGACCGACCTGGGCTTTGGCACAGGGCTGTACAAAACCCCGCCCTATATCGCCGTCAAGGTCCCCGTGTTCTCCTTTGAAAAGCTGATCGACGTGGACACCCAGCTGGGCCCTGAGATGAAGTCCACCGGCGAGGTGCTCGGCGTGGGCAAGAGCCTGCGGGAGGCGCTGTACAAGGGTCTGGTGGCCGCCGGGTACAAGATGTACAAGGAGGGCGGCGTGCTGCTGACCGTTCGGGACAGCGACAAGCACGAGGTGGCCGAGATCGGCCGGAAATTCCAGCGCCTGGGCTTCCAGCTGTACGCCACCGAGGGCACCGCCGCCGTGCTCCAGGCCGCCGGACTGCACCCCACTGTGGTGCGGAAGATCCACGAGGGGCCGGACAACACCGTCACCCTGATGGAGAGCGGCAAGGTCAACTATATCCTCTCCACCTCCGCCAAGGGCCGCATTCCCGCCCTGGACAGCGTGAAGATGCGCCGCCGGGCCTGCGCCCTGGGCATCCCCTGCGTCACCAGTGTGGACACCGCCAACGCCCTGGCCGACAGCCTGATGAGCCGGTTCAGCGAGTACAGCACCAGCCTGGTGGACATCAACCACAAGAGCGACCAGCTGAAGAAAATCGACTTTGTGAAAATGCAGACCTGCGGCAACGACTATATCTATATCGACTGCTTTGACCAGCACATCGAGTCCCCGGAGTCCCTGGCCGTCTCTCTCTCGGACCGGCACTGGGGCATTGGCAGCGACGGCATCGTGCTGATCTGCCCCTCGGACAAGGCGGACGCCAAGGTCGTCATGTTCAACGCCGACGGCAGCGACGGCGGCGTCAGCGGCAACGCCATGCGCTGCGTGGGCAAGTATCTGTACGACATCCGGAACGTGAAAAAGCGCACCTTAACGGTGGAGACTCCCGCCGGTCTGCACCGGATGAAGGTCATCACCAAGGACGGCCGGGTCATCCAGGCCGAGGTGGACATGGGCAAGGCCGAGCTGCACCCGGCCAAGATCCCCGTGGCCCTGGAGGGGGAACAGGTGGTGAACTGCCCGGTGAACATCGCCGGACAGGACTATCAGATCACCTGCGTCTCCATGGGCAACCCCCACTGCGTGGTGTTCTGCCAGGAGGTGGACGGCCTGGCCGTGGGAGAGATCGGCCCCCGGTTTGAGCACCACCCCATCTTCCCGGAGCGGGTCAACGCCGAGTTTGTCCAGGTGGTCAACGACCACACCCTGAAAATGCGGGCCTGGGAGCGGTGCAGCGGCGAGACCCTGGCCTGCGGCACCGGCGCCTGCGCCGCCGTGGTGGCCGCTGTGCTCAACGGCTACTGTGCGCGCAACCGGGCTGTGCGGGTCATTCTGGCCGGCGGCAGCCTGAGCGTGCGCTACACCGACGACGGAACCGTGTTTATGACCGGCGGGGCCAACAATGTCTATGTGGGCACGGTAGAGGTGTGACCATGAAAAGCAATGCCCGTGCCCTCGCCCTGCTGCTTCTGGGCGCCCTGCTCACCCTGCTGTGCGCCTGCGGCGGCACGGAGGAGCAGACCGAAACCCAGGTGACCGTCTCCCCCTCCTCCCAGATCTCCTCCGCCGGGGAGGAGCAGCAGGCCGACGAGGAGGAATACACCGGCTCGGTCAACCCCCTGACCGGCCTGCCCATGGAGGAGGAGCTGGCCGGGCAAAGGCCAGTGGCGGTCATGCTGAACAACCTGAAGGCCGCCATGCCCCAGCTGGGCACCTCCCAGGCGGACATCATCTATGAAATTCTGGTAGAAGGGGGCATCACCCGGATGCTGGCCCTGTATCAAGACCCGTCGGACGTGGAGCTGATCGGCTCCGTCCGCTCCGCCCGGCCCTACTATGTGGAGCTGGCCGCGGGGCACGACGCCATCTTCCTCCACGCCGGCGGCAGCGACGACGCCTACTCCAAAATCAGCTCCCTGGGCGTGACCGCTTTTGACTGCCTGAAGGGCTATGAGGGCACCCTGTTCTGGCGGGACGCCGACCGGGTGGTCAACAACGGCTCGGTCCACAGCGTGGTCACCTCCGGCGAGGCCATCACCTCCCTCCTGCCCACCTACGGTGTGCGCACGGAGCACGAGGAGGGGTATACCACCCAGCTGCAATTTGCCTCCGACGGCACGCCGGAGGGCGGAGAGCAGGCCCTGACCATAACGGTCCCCTTCTCAAACTATAAGACGGGCATTTTCGACTACGATGCAGACAGCAGCAAATACCTGGTCAGCCAGTACGGCGCAGCCCAGGTGGACGGCAACACCGGCGAGCAGCTGGCCGTCACCAATGTGCTGCTGCTGGAGACCAACTGCCATGTGATCTCCGGCGACGCAGATGGCCATATGTCCATCACCCTGACCGGTGAGGGCGAGGGCTGGTTCGCCTGCGGCGGCCAGTATATCCCCATCTGCTGGAGCCGGGAGAGCGCCACCGCCCAGCTGGTCTACACCACCCAGTCCGGCGAGACTTTGACCCTTGGGGCCGGCAACAGCTATGTCTGCGTGATTCCGCTGAACAGCGGCGTGACCATCGAATAAAGTAAAGCAATGTTGGGGCCGCGCCAAAACGAACTTGTTTTGGCGCGGCCCCAACCCTTGTTGTAAAGCCACAGGGGCTGTATCAAAAGGGATTCCCTTTGATACAGCCCCGAAGCTGTTGCTCTGACAGAGAACCTTAAGAATTTGAATCAGCTTTCCAGCAAAGGATTGATCAATGGCAGGAAATAGTCTTCTTCTACATAATACCGAACGGTATTTACTTCGATCCAATTCGTCTCAAAACGATATCCAGTCAAATAATTACCATCGCTTCCATAGAAACTGATCCAGTAGATCCACCCCGTTGTGCCTGGCACAGACTCGAAGGATAATACAGATGCGGCATTGATGTAAGCAAGCAGGTCTTCACAATCGGTAGAGATGATATAGCTTGTCGCTTCTTCTCCAGCCAAAGACTTGATCTCAACTGATGAAACATTTTCGAGAGAAATCAAGTTAAAATTCTTTGTATCAGCAGGCACGTCATCAGGCAGATTATCCCGCAGCCGAATAATGACCGCAGCTGCTTCAGCTCTTGTTGCTGACATTTGCGGATTAAAGTTTCCATTTTCATCACCCTGAATAATTCCAGAAACCCTCACAAGCTCAAGTCCCTCCATAGCCCAGTCGGAGACACTGTCTACATCCTGAAACGCCGCTACGGGATTTTCCACCAATTCCAGTTTGCCTCCAACATTGTCTATATAGCGTGCAATGAATGTCGCCATCTGTTCCCGCGATACTGCCTCTCCAAGGCCAAAGGTGTCCTCATCCAACCCCTTTACAATATTGGCCTGAACGGCCCACGCAATATAAGGCGAATACCATTCACCGACGGATACATCAGTAAAATCAGTAGTAGTGTCCTCATAAATACTGGCATCAATGCTGTACAGACGGCCCAGCATTGTTATGAACATTTCTCTGGTCAATGTTTCGTTTGGAGAAAAAGTTGATTCACCGGTCCCATATACTATTCCCGCCTGATACGCATGTACGACATAGCTATAATACCAGTCATCTTCAGCAACATCCTCAAAGGGAAGCATGGTGTCTGCTGCGCTAGTTGTACTTATGGAAACTAATTCATCGTATTCTGCGGAATCAATACTTATTACACTCCCATCACTCGCTACTAATTGCACAGAATCGTCCCTGCTACTGTCCATATCAGTTGCAAATGAGGCTGTTACCATTATTGAAGCAAGCAATGCAAATGAAATAAAAAGTGATAAAAAGCGTTTTTTCATGAGTAGATCTCCTTATATTATAGAGTAGTAGTTTTCAGTGTCCCTCTCCAAGGACATGTGCTACAATGTAGAGGATGCTGTGGATTGGTTCGTTCCCCTCTTTTTCCTAATATACTGTATTGTATCATAAATTAACGATAATTGCAAGTGTAAATTGAACATGGTATGTGTAACAGAATCGTTGATCCAAACGCTTGACTTCACCTATAGGCTGTGCTATAGTAACCACAGGCAAAAAAGATGGGAGTGTCCATGCGGGCACGCGAAAAGCCCCGGAGGTGCGAACTCCGGGGCTTTTCTATTCCGTGGTTGATATGCTCCACAGCTGTGGTTTTGTCAATCGTTTTTTAGCCTTCACAAAAAAGGGCGGCTAAGCAAGCCGGTACTCCTCCCGCCCGCTGCGGTACAGGTTCCCCCCGTTGGCGTCGATGGCTACCGTCAGGGGCAGCTTTTCGATCTCCATGCGCTTGATGGACTCGCACCCCAAGTCCTCAAAGGCCACCACCTGGGCGGATTTGATGCACCGGGCGATCAGCGCCCCCGCGCCCCCCACGGCGGCAAAGTAGCACGCGCCATTGAGCACGATGGCCTGCTGCACCTCGGGGGAGCGCTCCCCCTTCCCGATCATGGCCAAAAGCCCCAGCTTCAGCAGGCGGGGGGCGAATTTGTCCATGCGGCTGGCCGTGGTGGGGCCGCAGGCGCCCACCGCCATTCCCTGCTGGCCGGGGGTCGGCCCGGCGTAGTAAATCACGCTGCCCTTTATGGGGATGGGCAGGGGCTCTCCCCTGTCCAGCAGCTCAAACAGCCGCTTGTGGGCGGCGTCTCTGGCGGTAAAAATCGTGCCGGTCAGCAAAACCCGGTCTCCGGCGTGCAGCTGCCCAATGGCGTCCTCCAGGCAGCTGGTGTGAATTTGATACTCAGACATGGGACTCCTCCTCTCCAGATGCCGGGCAGATCTCCAGCAGGGCGGCCAGGGCCTCGTCGTGGGGCCGCATGGCCGGTTCCACCCGCTCCAGCACCTGTCGGCTGTCCGCCAGCTCCCGGTCCAGCTGGGTCAGCACTCTGGTCATATCGCTCCGCAGGGCCTGATAGCTGTTCTCTACCCCTCTCACCCATTGCTCCAGCTCGCTGTGCACCTGGGCCGAGTGGCTCTCGGCCTGCTCCACAGCCGCACTGGCCCGGCTCTCGGCCTGTTCCACCGTTTGGGCCGCCTGCTCCTGCGCCTGCTCCAACAGCTGGGCCGCCTGGCGCTCCGCCTGTTCCTGGGCCTGGGTCACTGTCTGTTCCGCCTGGGCGCTGGCCTGGGCCAGCAGGCTCTGGGCCTCCCCCTCCGCCTGGGTCACGGTCTCCTGGGCCTGGCGGTGGGCCTCCAATTCGATGGTGGCCGTGCGCTCCTTCAACGCGGCAAAGGCCTTGGCGTCCTGCTCCAGTTGGGGCAGCCGGGCCTCCAGCTCCGCCAGGCGGGCGCCGGCCTGGGCGTATTGCTGTTCCAGCTGCGCCAGGGCCTGCCTGGTCTGTTCCAATTCTCTGGCGCAGCCGTCCTGCTCCTCCTGGAGCCGGGCCAGCTGCTCCTGGGCCGCCCGGCTCTCCTGCTGGGCCTGCTGGCGCTGCCTGTCCAGCGCGTCCCGCTGCTCAGAGGCCTGCTGCACCTGCCGGTTTAAATCGGCCAGCTGCTTTTGCCGCTTTTTTTCCGCCTCTGTGATATAACTCAAAACATCCTGCTTGCAAAATCCGCCAAACGCCACTGTGCGAAAGTGGTTTTCCATCGTGCTCATGGGGAGTTCCCCTCTCTGTTCTTTTTATCCCTATTATATCGGCTTTGAGGCAAAAAAGCAATACAGAACCGGCAGATTCCCCTATGGGGATTACATAGGTTGACGATTGAAAAATCAGTTGACGGCGGCGGGCTGCCATAGTATAATAATGAAGTATGTTATTCTGAGGATTGGTGGAATTATGTGGGTTTCTGACGGCTGGAAGGATTACGAGCTGCTGGACTGCTCCAGCGGGGAAAAGCTGGAGCGCTGGGGCAGTTATACCTTGGTGCGCCCCGATCCACAGGCCATCTGGCACACCAGCCGCACCCACCCCGGCTGGAACCGGTACGACGCCCGCTATGTCCGCTCCCGCTCCGGCGGCGGGGGCTGGGAAAGAAACCGGCTGCCGGAACGGTGGACGGTGACATACAAAAATTTGACCTTTCATGTCAAGCCCACGAACTTTAAGCACACCGGCCTGTTCCCGGAACAGGCCGCCAACTGGGACTTTGCCGCGCAGCAGATTCGCAGCGCCGGGCGGCCCATCCGCGTATTGAACCTGTTCGCCTACACCGGCGGCGCCACCGTGGCCTGCGCCGCCGCGGGGGCCAGCGTGTGCCATGTGGACGCGGCCCGCGGCATGGTGGCCTGGGCCAGGGAAAACGCCGCCGCCTCCGGCCTGGAGGACCGGCCCATCCGCTGGATCGTGGACGACTGCGCCAAATTTGTAGAGCGGGAGATCCGCCGGGGCCGCAGGTATGACGCGGTGATTATGGACCCGCCCTCCTACGGACGGGGCCCCTCCGGCGAGGTGTGGAAGCTGGAGGAAAACCTGTGGGACTTTGTGGAGCTGACCGCCCAGGTGCTCTCTGACCAGCCCCTGTTCTTCCTCATCAACTCCTACACCACAGGGCTGGCTCCGGCTGTGCTGACCTACCTTTTAGAGTCTGTTCTGACGCGGCGGTACGGCGGCGGCGCCCGGAGCGAGGAGCTGGGCCTGCCTGTCACCGCCAGTGGCCTGATTTTGCCCTGCGGGGCCACAGGCCGGTGGACAAAGGAGAAGCAGCCATGAGCGCTATGATCGAAACCAGGGACCTAACCTTTTCCTACACCACCGAGGAGGGCGTGGCCCCCATCGTGCTGGACGGCCTGAACCTGCAAATCGAGGCCGGCTCCTTTGTGGCGGTGCTGGGCCATAACGGCTCCGGCAAGTCCACTCTGGCCAAGCACATGAACGCCATTTTGCTGCCCACCGGCGGCGCCGTCTATGTAGACGGCATCGACACGGCGGACGAGGACCGGCTGCTGGACATCCGGCGGACGGTGGGGATGGTGTTTCAGAACCCGGACAACCAGATCGTCGCCAATGTGGTGGAGGAGGATGTGGCCTTCGCCCCGGAGAACATGGGCCTGCCCCCGGAGGAGATTCGGGAGCGGGTGGACCTGGCTTTGAAGCTGGTGGACATGACGGCTTTCGCCCAGCACGCCCCCCACCTGCTCTCCGGCGGGCAAAAGCAGCGGGTGGCCATCGCCGGGGTCATCGCCATTCGCCCCCGCTGCCTGGTGCTGGACGAGGCCACCGCCATGCTGGACCCGGTGGGCCGCAGGGATGTGATGGCCACGGTGAAGGACCTGAACCGGCGGGTGGGCGTGACTGTTGTCTTGATCACCCACCACATGGACGAGGCCGCCCAGGCCGACCGGGTCATCGTCATGTCCCAGGGGAAGGTGGCGGCAGACGGCTCCCCGCGCCAGATTTTTCAGCAGGTGGAGCTGCTGCGCTCTCTGGACCTGGCCGTTCCGGAGTCCGTCGCCCTGATGTGGCAGCTGCGCCAGGCGGGGCTGGACGTCCCCCTGGACGTGCTGAACGACGAGGAATGTGTGCAGGCTTTGCAAAAGCTGCTGGGCGGCTGAGCGTTTGAAACAAGGACGGAAACTATGGATCCCATACTGCAAACCGAAAAATTATGCCATACCTACTCCTCCGGCACGCCCTTTCAGCACGACGCTCTGATCGACGTGGACTTTGCCGCCTATCCGGGGGAATACCTGGGCGTTATTGGCCGCACAGGGTCCGGAAAATCCACCCTGATCCAACATCTAAACGGCCTTTTAAAGCCCACCTCCGGCCGGGTTTTGCTCAACGGCCAGGACATCTGGAGCGACAAGGCCCTGACCCGGAACGCCCGGTTTCAGGTGGGGCTGGTGTTCCAGTTCCCGGAGTACCAGCTGTTTGCTGAAACGGTGTACAAGGACATCGCCTTCGGCCCGAAAAACATGGGCCTGGAGGACGGGGAAATCGACCGCCGGGTCCGCAAGGCGGCGGAATTTGTGGGGCTGGAGGAGGCGCTGCTGGACAAATCCCCCTTCGACCTCTCCGGAGGACAAAAGCGCCGGGCGGCCATCGCCGGCGTGATCGCTATGGAGCCATAGGTGCTGGTGCTGGACGAGCCCACCGCCGGACTGGACCCCGCCGGGAGCAGGGAAATTTTGTCAAATATTCGCACCTACCAGCAGGATCAGCAGGCCACCATCATCCTGGTCTCCCACTCTATGGAGGAGGTGGCCCAGAATGTGGACCGCCTGGTGGTCATCTGCGACGGGCAGCTGCGCTACTCCGGCACCCCCAGGGAGGTCTTCTCCCACGGCCCCCAGCTGGAGGATATGGGCCTTGGCGTGCCTGAAATGACCCGGGTGTTCCACAGGCTGCACCGTTTGGGCCTGCCCGTGGACCCCTCCGTCTACACAGTGGAACAGGCCAAAGACGCCATTCTGGCGGCGCTGGCAAACAAGGAGGGGCGGTAAATGGCGCTGAAGGACATCACTCTTGGGCAGTACTTTCCCGGCAACACCCTGATCCACCGCCTGGACCCCCGCACCAAGCTGATTGTTACCATATTATATATCGTGGCCCTGTTCCTGGCCAAGGGGCTGGTCGCTTACCTGGTGCTGATCGCCGCGCTGGTCGCGTATGTGGCCATCTCCAAGGTCCGCCCGAAAGCCCTGTTCAAGGGCCTGCGGCCCATTTTGATTTTAATTGTATTCACCGCCCTTCTGAATATGTTTTACACAGGCGGCCAGGTGCTGTGGCAGTGGGGCATTTTGAAAATCACGGTGGAGGGGCTCTGGTCCGCCCTGTTTATGGTGCTACGCATTGTGCTGCTGATCTGCTGCACCTTTTTGCTGACATATACCACCTCCCCCATCATGTTGACCGATGGGTTAGAAAATCTCCTGAGCCCTCTGAAAAAGCTGAAACTGCCCATCCACGAGCTGGCCATGATGATGTCCATCGCCCTGCGGTTCATCCCCACTTTGATCGAGGAGACCGACAAAATCATGTCCGCCCA
>JAJBUB010000015.1 GCA_020860575.1 Clostridiales bacterium | reverse complement strand
CCTCCATACAGCAGAAACAGGGCGAACAGGGTCCGCAGCAGCCGGGGAGAGGCTTTTCGAAACAGCCGTCCTCCAACCGTCCCGCCCAGCCAGCCACCCAGCAGATAGGGGAGCGCCTGGAGCCAGTCCAGCGCCCCCTGCCACCAGTAGACTGCCGCCGAGACCAAGCACAGGGGCAGGATGATCGCCACCGAGGAGGCAATGGCCCGTTTCTCCTCCAGCTTCACCCACCGGAGCAGCAGCGGCACCAGAATCATCCCGCCGCCGCCTCCGAACAGCCCGTTGGCCAGCCCCGCCAGTCCTCCGGAGACCGCCCATCTCCAGCGTTTTCCTGACGAATCCAAAAAAATCCCTCCCCTGCCAGTCTGGCAGGGGAGGGATACAATTATGCGTGGAATCAGACTCAGGCCAGAGCGGTGGCCACGTCGTCGATGAAGGAGGACGCGCTGCTGGCGGCGGCCTCGATGGACTCATCGATCCAGGCGCTGTAACGGTCGCTGCGGATGGCGCTGTCCGCGTCCAGCTGCCAGGAATACAAATCGCTGTAGCCGGTGAAGTAGACTACCCGATAGCCGTGGAGGGTGGTGTCCTGAACGATGTCATAGTCGCCCACCTCATGCTCGCTGTCGAACAGCCAGGCGTCCACCTCGTCGTTCTGGTCGCCCTTGTTCACATCGGTATATTCGGTGGTGGAGCCGTCGGTGTTCTCCTCCGCCATGGTCAGGAAGTCCTCGGCGCTGCCGCCGTTCTCCTGCCACTCATCCACCAGGGCCTGGGCCTCGGCGAGAGCGGTGTCGTAATCGTACTCGGTGGTGCTGGAGGAGTCGTCATCCTCGTCGTCGCTCTCCACGGTATCCGCCTGGATGAGCATATTGTAGAAGCTGGGGGCGTAGTACTCGTCCAGGGTGCGGCTGTCAAACCGGACGACGTAGTAGCCGCTGAGATATTCCTCGTCGTTGGAATCGGTGGAGGTGACCTCTACCTTGCCGACCTCGCCCTCGGTGCGCTCCTCATCGGTCACCCAGGTGCCAAAGGCGTAGTAGGAGAGGGTGGTGGAGGACAGGCCGCTGACATCGCTGGCGCCCAACTCCTCTACCAGGGTGGCGACCGTCTCCTCATCGCCGGACTCCAGCGCCTCGACCAGAGCATCGGCGTTGGCCTCCAGGGTCTCCTGGGCGGCGGCCAGCTCGTCCGCGTCAAAGTCCAGGGCGTTGCCGTCGTCGTCATACTCGGTGGTCAGGCCCAGGGAGATATAATAGCCCTCGTACTCGAAGTCGTCGAAGGAGGCGGCGTTCTCCTGATAGTACTCGTCCATGTCGTCCTCGGTGACCTCATAGCTCTCCTGGAGGTAGGAGGCGTAGTCATAGGCGGTATAGTACTCGGTGACCGCCCGCTTGAAGGTGGAGACTGTCATATACTTGCCGTAGCAGTAGGTCAGGTAGGTGCCCTGATCCACGCCGTACTCGGCGGCGCTGGTCTTGATGTCGTCCAGGACGGCGTCGATGTTCTCCTGGGCTTCGTCGGAGATGGTATAGTTGTTCGCCTTGGCATCGGCCAGCAGTACGCCTACCTCATCCAGAGTGGCCTCCACATCGGAGAGAATGTAGTCGTACCAGGTCATGCCGTCGCTGACCTCCTGATCCTTCAGACCGGTGTCTGTATCCAGACCATAATAGGAGGCGTAGGTGTAGATGCTGCTGTACTCATTGTAGAAATAGTAGTCAATATCGGTGACGCTGAAGCTCTCGCTGCCCACGGTGTAGGCGGGTGCGTACCGCTGGAACATGCCGGAATCCCAGATCAGCAGAGCGGCGACCAGTACCGCCACGACGATGCCGATGGCGAGATAGAGCCGTCCTTTTTTCTTCCGGGCTGCCGCCTCCTCAGCCTCCTGACCGCGGCGGATGGACATGGTGCCCAGATCATCCTGGACTGCGGCTTTTGATTGCTTTTTCTTAAATAGATTCATGGTGATCTTGCCCTCCTGTGTATTTCACCGGAAGCAGGACGCTCCCGACAAAACATACCTCCTTGGATGCTGCGGCCTTTACCGCAGGAAACAGCCCAAGGGGCTGTTTAATAAAGAACATTATATACGATGAAGCGGGAAGATGCAAGAAAAATAATGCGGACGGACGTAAAAAGAAAAAAGGAAGATGGAGTATGTCAAAGACAGAAGATTTTTTCTGAACTGAGGCTGAAGAGACCGCACACCCGGAGAGGGGAGACGCATAGAATGTGCCATCCCAGCATGAGAAAGGATGGTGGAAGATCAAAATGCGTCGTACACTGCAATTCTGGGTCGTAGGAGGTGATCTGCGCCAGGTGAAGCTGGCGCAGATGCTCCAGGAGGACGGCCACGCCGTCCAGACCTATGCTATGGAACATCGGCCGGAGCCGGGGCTGCTGTCCGGCTCGGATACTGTCAAGGGCATCGAACAGGCGGACTGCGTCATCCTCCCGCTGCCGGTAACGGCAGAGCGGGGCATCCTGAACGCGGCACTCTCCGACCTGCGCATCCCTGTGGAGGAGCTGCTGGGGGAGCTGAACCCGGGGCAAGTGGTCTGCGCCGGACGGGTGACGCCCCAGATGCGGGTCCAGGCAGAGCAGCGGCAGCTGATCCTCCGGGACTACTTTGAGCGGGAGGAGCTGGCAGTGGCCAACGCTGTTCCCACAGCGGAGGGGGCGATTCAGATCGCCATGGAGGAGCTGCCCACGACCCTGTACGGTCTCCGGGTGCTGGTCATCGGCTTCGGCCGTATCGGGAAGATACTGGCCCACCGACTCCGGGGACTGGGGGCGAGGGTCACCGTCTCCGCCCGGAAGTATGGAGACCTGGCCTGGATCGAGGCCTACGGCTACACCCCGGAGCACACCGGCCAGCTCACCGGCTGGCTGGGCAGCTATGATCTGGTCATCAATACTGTCCCCGCCCGGGTGCTGGACGTTCCCCAGCTGCTGGACCTGAAGGAAGATTGTCTGGTGATCGATCTGGCATCCAGGCCGGGAGGGGTGGACCGGAAGGCGGCGGCTCAGTTGGGGGTCAAGGCCATCTGGGCGCTGTCCCTCCCCGGAAAGACCGCCCCCGCCACCTCGGGGAAGATCATCCGGGACACAGTCTATCACATTTTGCAGGAGCTGGAAGTATGAGACTGGAAGAGGCAAGGGTAGGATTCGCCATGTGCGGCTCCTACTGCACCCACGCGCAGACGATCGCCGCACTGGAGCAGTTGGCCCCTCAGTGCGGCTCAATCATCCCTATTCTGTCGGAGAACAGCGGACGCCAGGACACCCGCTTTGGGACGAATCAGGCCCTTCGAACGCAGTTGGAGACCCTCTGCGGCCATCCGGTGCTGGACACCATCGTCCAGGTGGAGCCGATCGGGCCGAAGCACCTGCTGGATCTGCTTATTATCGCCCCCTGTACCGGTAACACCCTGGGCAAGCTGGCCTCGGGCATTACCGACACCGCCGTCACCATGGCGGCCAAGGCGCATTTGCGCAACAGCGGCCCGGTGCTGCTGGCTCCCTCTACCAACGACGGGCTGTCCGTCTCCCTGCGAAATCTGGGCGATCTGCTCAGCCGCAAGGGGTATTACTGCGTCCCCTTCCGGCAGGACGATCCGGTGAAGAAGCCAAACTCCCTGGTGTCCCGGATGGAGCTGATCCCGGACGCCGCCCGGAAGGCCCTGGAGGGGGAGCAGCTCCAGCCGGTGCTGCTGCCTTCCAGGGGTTAGTTTACGAAAAATTTAACCCGTTTTCTCTTAACAGAAGGAAAGAACTGTGTTATACTGAACAGGCTGTGAACCTCAGACGACCGGAGAGAACGGCATTTGACCAAAGACAAAAGAAAAGGAGCGGACCCCCTTGAAGCTGATCACCTTTGCTGTACCCTGCTATAATTCAGCGGAGTACATGGACCACTGTATCGAAACCCTGCTCACCGCCGGAGACGAGGCGGAGATCATTCTCATCGACGACGGCTCTACCGACGACACCCCGGCCATTGCAGACCGCTACGCGCAGCAATACCCGGATATCGTCCGGGTCATCCACCAGCCCAACGGCGGCCACGGAGAGGGCGTCAACCAGGGTGTCCGCCATGCAGCCGGGATTTACTATAAGGTGGTGGACTCGGACGATTGGGCGGATACCGACGCACTGAAACAGGTGATGGACACCCTTCGCACCTGGGTCAGCAACGGGACCGAGGTCGATCTTCTGATTTGCAACTACGTCTACGAGCACGTCCTGGACAATACCCGCCATGTTGTCCGCTATACCCATGTGTTTCCCGAAAACACCGTCTTTGGCTGGGAGGACGTGGGCCGGTGGAGTCCGTCGGAATATCTGCTGATGCACTCGGTATTCTACCGGACGCAGATGCTCCGGGACTGCGGGATGGAGCTGCCCAAGCACACCTTCTATGTAGACAATATCTTCGTCTATCAGCCCCTGCCCTGGGTCAAGACGATGTACTACATGAATCTGGACTTCTATCGCTACTTCATCGGCCGCCAGGACCAGAGCGTTAACGAGTCGGTCATGGTGCGCCGGGTGGACCAGCAGGTGAAGATTACCAAGATCATGCTGGACTGCTGCGATGTGATGAGCCTGCGCCAGACCAATCACAAGCTCTATCAGTATATGTGCCGCTATCTATCCATGATGATGACCATCTCCTCCATGTTCCTGCTCATCTCCGGCACAGAGGAGAATTACCAGAAAAAGCAGGAGCTGTGGGCCTATCTGAAGGAAAAGGACCTCAAGCTCTACCGCAAAATGCGCTACCGCTCCCTGTCCATGTTCTCCAACATCCCCGGCTACCAGGGACGGAAGATCAGCGTGGGGCTGTACCGCATCGCCCAGAAAATCTACAAATTCAATTGAACCGGAGCAAATCACGCCCCGTTCTCCCGAAAAATGGGAGGGCGGGGCGTTTTCCGTTCTCTCTCCGGCCAAACCGCCCCGTTCCCCCATCCCGGCTTAGACCGGTTTTTCTGCCGGAGAGGTTTATACTCTCTATCAGCGGGACAACCCGCCTTGTCCGACCGACGGAGGGGATACCATGACCGTTATCTATGTGGACACCGTCTTTCTGCTCAACGGGGCGCTGGACTATCTTCTCCTGCGCTCTGTGGCCGGGCTGGCGGCGGCTCCCTTCCGACGGACGCGACTGCTGGCAGGCGGGGCGCTGGGGGGAGCTTATGCGGTGCTGGTGTTTCTCCCTGGGCTGGAGTGGCTGGCCTGGCCGGTCTGTCGGGTGCTGTGGGGAGGGGTGATGACATCAACGGCCTTTGGACGACGGAAGGGCTGGCCCCGGTTGTTTCTCCTGCTGCTGGCCCTGTCCTGTGCCCTGGCGGGGGTACTCCTTTTGGTGGCCTTTCTCTGGCCCACCGGGCTGACCTACCCCAACGGCGTCCCGGTCACCGGCCCGGACTGGAAGGCGCTGCTCCTGGCAGGGGCGGTGTGCTACTGGCTGTGCTGTACCGCCCTCCGACGGCTGGCCCCGGAGCGGGGACGTCATTTGCTGCCGGTACGGCTGGAGTGGGGAGAGCGGCACATCTGGCTGACCGCCCTGGGGGACACGGGAAACCTGCTCACCGACCCTGTTGGTTCCGGGCCGGTGCTGGTGGTCTTTTGGGAGACGGTGCGGCCTCTGTTCCCAGAAGCGCCGGAGCTGAGGCGGGAGGACGTGACCGACCCGGTGGAGGGCGTCCGGCGCATCGGCTCAGCCTGGGGCGTGGGGCGGCTG
>JAJBUB010000123.1 GCA_020860575.1 Clostridiales bacterium | reverse complement strand
GGCGTACATGGCGTACATCCGGTAGAGGGAGTGGGCGAACAGAGCCGCCTCCTCTCCCCCGACCCCCGCCCGTATCTCCACGATGACGGGCTTGTCGTCGTTGGGGTCCTTGGGGAGCAGCAGCAGCTGTAGCTGGCGGTTCAGGGCCTCCAGCCGCTCCTTCCCCTCCCGCAGCTCCTCCCGGGCCAGCTCCCGCAGCTCCGGGTCCGGCTCGTTCATCAGCTCCTGGGCGGCGGCGACGGCGGCCTGGGCCGCCTGCTGCTGCCGGTAGGTCTGCACGACCTCCTCGATTTCCGCCAGCTCCCGGTTGAGCCGGGCCACCTCCCCGGCGTCGCTGTAGGTCTCCGGGGCGGAGAGCCTGGCCTGGAGGGCGCTGTAGCGCTGGTCTAGTTGTTCCAGTTTATCCTGCATAGTGCCTCTTGTCGTTACAATTTTGTAAATAATAGGGAAGAAAAGGGCTTACCGGTCCAAAAGGAAGGACTTCACCAGGGCGAAGGCCTCCCGGGCGGTGGAATAGATGCGGGAGGGCCAGTCCGGCATGGGGGCGCTCAGCGTGGAGCAGTCCAGCCCCAGCCGCCCCGCCAGCAGCCGCACCCGGGTCAGGTGAAAGCCGTTGGAGACGACGGTCAGGTGTCCCCCGTCTATCCCCTGCTCCGCCAGCAGCGCCGACGCGTATTTCAGGTTTTCCAGGGTGTTGGTGGACTGGTCCTCCAGGAGAATCCGGCGCTCGTCGATACCGTGGGCGGTCAGGTAGTCCGCCATGGACCGGGCCTCGCTGACCGGTTCGTCGTCCCCCTGGCCGCCGCTGACCACGATGACGGGGCAGACGCCCCGGCTCTCCAGCTCCTCCAGATAGTCCAGGGCGGTGTCCAGCCGCCGCCGGAGGGCGGGAGACGGCTCCTCTCCCCAGATCTTGCAGCCCAGGATGATGACGGCGTCCGGGTCGTCCCTCAGATCGCTGTGGGACCCGGCGATGACGACCCCCTCCAGCGCCAGGAAGCACCCGAGGCCCAACAGGAGCAGGCCCAACAGGACGCGGGTCAACATACTCATCCTCCCAGCCGTTCGGACAGGCTTTCCCATCGCTCGTATGCCTCCGTCAGCTCTGTCTCCAGGGCGGACTGCTGCTCCGTCAGCTCCTGGAGCTTTTTATAGTCCGAGGCGTGAGCCTCCATCTCATCGGAAAGGGCGGCGCTCTGTTCCTCCAGACGCTGTATCTGCCGCTCTGTGGCCCGAAGCTCCTTCTCCAGCTGCTTGGTGCCGCCGGAGGGCTTCTCCTTCCGGGGCTTTTTCTCCGGCTGCTGGGGCTTCACGGCGTTGCGCAGCTCCGCCTCCCGGGCCTTTTTCTGCTGCCATTGCTCGTAGTTGCCCCGGAAGTCGGTGATCTTCCCGTCCTCCAGCATCCAGATACGGGTGGCGAAGCGGTTGATAAAGTACCGGTCGTGGGAGACGAAGAGCAGCGCCCCCTCGTAGGCCTCCACGGCGTTTTCGATCCACTCCCGGGAGGCGATGTCCAGATGGTTGGTGGGCTCGTCCAGCACCAGGAGGTTGATGTTCTTTGCCATGAGCTGACACAGCTTGAGCCGGGACAGCTCCCCGCCGGAGAGAGCGCCCACCGGCTTGAACACGTCCTCTCCCCGGAACCGGAAGGCCCCCAGCCGGTCCCTGGCCTCCTGGGCGGAGCAGTTGTCTTCCCAGATGAGGGTGTCCACCAGGTTCCGCTCCGGGTGGTCGAACCGGACGATCTGGGGGAGATAGCCCGTCTTGACGGTGGGGCCGAAGCGTATCTTTCCGGTGTCCGGCGTCTCGTCCCCCAGGAGAATCTTCAGAAAGGTGGTCTTGCCGGTGCCGTTGTCCCCCAACCGGGCGATGCGCTCGCCCCCCAGCACCTCCGCGCTCCAGCCGGAGAACAGGGTCCGCTCCCCGAAGGACTTGGAGAGGTTGGAGACGGTGAAGAGCATATCTCCCCGGAACTCCCGCTCCCCGAAGCCCACGGTCATGGTCTTTTCCGGGCCGATGGGCTTATCCTGGGTCTGGAGCCGCTGGATGCGCTTTTCCATGGAGAACACCCGTTTATAGGTCTTGTCCATCCCCTTGAAGGCCCACATCCGCATTTTCTCGGCGGCTTCCTCCAGCTGGGCCACCTTTGCCTGCTCCTTTTCGTACTGGCGGAGCTGCTCCTGATAGCGGCGCTCCTTCTCCACCACATAAAAGGAATAGTTGCCGGAGTAGAAGCTGGCCCTCCCCCGGTCGATCTCTATAATGCGTTTCACCACCCGGTCCAGGAAATAGCGGTCGTGGGAGATGGCCAGGACGGTGCCCCGGAAGGAGTCAAGATATTCCTCCAGCCACTCCGTAGCCCGGAGGTCCAGGTGGTTCGTCGGCTCGTCCAAGAGCAGGATGTCCGTGTCCTCCAGGATGAGCCGGGCCAGGTTCACCCGGGTCTTTTCCCCGCCGGAAAGCTCGTCAAAGGGTTGCCGCCGCATTTCCTGGGAAATCTGGAGGCCGTTTGCCACCTTCCCCTTCTGGACCTGGGTGCTGTAGCCCCCGGCAGTGAGGTAGGACTGGGAGAGGCTGTCGTAGCGGGCCAGGGTCTCCCGGTCCGCGTCCCCCCGGGCCATCCGCTCCTCCAGTTCGGCCAGCTCCCGCTCCTTCTCCCGGAGATGGCGGAAGGCGGTGTCCAGCACATCCTCCACCGAGTAGCCCTGGGGGTAGTGGGGAATTTGGGAGATGAGTCCCACCTTTTTCCCCGGTGCCACCGTCACCTGGCCCTCGTCCCAGTCGTACTCCACAGTGATGATCTTGAACAGGGTGGTCTTGCCGCAGCCGTTTTTGCCCAGGATGCCCACCCGTTCTCCTGCGTTCACCTGAAAGGTCAATCCGTCCAGCAGGTTTTCCCCCACCTCGAAGGATTTGACCAGATTTTGTACGGTAATGTCGATCATACAGTATCACTCGCTGGCGGCGAGCCGTTTCAGGTAGTCCACCAGCTCCTCAAATTTCATGCCACGGCTGGCCTTGCACAGCACCACGGAGCCAGGCTGTAGCACCTGGGCCAGCGCCACCTTGGCGCTCTCCTTGTCCGGGCAGTCGTAGACCTGCTCCATGCCCGTCTCCCGGGCGCCTTGGGCGATATAGGCCCCCAGCTTGCCCACCGTGATGAGACAGTCCACCGTGGAGGCCCCCACAAAGGTCCCCACGCTCTCGTGGAGGACGGGACCCAGGTCCCCCAGCTCCAGCATATCCCCCAGAACGGCGATACGGCTGCTGCCGGAGTAGTTCACCAGCACGTCCACCGCCGCCCGCATGGACTGGGGGTTGGCGTTATAGGTGTCGTTGAGGATGGTCACGCCTCCCGGACAGCGCACCACGTCCATCCGCATTTTGGTGGGGACGAAGTCCTCGATGCCCGCCTGAATTTCCTCGTTGGTCAGCCCCAGCAGGCTGCCCACCGCCGCCGCCGACAGGGCGGGGTACAGCAGGTGCCGGCCCAGACAGTGGATGGTGGCGGCGAGGCTCCCCTCCGGGGTCTCCGCCTCCAGGGCCATGCAGTCCCGGCCCGTCTCGGTGATGGAGGTGCAGCGGAAGGCGCAGCGCTCGCTCTCCCCGTACCAGGTGATAGGGTGGATGAGCACCCCGTCCAGCTGGACCAGCAGCGGGTCGTCTCCATTGAGCACCGCCATCCCCTCCGGCTTCATGCCGTTGAAGATCTCCGCCTTGGCCCGGAGGGTGTTCTCCCGGCTGCCCAGGTTCTCGATGTGGGCGTCCCCGATGTTGGTGATGATGGCGATGTCCGGCTGGGCGATGCGGGTGAGGTAGTCGATCTCCCCCATGTGGTTCATCCCCATCTCCACCACCGCCACCTGATGGGAGGCGTTGAGACCGAAGAGGGTCTTGGGTACGCCGATGTTATTGTTATAGTTCCCCTGGGTCTTGAGGACGTTGTACCTCCGGCTGAGGACCGAGGCCACCATATCCTTGGTGGTGGTCTTGCCCACGCTGCCGGTGATGCCGATCACCTTGATGTCAAACCGGCTCCGGTAGTACCGTGCCAGGTCCCCCAGGGCGGTGGTGGTGTCCTCCACCAGCACATAGAACCGGTCAGGCCGATAGGTCTCCATAGGCATCTGGGTCAGACAGCCCGCAGCGCCCTGCTCCAGGGCCTGGTCCAGATAGCTGTGGCCGTCGAAGGTCTCACCTACCAGGGGGACAAAGAGGGAGCCGGGAGTGATCTTCCGGCTGTCCGTGTCCACCTGGGCAAAAGATGTCTGCTCGTCGTAGGGCTGGAGCAGCTCGCCGTTCACGGCGGTCAGAAGCTCTGCAACTGTGATCGATTCCATCTGTCCTTATTCCTCTCTCTCCCGGCCTCTGGCCTTCAGGGACTGCTCGATGACGATCTCGCACAGATCGCCGTAGCTGATGCCTGCCGCCTGGGCCTCCTGGGGGACCAGGCTGGTGGGGGTCATCCCCGGCAGGGTGTTGATCTCCAAAAACCAGGGGGTGCCGTCCTGGGTGACGATGAAGTCCGCCCGGGCGTAGACGGAAAGCCCCACCGTCTCAAATACCGTTTTCGTGTCTCTGGCGATCCGCTCCTCCCACTCCGGTGGGATGGGAGAGGGGGTGATCTCCACAGTGGCCCCGGGCTGATACTTGTTTTTGTAGTCGTAAAAGCCCTCCTTGGGGATGATCTCGATGGAGGGGAGGACGTGGCCCTCCAGCCAGGCCATCTGGATCTCCCGGCCCCGGATGTACTGCTCCAGCACCACCCGTCCGCCGTAGTTCAGGCAGTCCGTCAAAGCGGCCTCCAGCTCCTCTCTGGTGGACGCGATGGCCACGCCGATGGAGGAGCCGGAATCCAGAGGCTTCACCACCACCGGCAGGGCGGTTTCCTCCACCAGAGCGGGGATATCCCCGGCGGCATACACCACCTTGCGCCAGGACGGGGTTTTAACACCCGTGTCGGCGATGAGCCGCTTGGTCAGGTCCTTATCCATGGCGATGGCGCTGGGGAAGGAGCCGGAGCCGGTGTAAGGGATGCCCATCAGGTCAAAGGCGGCCTGTACGCTGCCGTTCTCCCCCACGTCCCCGTGGAGGGCCAGATAGACGATGTCCGCCATGCGGCACAGCTCCAGCACGCCGGGGCCAAAGAGAGAGGGACTTTTGTCCTCCCGGCTGGCCCGCACCGCCTTCAGGTCGGGGGCTTCCGCCGCCACACGCCGCCACTCGAGCGGAAGGGGCGCATAGAACCGGTCCTCCAGGCTGTCGGTGCAGCCCTCCAGGCCGAAGAACATATCCACCAGCGCCACCTCATGTCCATAGCCCCGGAGAGCCTGGGCCACCATGACCCCGGAGGAGAGAGAGACGTTCCGCTCTCCCGACAGGCCTCCCGCCAAAACCACGATCTTCATGGATTACACTCCTTCATACCGTCCCACGGCCCCACAGGGCGGGACGTATTCATACAGATTAAAGTATAGCACATTTGTCTCTGTTCAACAAGTGGGGAAAAGGGGTTATTGTGGAAATCAAATTTGAGAGCGGAGGGAGAGCAGCAGACACAATCATTCAGCAAAAATCCACCGGCGAATTCGTACTGACTCCCGATGAATTCGCCGACGGGTTTCTGCTGTATGATTGTGCCTGCTGCGCTCCTCAGTCAGCTTCGCTGACAGCTCTACCGCCTGACGGCGGCACTTCGCCTCAAAGAGGGAGCCAAGGAATCCGCAGACCCTCCCCCATTTTGCAGGAAATCCCTCCCGCCCTGCAAAATTCTGCTGCCCGGTCTTGGTCAGTAT